>CANQBZ010000015.1 GCA_947589295.1 uncultured Akkermansia sp.
TTGAAGCGCACGGAGAACTGAGATATGCGCTGGGAGTGGGCGCGTTCCATGGCGTCTGCCACGCGCAGGAGGGCGGCGAGTTTTTGAAGGCGGAGACGATCGGGTTGGCTGAGGAGGGCGTAGAAGTAATCCTCCGTTGTAGGCGCACCGTGACGGTGGTAACGGGCAAGCATGCCGATGAACTCGACATCCCGGCGGGAGAGACCAAAGATTTCGGAGTTAAGAATAATGTACTGACCGTGGCGGTGGTGGGCCTTAGGATTGATGAAGGTGCCGACTTCGTGCAGGATGGCGGCAACTTTGAGGAGCAAACGATCGTGGCGGGCGAGGTGGTGAAGTTCCTGGAGCTGGTCGAAGAGGGAAATGGCGAGCTTGCGCACGTGGCGCGCATGGGTACGGTCAACCTTATAGCGGTCTGCAAGTAGCAGGGCGAAGTGGATAACCTCTTGTTCGAGAGCGAAGTTATCCTTGCGGGCGGGAAGGAGGTTGCGCAGGAAGGCGCCGCTGTATTGCTCCTGAGGGAAAAGGAGCTGTTGGGCGCGGAACTCCCTGGCAATATCGTGGAAAATGATGACAGAGGGGAGCAGAGCGCCTACGCCAGCGTAATTTTCATCAAATCTCTCCATGCGTTGGTCGGAGGAGAGGGAGGCAAGAAGAGTGGCCAGTTCCTGTAAGTCGGCAGGTGATACGGCATCCTGCGCAAAAATGGAAGAGTGGATGCGGTGAAAGTCCGGACCAAAGACGACCATGGCGGCCGGATGATCGGGGAGGACTGCCTCGGCATCGTGGAAGAGTTGCTCAACGACACCGCGGATATGTTCGCGGATGAGTGAGGATTCCAAGTCGGCAGCTCCGGAAGCTGCATCGCCGATGGACACCCCAGTGCGGTGCGCGCCCATTCGATAGCTGGCGTAGTAGGTAATACGCCCATGGTCGAACACGAGAAGGCGCGTGTTGCCCGGTCCGACGTGCAGCACCGGAATGCTTTGATCGGCCAGTTCCGGGCGGTCGGCGAGCAACTCTTTCATGTTGAGGTAGAGAAGCCGTGTCATTTCACCGTCATCCATGACCTCCAAATGCAAACCACAGGAGTTGAGCAGGCGATTCATGACAGCATCCATGAACCGGATACTCATCAACACATTGCTGCCGAGCAGGCGCGGAGTGATGTTTTCGCCATATTCCTTCAGCAGCGTTTTGTAGCCGTTGATGATGTGAACACAGCGATCCATCGTCTCACGCCGGATAATGCCGCCGGAGAACACATCCTTGGCCAACTCGACCGGTTGACTGAGCACATCCAACACACGCACCCCAGCCTCAGAAGACTCCGCTACCATCATCGAAACGGCATCAGCGCCAATGAAGACAACGGCTTGCACTTGTGGGTCTTGACTGAGAGGGACGTCTGTGTTCATGCGCATTTCATCCTACCCCACCACGCGAGACAAAGCAAGAGGATTTTTTGCTGCAAAAGAAGCGGCAGCGGGGCGCGGAAAGCTTGACAAAGAGGGTGCGAGAGCGTATAGTGCGCGCGTATGAGCTCGAGTGCGACAAGTTACAAGGAGAGCATCTTTCTGCCGGATACCACGTTCCCGATGCGCGGGGACCTGACCCAGAGGGAGCCGCAACGGCTGAAGAAATGGGAAGAGGAAGAGCTGTACTCGCGCATCATTGAACGACGGAAAAAACAGGGGGCGCCAAGTTTTGTACTGCATGATGGCCCTCCCTTTGCGAACGGGGATGTACACATGGGCACTGCGCTCAATAAGGTGCTCAAAGACATGGTGATAAAGAGCAAAACGATGGCGGGGTACTATGCGCCTTTCGTGCCGGGCTGGGACTGTCATGGGCTCCCCATCGAAGCGAAAGTAGTGAAGGAGGCCCAGGGGTTGGAACCTGCGGAGATTCGCCGCCGCTGCGCCGAGTTTGCGCGAACCTACATTGATCAACAACGCACCTCGTTCCGTCGCCTCGGCGTGTTCGGTGATTGGGAAAATCCGTACATTACCATGGATCCGGCGTACGAGGCGTGGGTGCTGCGCGTGTTTGCGAAGTTGGTGGAAGCTGGAGCAGTTTACCAATCGATGCGTCCGGTGCAGTGGAGCTATGCGCACCATACGGCGCTGGCAGAGGCAGAAGTCGAATACCAGGAGGACACCTCCACCGCCATCTACGTGGCCTTCCCCATGCAGGAGCCGGTGCATGGTCACGCTTGCAAGCTCGTCATCTGGACAACGACGCCGTGGACTCTGCCCAGCAACTTGGGCATCGCTCTTCACCCAGACAGTGTTTATGTGGTGCAGAAGTTCTGCAAGGACGGGGCGGAAGAGGCGTACCTTCTGGCGAGAGATTTGGTGGAGACGTTCTGCAGTAAATGCGAGCTTGAGGCAGGTGAAGTACTGGCGGAGTTGGCGGGTCGAGAGCTTGAGGGCAAAAAAGCGAGGCACCCATTCCTGGATCGCGATGCACTCATCATGATGGGACAGTTCGTGACAATGGACACCGGCACGGGCGCGGTACACATTGCCCCAGGGCATGGCGCAGATGACTACAACGTGGGCATGCAGTACGGGCTTCCGGTTCTTTCTCCCGTGGATGACGATGGACTCTACACCGCTGAGTGCGGTGTTCCGGCGTTAGTGGGCAAGCATGTGTTTGACAGCAACGAGGATGTCATCCAAATGCTCGTCGAGCGCGGGTTACTACTCGGGCGTGAGGAATTCACCCACCAATACCCGCACTGTTGGCGTTCCAAAACGCCTATCATCTTCCGTGCTGTGAAGCAATTTTTCATCAGCATGGAAAAACTGCGTCCCCTCGCTCTCAATCAAATCGACCACACGCAATGGGTCCCGGCATGGGGACGCAACCGCATTTACAGCACCGTGGAAGCGCGGCCCGACTGGTGCATCTCGCGCCAGCGCACATGGGGCGTACCGCTGCCGGTATTCTACACAACGGATGATGAACCGGTGCTTCAGGCTGATATTGTGCGCCGCGTGGCGAATTTGGTGGAACAGCACGGCACCAACATCTGGTTCGAGCTGAGTGATGCAAAGCTCTGCGAGAAATTGGGATTGCCCGCCAATTTGCGTAAGGGGCGAGACACGCTGGACGTGTGGATTGATTCCGGTTGTTCTCATGTGGCAGTGCTGGAGCACCGGGAAGGATTGCAAGCCCCCTGTGATGTGTATTTGGAGGCCACAGACCAGCACCGCGGATGGTTCCAAAGCTCCCTCATGCTTTCCTGCGCCTGGCGTGGAACGGCGCCCTACAAACAGGTGCTCACGCATGCCTTTGTGGTGAATCAGGACCGTTCGAAGCTCTCGAAGAGCGCGCAGGAGGGGTACCAAAAACCGACCAACGCCAAGTATTTTTATGAGAAGTACGGCGCTGATATCGTGCGCTTGTGGGTGAGCAGCGTGGACTGGCAGAATGAAGTGCCCTTCGGCGAGGATTTGTTCAAGCAGATTACCGAGCCTTACCGTCGTTTGCGTAACACGTTGCGCATCCTGCTGGCCAATCTGAAAGGATACGACGGTTGTCGTCCGGAGCAGCTTGATCCTCTGGATGCGTGGATACTGGAGCGACTGAATGCACTGATTCGTGATGTGCGCGCAGCGTACGAGACGTACGAATTCCGCAAGGTGTTCTCGGCAATTAACCAATTCTGCACCGGCGAGCTTTCCTCGCTCTACATCGACATCACGAAAGACAGCCTGTACTGCGATGCCAAGGATTCGCCACGCCGCTTGAGCAAGCAGTTCGCCATCTCGCGAATCTTTGATACGCTGGTGAAGCTCCTAGCCCCGATATTGGCATACACCTGCGATGAAGCGTGGGAACATGCCGGGCACAGAGACTCTGTGCACGAACAGGATTTCCCGGAGGCTGACCCGATGTACGATGTCGGCCTCACCCCCGTATTTGCACGCTTGCAGCAAATTCGCAACGTCATTCAAGTAGCGATTGAGGCTCAAATCAAAGCCAAAGCTTTCAATAAAAACAACGAGGCTGTCGTGCAGCTTACCGTTCCTGAGAAGGAAGATGCGGCAGTGCTCGGCTTGCTTCAGAATTCGGACTTCGCGAAAGAGTTTTTCATCGTTTCCGAGGTTCAGGTGAACGTGGGCGAGCAGTTGACTGCTACGGCGCAAAAGACCCTGCATGCCATGTGTCCGCGTTGTCGCCGCTACGAGCCGGCGGTGAATGATGAGAGGCTGTGCGGACGATGTGCCGCGATGATGGCTTAAAGCCCCTAAAACCCGCCATACAACTGCAAATCATGAGCACGACAGAATACGCTTCAAAACCGGATAAGATAGGGGTGAAATTGGTACTGTGCGTGCTGGCACTCTACCTGCTGGATCAGGTGACGAAGTGGTACATTGTGTTTAACTTTACACCACCACACGAGCTTTCGAACATGGTGACGGATCGCGTTCCTGTGTTGACAGACAATGGGCTGATTCACTTTGACATCATCCGCATCCATAACACCGGAGTCGCTTTCGGCATGGCGAATGGGGAGGCCTGGGCTCCTTTTGTCTTTTTGGGAGTCCAAGTAGCAGCGCTCGTGGGACTTTATTTGTTGTACCGCAGGGGATTTTTCAACACGCGACTGCTCAAAGCGGCGTGGGTCTTTGTGGTGGCAGGCGTGTTGGGGAACATGACGGATCGGTTGCTGCAGGGCTTTTTTGTGCCATGGGCGGAGGGTATGAGTTTTTGGGAAAAGCTGACCGGAGGGTACGTTGTTGATTTTTTGGATTTTTCGTTCCCGTGGATCACCACTCGGAATTTTCCGCTCGGTTATCATTGGCCGAGCTTCAACGTGGCGGACTCCTGTGTGTGCATAGCCACCGGACTCTTCATCATTTCTGCTTTCTTTTTTGAGAAGGACACCACTGGGGAAACGGACTCTGCCCCCCCAACGAATACACCATGCCGCTGAATCGCACCCCAGTCTTGCTCCTCTTCCTGGCAACGTTTGCATCCCCGGTGCAGGCGGGGTTTGCACAGCCAGTGCAGACGGTTCAACTTGCGTACGGGCAGAAGAAGGCACAAGTCATCTTCCAAGCCGATAGCCCCATCACCCATTCACGCAGCCTGTGCGATTGCACGAAAGTGAAACATGACGGCAACACGCTTACCGCAGTGGTGGATGTGAGTGATTTTGCGCAGAGTACGCAGAAACAGCTGGAAGCCACAACAGCAGATGGCAAAACCACGCGCCTCACCATGGATATACGCGTGCCTCAGGCAGTGCAACTCAGTGCGCGCAGCCTGATATGGAAAGTTGGCGGTGCATGCTCTCCTAAAAAACTTCAAGTGATCATACCAAAGGGCTCGCCGGTGCATGCGCTCACCAGCGCTGATCTCTCCGGCGATGCTTTTGATTACACCACAAACATAACCAACCCCGGCGAGTTGTACAGTCTCACGATCTCTCCGCGCAGCACGCAAAAACCCGTTCTGAACCGTCTCATCATCCGCACGGACAGTACCGATGTGCGCTACGCCGGTTACATGATCTATCTCTCCGTACAACCCTGAGCATCGTTACCTGAACCATGGATAAACTAATCGTTGAAGGAGGGTACAAACTAAAGGGAACCGTCAATATAAGCGGGTCCAAAAACGCCTCGTTACCCATCCTTGCTGCAGCATTACTGACAGATGAGCCGGTGCGTATATCGCGCGTGCCGGATGTATCGGACACGAACTACATGATCCAGATTCTCAGCCAGCTGGGAGCTTCAGTCGAACGCTCCAGTGGCACGGTGCGCATTGATTCGCCGGATGGCATCAGTTCCAGCGCAAGCTATGAGCAAGTGCGCAAGATGCGTGCATCCATCTGTTTGCTTGGGCCGATGATGGCGCGGATGAAAAGATGCACCCTGCCCCTTCCGGGCGGTTGCGTAATAGGCGACAGACCGGTGGATTTGCATGTGCGAGCAATCCAAGCTCTGGGGGCTCGGGTGCGCATCAAGGGTGGAAATCTTGTGATGGAGGCTCCCAACGGGTTGGTGGGGGCAACGGTCGATATGCGTGGTGACAACGGTCCCACTGTACTTGGTACGGACAATTTGATGATGGCTGCAGTTCTGGCGCGTGGTACAACGGTTATTGAATCAGCAGCACGTGAGCCGGAGGTAGTGGACTTAGCTCATTTCCTCAACAAGATGGGAGCACAGATTGAAGGAGCGGGGTCGCGCACTATCACGATACACGGAGTGGATCGCTTGCACGGCTGTGAACACACCGTGATTCCCGATCGCATCGAGGCGGGAACCTTTATGGTGGCCGGAGCACTCATCAGCGAGGGGATAACCATCAACCGCGTGTGCCGCGAACACGTGCAGACTGTGGCGGATATGCTCTCCGAGTGCGGGCACACGGTGAAGTTCAGCCGAGACGGCACTTCCGTGTACGTTGCCCCAGGGGCTCAGCCAAAAGGCGGTAAAATTACCACCAGCCCCTATCCGGGATTCCCCACGGATATGCAAGCGCAGATGACAGCGCTCTTCTCTGTAACTCCCGGCATCAGTGTGGTAAGAGATACCATTTTCCCGCAACGCTTTATGCATTGCTCGGAACTTAAACGTATGGGCGCCAACATCAAAATGGACACCGGAACAGCTGTTGTCACCGGTACGGAAAAGCTCTCCGGCGCTCCGGTGATGGCGAGTGACTTGCGTGCGAGCGCGGCACTGGTGCTGGCGGCTTTGGCCGCGGAAGGAGTAACAGAAATACACCGTCTCTACCACATTGATCGAGGCTACGAGATGCTGGATGATAAGCTGCTAGGTCTTGGGGCACATGTGAGCCGTGTGGCGGATCCCGGGACGATGGCGGAGAGTTAACGAGAATCACCCGGCGCACCGCGAGAACGGGGCAATTTTCATACCGTGAATTGGCGAAATCCCGAGCCGGTATTGGGTTAACGGCTTCGGATCCCGTGTGGTATGATTAGGGGTTATCTTTGCTCAGCTGTTTCTTTGCCTTGAGAATTTTTCTTCCCTCACTGAGGAAGTCCGTAGCATCGTTTATGCAGTGGGTGTTTTGTCCTTTGGATACACGATTTAATGAATGGGCTACATTGAGAAGCATCCTTCCAAACTTTTCAAAACGCTTTGAGTCACCTTTCTTTGCCGCGTCAATACACGCCTGAACGTACCTGGTCCAGTTATATTTAAGTTTTTCAATTTGCCCATAGTCATTTACATCTCCGGGGACAGAAGCAGAGGAAGCGAGATACCGCCCCATTACCTGCGCTGATATTTCTATCATTTCTTGCAAAAGTTGATCCTCCTGCTCCTCTTTCTTCTTTGATCGCCTCTTTTCCCACTCAGATCGCTCGGCAGCCATTTGGGCTTCTTCTTCTTTGCGGGAGGCTTCGTCCTGTTCCTTCTCCTCTTTTTCAAACTGCTTCTCGCGATCTAATAAAGCTATTCTGTGTTGTCGCTCTTTTTCCGATTCTTCTGCTTGAGCCTTTCTTTCAGCTTCCAAAAGTTCACGACGTTCCTGGATAGCTCGTTCCCTTTCTTCCTTGGCTTTGAGGGCGATCTCCTTTCTTAATTCCTTGTTGTTCTCTTTCAGGGCGTTTACCTCCCCGCTGAGAGCCTCGCGTTTTTTGACTTCTGCGTCATAAGCAGCTTGGGCATCGCTGAATTCTTGTTCGGCTACCTTGAGTTCGTTATGAATTTTCTTCAACTCCGTATCATAATCGGCGTTTTTGAAGTACATCCAACCTCCCCATATGAGGGTCAGCACAGCCAGAAGCTTGAGTAGAGTGTCCATGTTTCAAGAGAGATGTTAAATACTTTCGAGTTTCGTTTTCAGTTGCTCCTGCTGTTTTTCCAGTCTGGATTTTTCGTTGTTAAGTTGTCGAATGCCAAGGGTATTCACTTTGGATTTGGTAGCGGTGATTTCTTTCCGAAGGCTCTCAATCTTCTTTTGCGTATTTTCGATGCATAATCCGAGATTTAAGTTTTGGGAATAGTAGTATCTGCCGCCGAAAATTGAGGCGATGATGACGACGATAAGTCCGATGTTAATGAATTTGTCCATGTGTTAGTTAAGGGTTGAGAGAAGTTTCAGAATTGTCCGAGGCATCCAATTTTTCGGACTGTTGGAACAGGAGTTGGCGAGCCTTGATAGCATTCAGCAGGCTGTTGGAAGCTTCGATGATTCTTTTCGCCTGATTTGAATATAACTGAGTGTTTCCTGTGAGAACATCCGCAGAGTCCGCAAGTTCTTGAACTTGTACCTGCAGCTGGCTTACCTTGTCTGCCTCTCCTCTGGTGGCAGCGTTGATCAGGGCTTGTACAGTCACTCTCCAATTCCCATGGATGAGCTGCAACTTCTCCAGGGACTCGCCACGGAGAGCCTCCAGACAAGGCGAAGTTCTGTAGTCGCTGAGGATGCGGCGTGACTCGAAGATTTTGAACAGCAACATCTTGTTCTTGCGAAGGAGTGTACGCCTGAGCTCAGCGCGTTCAAGCTCTGAGAGAGTTGATCCCTCTCGCTCGCTTTCCAGTAAATCGTCTCCGGGGCTTGTCGTCTTCTGGATGGCATCCATCCCTTCCGCAAGTTTCTTTTCCAAAGCAAGCTGTTTTTTGAGCTCACGAAGCTCGCTTTTGAGTTCAAGCTTCATTTCACGCAGTTCTTTGATCATAGCCCTGTCGGCCTCGTATGCGTCTTTTTCTTCTGCCAACTGGGCGGCAGAGTCCTGTAACTGCGCCTCTGCCCTGTGCAAAGATATCTCCGAAAACAAGCAGAGTACGAATAGGCAAAGAGCCCAGATAACAGCCAAGCCAGTTGCTATTCTCAAAGCTATGCGAACCTTCTTTTGCATGTGTTTATTCCTCTCTGAGCAGAGCATTTAGCTCGGTTATTTGGTCTTCCAGTTTGTCAATTTCACGCGATGATTCGTGCGTATCAATGCCTGAACGTTTGTTATCTACTCTGACAGCTTCGCGCTCCACCCTCTTAATTCGAGCGTTCACCTGATCCGCCCTTTGTTCCAACTGGCCGACGCGTTGATAATAGTACGTCCCGGCGTATACTGAGGCTACCAGTATAACCGTTACGATGATGTCCGTAACTAGCTCAGGATAAAGTTTTTCTTTCAGTGATGGCATGACGGGTAGGAAACATCTGAAACAGACGTGCCCACAACCAAACGCCTCGGTTTATCCCCCTCTGAAAGCGGCGTCGAGCGGGGCCGGCAGTACCAGATGAGACCAGTATATCTCTTTTCAAAAGAGATATACTTTCTCCCCGTTTGTACAAAGTTTATAATGAGTATAATGTCGTGGAACAAACGGTCAGAAAATACGTCTACCTCATTGTCCCTATCGCGTTTTTTATTTTTGTAACTTTCGCATAATAAATAGTAAATATTTTTTACGCTTGCTATCTCTTTTGAAAAGAGATAGCGCCTCGGGCGCGTTAGGTAAGACTTTAATGGAAAGAATAAAAGGAAGAAAAGGAGCGGGCAAGTATGGGAAAGAGTACAATGTGCACGTGGTGAGAGTGAGAAAAGAGAACTGTGAGAAAAAGAGCGCAAAGACGACGCAAGAACAACGCTTCTACATCGTGAGCAATCGGCATGCGAGCGCACAACAGATTGCAGGAAGTATAAGGAGTCACTGGGGGATAGAAAACAGTCTGCATTGGGTGTTGGACGTGGTGTTCAACGAGGATGGAGGACGCAAGAGGAAAGGGAACAGTGCAGAGAACTTTTCGAGAGTTTTGAGATTCGCGCTTGTACTGATCAAACAGTACAAGGCCCGTCATGAGGGAGTGAAAGTGCCACTCCAGAGGCTGAGACTGAGGGCAACGTGGGATACGGATGTACTGGATGATATATTGTTTGGCAAAGATTTAGAGTATAAATGGACCTCTTGTCTCCTTCCTTAAAATGAATCTCATTTTCTAATGCGTTTGCCCTGTACAATGGGCAAATGAGCTTGACTTGAACAAGGTATGTATTATGATGGGGGCGTTCCTATGAAGACTCTCCTTGACCAGCTCAAGCAGTACACGACAGTGGTGGCGGACACCGGTGACTTCCGGCAAATAGAGGAGTACGCTCCACAAGATGCAACGACGAACCCATCCCTTATCTTATCCGCTGCCAAGGTCCCTGAGTACCGCCCGATTGTGGAGAAGGTGGTGCGGGACATGAAAGATGCTCCCATGAGCGGTTCCGTTTTGGCCGGAGAACTCATGAACCGTGTGATCGTTGCTTTCGGGCTTGAGATACTCAAGCGCATACCTGGCCGCGTCTCAAGTGAAGTGGATGCTCGTCTCTCTTTTGACAAGCAGGCCACCATCAGTAAGGCCCACGAGATCATTCACCTCTATGAGCAAGCCGGGGTAGAACGTGAGCGTGTACTCATCAAGATTGCTTCCACTTGGGAAGGCATCTGCGCTGCGCGTGAGCTGGAGAGGGAGGGAATACACTGCAATCTCACGCTGCTCTTCAGCTTGGTGCAGGCAGTAGCATGTGCGGAGGCGGGGGTGCGATTGATTTCCCCCTTTGTAGGTCGCATTTTGGACTGGTACAGCAAGAACACGGGCGAAAGCTACACCCCCGAGACAGACCCCGGCGTGCTTTCTGTGCGCTCCATTTACCATTATTACAAGAAGTACGGTTACCCGGTGCAAATTATGGGCGCGTCTTTCCGCAACATCGGGGAGATATTGGCGCTAGCGGGCTGTGATTTATTGACGATTTCGCCGATTCTCCTCGGGGAGTTGTCCACCGGACAAGGGGCAGTGAGCTGCGAACTCACACCCACGGCCTCGGCCAAAATGGACATCCCACGTGTCCCAGCAGATGAGAAAAACTTTCGTTTCCTGATGAATGAGGATGCTATGGCCACAGAAAAGACTGCCGAGGGCATCCGCCGATTCTCGGCGGACATTCGCAGGCTGGAAGACATGCTGCTGGAGATGCATGCGGGGGCATAAACAGATTTCATATAAACTAACCTCAACAACAATGAAAGTATTAGTAACCGGCGGAGCCGGATATATTGGATCCCATACCGTGCGCCAACTTGTACGCTCCGGAGCGGATGTGACTGTACTCGATAGCATGATTTACGGCCATCCGTCAGCTTTGGTGGATCCGAGCGTGAAGCTTGTGAAAGGGGATTTGGGCGATGCGTCAGTGGTGTATCCGCTGTTGGCCGAGGGGCATTTTGACGCTGTGGTGCACTTCGCGGCCTTCATCCAGGTGGGGGAGTCCGTAAAGAACCCGCTCAAGTATTACGAGAACAATATTGCCAAACCGCTCACCCTGCTGCGCGCCATGATCCAGGCGGGCACCAAACGCTTTGTATTTTCCTCCACTGCGGCTGTGTTCGGAGTACCGGAGGAGATGCCCATTCCCGAGACCGCAGCCAAAGCCCCCATCAACCCCTACGGAGCTTCCAAGCTCATGTTGGAGCGCGTGTGCCGTGATTGTGAGCAGGCGTATGGACTTAAAGCGGTGTTTCTGCGCTATTTTAACGCTTCCGGCGCTTCCGAAGATGCCGCAATCGGAGAAGATCACGAGCCTGAAACGCATCTTATCCCACGCATCCTCATGGCCATAAAGGGCGAATGTGATGGCATCACCGTATTCGGTACGGATTACGACACGCCGGATGGCACTTGTGTACGCGATTATGTGCATGTGGATGACTTGGCGGATGCCCATCTGCGTGCACTGGATTACCTGATGAAAGGCGGCGATACAAACAGCTTTAACCTAGGCACCGGCAAGGGGCTCTCGGTGAAGGAAATCATCGATGCCGCAGAAAAGGTAACCGGCAAGAAAGCGCCGGTAACCTATGGCGCCCGACGCGAGGGCGACCCGCCCTACCTCATTGCTGACTCACGCAGGGCTCAGGAAGTGCTCGGATGGAAACCGCGCTACACAAATGCCGAACAGATTGTGGAAACGGCATGGCGCTGGACCAATGGGCCACGCGGCGGTCACTATTAATTTTAACGCGGGTCATGAAACGTATTCTCCTCATCCTGTGCATGGCGCTGCTGTGTTTACCTGTACGGGCAGATGCCGATGGTAAGCGGATACTCGACAACCTTTTCCGCGCCGGGGTGCAAGCTGTGCAGACAACGCTGCAACAAGGACAAGAGAATACTGAAGCCCCTGATGCGAATGCTGCTCCTGCTGATCCCTCCGGCGCTCTCGGTCGGGTGCTCGCTGAATCTCTGGAGAAAAGTGCCAGTAGCCTCAAAGAGCAGTACAAAGAGGAAGGTCGCGCCTATGCACGGGAACTCGGTGACATGCTCGCCGAACGTATTGTGCACAGCCCGCGAGTGCACTCTGCCATCACGACGCTGCAGGCATTTTGCTGGGTAATCATTGCCTATTTGGTGCTGGTCACCCTTCTGCTGCTCGTGGGCATGCAACGGCTGCGCGCAAATGATCGTCGTATTCTTGAATTGCTGCATGAGCTCAAGCGGAAGGAAAGCGACACTCCGTGAAAAATAGAAGCGACTTCTCAGTTTTCTTCTTTAGCTGACTGCGGTGTGTTCCAGGGTAAACGCATTAGGTGATGCGACTGCTATTTACGATCTGCAATTCACTGCCATAGCAAATTCCGCTTGCTCGGGGGCATAAAATGGTGTAACCTGCGTGGGTTATGTGGACAGGCAGATTTTCCCAAGCAACAGCAGATCTCGTACTCAAGTACAGCGAGTCCGTGTCGTACGATTGGCGGCTGTACCGGTATGACATAGCCGGATCGATTGCGCATGCGCGTGCGCAGATGAAAGCCGGATTGCTCACGCCAGATGAGTTTGCGGCTATTGAGACCGGGTTGAAAGAGATTTTGGCAGATATTGAGGCGGGAAAGTTCCAGTGGAACACGAAGCTGGAAGATGTGCACATGAATATCGAGAGCGAATTGACGCGGCGTATTGGTCCCGTCGGCGCCAAGCTGCACACCGCTCGGTCTCGCAATGATCAAGTGGCTACTGACTCGCGCCTCTATTGCCGCGGGATGATAGATGATGCCCTGCACGCCCTCGCGGAGCTGCAGCGTGTTCTGGTGCAGAAGGCTGAGCGGTATGCCGCTGTACGCATTCCGGGTTACACGCATTTGCAGCGCGCGCAGCCGGTGACCGTGGCGCACCATTTGCTGGCCTACGTGGAGATGCTGCAGCGGGATGTGGAGCGGCTGTCGGACTGCCGGAAGCGGGTAAATGTCTGCCCGCTGGGTTCCGGGGCGATTGCGGGGTCTACCATCAATTTGGATCGTTCGGCAATTGCCGCAGAATTAGGCTTCGACGGAGTGACGCAAAACTCCATGGATGCCATTGCCGACCGCGATTATATGGCTGAGTCTCTCTTTTGTCTTGCGCTCATCGGGGCGCATCTCAGCCGCTTGAGTGAAGATTTGGTGCTGTGGAGCAGCGCTGAATTTGGCTTCTGCACGTTGTCGGATGCACATACCACGGGCTCCAGCCTGATGCCCCAGAAAAAGAACCCGGATGTGTGCGAACTCACGCGGGGAAAGACGGGGCGGCTGTACGGCAACTTGACGGCCATGCTGGTGGCGCTCAAGGGACTGCCGCTCACATACAATCGCGATTTGCAGGAGGACAAGGAGCCTCTCTTCGATTCTTTTGATACGGTGTTGCACGCTCTCGCCGTGAATGCCGAGATGATCGCAGCGATGCGAATCAATGAGGAGCGCTGTGCGGCAGCTGTGGCGGATCCGCTGCTGCTTGCCACAGATCTGGCCGATTACCTGGTACGCCGAGGAGTGCCGTTTCGCCGTGCTCATGAATTGGTGGGCAAGGCTGTGGCGTTAGCGGAAAGAGAGGGCGTGCTGCTCTCTCAGCTCAGCATCGAGCAATATCACAGCATTTCTCCGGACTTTGGAGACGATCCATGCGCCGTCTTCAATCTTGACCGCGCCTTTACTTTGCGGACCAATCCCGGTTCCCCCAATGCGCAACGCACTGCCGAGCGCATTGCCTTTTGGCGCGACAAATTGGACGCTTAAATTATGAGACCGCGCAGCAGGAGCTCCGCGTTGTTTTGCGTTTTTTGGATGTTGGCCAGCAGGAGTTCCAAGGCTTCCCACCCCGGGTGCGTCGCGAGCTGACGACGCAGCTGCAGCACGCGGGCAAGCTCATCCGGATGGTAGAGTCGGTCATCGTTGCGGGTGCCGCTTTGGGGCAGGGAGATGGCGGGGAAGATGCGGCGCTCTGCGAGCTCGCGATCCAGCCGGATCTCCATGTTGCCGGTTCCCTTGAATTCTTCGAAGATGATTTCATCCATTCGGGATTCGGTGTCCACGAGGCAAGTGGCGATGATGGTGAGGCTGCCGCCTTCTTCCACATTACGCGCGGCGCCGAAAAACTTACGCGGTTTTTCCAAGGCGTGAGAATCCAGCCCGCCGGACATAGTGCGCCCGCCGGTGGCATGCGCATTGTAGCCGCGGGCGAGTCGGGTGAGCGAATCCAGCAGGATAATCACATCCTTTCCTTGTTCCACCAGGCGTCGCGCACGCTCCAGCACCATATCGCTCAGTTGTTCATGGCGGTACGAGTTTTCATCAAAGGTGGAAGCATACACCGGCGCATCCACCGTTTCTTCAAAGTCGGTCACTTCCTCCGGTCGTTCATCAAGCAGCAAAATCAACAGCTCCGCTTCCGGATAATTCGCCCGCAATGACCGTGCCATCGATTTGAGCAGAATCGTCTTGCCCCCGCGCGGCGGCGCCACCACCAATGCGCGTTGCCCCATGCCAAGCGGCGCCACCAGATCCAGCAAGCGCATGGCGGGCGAGGGGTTGTCGATGTTCTCCAAAATGAGTCTGCGTGTGGGGATGAGTGCGGTGAGCTGCTCAAAGTCGGTTCGCTGAACGTAATCCGCCGCTGGGACGCCCTCAATTTCCACAATTTCTGTAGCCTGGAGCGGGTGATCCCAGCGCTGCTGACCACGCAGCTTTACCTTGACCTGATTACCGTAGCGTAAGTCGTAACGCGCCATGAGCTCCGGGGAAATGAGGACGTCATCCTCTCCCGGGCGGAAGCTGCATGAGGGGTAGCGCAGCATGCCCTGCCTGGGGAAACGGGCGCGGTCAATGACGCCTGTGGCGTACACTTGGTTACCTTCCGTCGAGCAGGTTCGAACGAGTCCTGAGACAAGTTGCCGTCGGGTATAATCCCCTGTAAGCCAGCGGGCGGAGAGACCTTCGACCTTTTTTTGCAATTCCGGGAAACTAAGCGCTTGGAGTGCATTGAGATCCACCTCCACCATGGCGGCGATGCTCGCTTTGGCGTCCTTTTCAATTTCCTGACGGTAAAAGAAACGCACTTGTTCGCGGAGTTGGTCCATGGAACCCTCATTCCAAAACACGCAATCAGCTCCGGCGATTTTTTCTTCCGTGGGCGCCTGGGCATCCACAATACCTTGGGCGACTTCGCGCGAGAAACCACTGCGTTCCATGAGCCGCCGCAGCTGAGTTTCCGGGGTGAGCGCCACCGTGCACACGTAATCCGCCTCCACATTCACCCCGCTTCTGCTTTCAAAATACAGCGGAATGTCCGCGATAAACGTGTGCACTTTCCCGCTCTGCCGCGCATCGGCCTGCGCCTGGGCGCACATTTGCGCGAGTTTCGGGTGCACCAGCTCTTCCAACTTCTTCCGTCCTTGCGGATTTGATGTGACAATGTTGCGCAGGAAATCCCGGTTGACGTTTCCTTGCTCATCCAGCGCATCGGGTCCAAAGGCAGAGACGAGATCGCGCGCTAACTTGCCCCCTTCGTACAACTCCGCCACGGCGAGGTCGCAATCAAATAAAACCATACCCTGCCCGCACATTTCCTGCAGCATTTGTACGACCGTGCTTTTTCCGGATGCAATCCCCCCGGTAACAACAATAACCTTCACGCCGCTCATCCTAGCATACTGAATCTTGCTTCGCAAGCCCAATTATGAGCGTAATCCAAGCTGCACAGGATCACCGGACTCAGGATCACGCCACTTGCCATGTTCCTTGATCAGGGCTATGAGGTGCTGCACTGCCTCATCCTGGGGGATGTTGATGCGTACAGGCGTGTGGCCGACATAGAGGTTGATTTTGCCGGGCGCACCGCCCACGTAGCCGAAGTCGGCATCGCTCATTTCGCCGGGGCCGTTGACAATGCAGCCCATGATAGCGATTTTGACTCCTTTCAGGTGCCCGGTGGCTGCACGAATCTTCTCCGCCGCCTCGCGAATGTTGTAAAGGGTACGCCCGCAAGAGGGGCAAGAGACGTATTCTGTCTTGCTGAGGCGTACGCCGGCAGCCTGTAGCACATTGTAAGCAAGAAGCAAGGCCTTTTGCGGATCAGCTTCGCCGCGTACCAGCACGGCATCGCCAATGCCATCCACAAGCAGGGAACCGATGTTTACTCCGGCGGCCATGGGGGCGGAAAGCCCTCCTGCGGAGGAACCTAGGGTGTCCTTCAACAGAATACTGTGGCGCGACGGAATACTAGCAGCGAGCAGGCGTTGAGCTTGCGGAAGGGGCATATCAACTCCATCGCGCACGGCAACGAGGCAGGAGGGAGCCGATTGAAGTTGCTCCAGCTCCGCGTGCTCTCGTGGATCGACTTCGACAATCCCCGCGGCTTCATAGGTGATTTCTGCGGGGGTCTCTTTCAGCTGGGATGCAGAGGATGCGGGGAATGCATGGATAACAGCTTGTGGCAGTACGACGCGCACGGGTTGTTGCCCGCCAACCGGCACCTTGTTCACGGTGATTTGCTCACTGACGCGCCGATGGTAGCAGAAGGGGTCGAAAGGCGGCTGCAGCGGGGTGGACAAGTGGGATGAAAGTTGAGGTGTTGCGAAAGCGCGTGCCAGCTCAAAACCGGGCGCAACTTCGCAGACGGCTTCCTCCGTGAGAGAAACGCGTAGCGTATCCCCTATGCCGTCCGCCAACAGAGAACCGATTCCAATGGCGCTCTTGATACGCGCATCTTCCCCCTCCCCGGCCTCAGTGACGCCCAAGTGAATGGGGTAGTTCCAATCACTGCCCTCTTCCGCGAGTCGCCGCACCAACAGGCGGTAGGCCTGAATCATGACTTTCACATTGGAGGCCTTCATCGAGAAGACCAGGGCATGATAATTCAGTTCGCGCGCAACGCGAGCGAACTCCAGCGCACTTTCTACCATGCCTTCCGGCGTGTCGCCATAGCGCGAGAGGATGCGTTGCGAGAGTGAGCCGTGGTTAGCTCCCAAACGCATGGCGCGTCCGTGCTCCTTGCAGAACATGACGAGGGGAGAAAACTCGCGGCGGATTTTCTCGAGCTCTTGTTCATACTCAGCGTCGGTGTATGTACGAGCAATATCGCCACGCTTGTCCACAAAGTTACCGGGGTTGATGCGTATTTTTTCAACCCATTTTGCGGCTTCTAAGGCGGCATCGGGCTTAAAATGAATGTCAGCCACCAATGGCACATGACAGCCTGCCTGCCGCAGTTCGTGCGCTATGTTCTGCAGATTGGCGGCATACTGTTTTGTTTGAGCCGTGAGCCTGATCAACTCGCACCCAGCCTCGGCGAGCTGCAGAGCCTCTTGCACGCACCCTTTTGTGTCGAGCGTGCTGTGGGTGAGCATCGACTGCACGCGGATAGGATTCAACCCGCCAATTCCCACATTCCCGACCATGACTTCCCGCGTGCTGCGCCGCACTCGGTTATACAAATTCGCGCAATGCAATGTATTCATCATTTCCCGAAATCTCGCAGCAAACAATGGGTTGACGGACGGGGAGGGATTCGAACCCTCGGTACGCTTTTGGCGCACACACGATTTCCAATCGTGCTCATTCGACCACTCTGACACCCGCCCTTGAGGAATCGGCACACCTGACGATGCGCGCGAGCGGCCAGAATATATGCTAATCAGAGGTGTTTTGCAAGCTTTATTTCGCAGGACGACCATTTCTTTTGTTTGTAATGCTTCAGAAGAAAAAGTCACCGAAAGCCAATATCCGCCAATGTCAGCGTCCATGCGTTGTCTCCTCGCCTCCCTGCGCTTCTATGCGCTCATGGCTGTCCCCTCAAAAACCAGATATTCTTGATAACTTGAAGCTCCTCGCGCCCTGCGATCTTTTCGCTTCCCTTTCTTCTCGTCGCCGGGAGGCGCTTCCTTGCTTCTCAACAGTCGGATGACAATTTGCAAAAAAGCAACTCTATTTTTGAGGCTAGTCCGGCAATGCTTTTCGATGATTTTTTGTCCTTTTCTTGTTATTTTACTTGCCTTGCCCGATGTATTATGGTAAATTGCCGTTGTCTCTAACGCAAAACGTTACCATGAATTCCTCCACTACCCCCCCCGTATTTGTTATTAGCTTGTTGTAAGCGTTTTATCGCATCTATGCTCACCATCGTGCTGATGGGGCTAGGCATGGCGAGCGGTCAGGAAAAGGAAACGGCGGCAGTCCCGCAGCAAGGGGTGGAACTCCTCTTCCCGGCGGGTACGGGGAAGCAGGTGAAGGGCGCTAAGCTCAGCAAGGAGCAGAAGCGTGCCGCTTCCCTGCTTCAAAAACTCAAAGCCATTGAAAAAGGCGGTGACATCAACGCCACGGACAAGCAAGGCCAAACCGCCCTCATGCATGCCGTGGCGGCGGATAACCGCCTCGCAATCTGCTGGCTCGTAGCGAAAGGAGCCGATGCCACCATCAGGAACAAGAAGGGGGAAACAGCGGCTGGGTTAACGAAAGACAAGCAGATTCAGGAATTCCTCACGGTTATTTCCCGCATGAATGAGCCTTTGAATGAGGAAGAAAAAGAGATTTCGGCTCGATTTTTTACCAAGGGAAATGAAGGTGCCATGGCATCTCCGACTGATTTTCGTCCCTCCAGAGTTGCATCATGGCGGTCCTGTACTCTTACCGAGCTAGGGGTCTTGCTGCGCAATCCCCAGATAAAAATAGAATCGGACTGGTTGTCGTATTCATATAGGCAAAAACAATTGACACCGGAAGTCATGTCTATTTATCTACGACGCGGCACATTGGACATAGCCACTAAAGACGAAAAAGGAGAAAGCGTGTGGATAGCGCCGGATTTCAAATCTAGTTCAATCACACTTGCACGTGCCTTGGGAGTCGTACCTCAAGGTCCCGAGAAAAAACTTCTTGTCGCCCTCACGTCAGACAATATGGCACTCGTTGAGCAGCTCATCAAGGAAACTCCGGCCCTCATCAACTCGCCTTTCATCAGACAACACGGTAAAGAGAAAATTTCTCTTCCTTTGCTCTGCTTTGCGTCAAGCAGAAATATGATTGATTTGCTTTACAAACTTGGCATCGATGACAGCGATTCTGTAATCCCTGAAAATGAAAGAAATTTGTATTATTACGAAAACCGCCGCGAATTCATCATTCTGGAACTCATTGAAAGAGTGCCGACCAAAAATATGGATGAGGTTCTCACCTGTCTCAAGGGGCACGGATGGCAACTTCCGCAGTTCTGTCTCCACTACGTCCTTAAAGAGGACGGAGCAAATTTGACCAGACTGGAACGCGAGGAAAAAGCTCTTTTGTTGATCAAAGCGGGAGCGGACATCAACGCAGAAATGGGCTATCTCAAGGAAACACCTCTCCACGTGGCGGTCGTAGATGATGATTTTCCATCTATTGCCGCCATGCTCATCAAGAAAGGAGCAAATGTTAATGCGGCATTAGCTGGTGGATACACTGAGGGCATTACACCTCTCCATCTCGCAGAAAGTACAGAAATGGCTGCGATCCTTCTGAAAGCCGGAGCAAACCCAAATGCCACAGACTCCGATGGTATGACTCCACTCTCCCACGCGAGGAAGGAGACTATCTTGCCACTTGTCAAAGCAGGTGCAGATGTCAATGCCAGGGACAATAATGGCGAGACACCTCTCTTCCGTGCAGAGGATCCCGCAGCTGTTTCTGCACTTATTCAGGCAGGTGCAGATGTCAATGCCAGGAACAATGCCGGCAAAAGCGTCCTTCAGTACGCCAAAGAGGAAAGGCGGGGGAATGACATCATCAAACTCCTCCAAGAGCACGGCGCGAAGGAGTGAGGTGGATGCGGGTCACGGCCGCAGGGTGCTGAGCGGCACGACGAGTACGCCGTCGTCGCGGTGGTAAGCGTAGGCGCCCACGCCGGTAAGGACCATCAGGAAGGAGGGGGCTTCTCCCCCTGTGGGTTGACACTATTTACGCGCTGGGCATTCTATTTTCAAAATTCATCAAATCAGTAAAGATATATATTCTTTTTGACTATTTTTGTGATTTTTGCTTGATTTCCTTCCGTCAATACTTATAATCGCAGTGAAACCCTTATGCACAGCGAAGAGTCCATAGCAACGCTATTCCGCCGACACAACGGGGTCATGACCCGCAGTGAGCTGGCTCGGGCGGGTCTGCACTCGAGAACTCTTCAACGCTTCATCACATCCGGGTGGATAGCACGTCCGCGCTCCGGATTTTATGAATGGATAGCGGATGATGGCCCGGATGAAATAGCCCTTCTTCTGCGCATTTTCCCGGAGGGAATCGTGTGCCTGCATAGCGCGCTCTTTGTGCACGGCTACACGGATCGTGTGCCGAACGTCTGGCATCTTGCCGTTCCTCTGAATGCCACGCGCAGCAAGTTCCGTCAAGCCTATCCGCCGGTCAAACCCCATTTTCGCACGCCTCATTCTCTCTCCCTGGGCTCCACCCATGTCGAGTTTTCCGGGCACCGCGTGCCGGTTTATGATAAAGAACGCACCATCTGCGACTGCATCGCGCACCGCAACCGCATGGATCGCGAAGTCTTCATTAAAGCCATTCGCGCCTTCCGCAGCGACCCCAAGCGCAATATCGCTCGTCTCATGCACTACGCCCACCTCCTCCGCATCAAAAGAACTGCCAGCGACATCATCGAACTTTGCCAATGAAAGACCAAGCCGCCTCCATTCTCGCCCGCCTGCGCGACGTCGCAAAAGAGCATAAAATCAGTTACCAACAGGCTCTGCCCTTGTTTTCGCAAGAGGAATTCCTTCAAAGACTCTCGCGCAGCCGTTACGCAAACAATCTCATTTTGAAGGGTGGTTTGTTGTTGTACTACACCTCATCAAATCCTGCGAGGACTACCATGGACACCGATTTCCTGCTCCGTCGTTACAATAATCAGGAAGGCAGTGTGCGAGAGCTTTTGCAAGAGATCATCAACATACCAGGCGATAAATTTCCCTTGCCTTGTTTGGCGAAGCATGATAGATTGGCACCACTTCCCATAAAAACATCCCTATGAAATCCGCTGCTACCCCCCCCCCGTATTTGTTATTAGCTTGTTGTAAGTGTTTTATCGCATCTGTGCTCACCATCGCGCTGATGGGTCTGGGCATGGCGAGCGGTCAGGAAAAGGAAACAGCGGCAGTCCCGCAGCAAGGGGTGGAACTCCTCTTCCCGGCGGGTACGGGGAAGCAGGCAAAGGGCGCCAAGCTCAGCAAGGAACAGAAGGAGGCAGCCTCCCTGCTCCAAAAACTCAAGGCCATTGAAAAAGGCGGTGATATCAACGCCACGGACAAGCAAGGCCAAACCGCCCTCATGCATGCCGCCGCGCAGAACAACCGCCTCGCCGTCTGCTGGCTTGTGGCGAAAAGCGCGGATGCCTCCATCAAGAGCAAGAAGGGAAAGACGGCGGGCAGCGTGGCCCACGGGGACATGCGCGAATTCCTGACGGCGCTCGAGAAGGAAAAGCAGCCGCTGAGCCGCCAGGAAGCGCAGGACATGTATGCCTATCGGGGTATTACTCCGGGCAAAATTGGGAACGGACTTTCTTCAGGTGAGGATGCGATTCTTCAGCTGCGTGGGGCAAAGGCAGAGGACCTCAGCAAGCTGAAAAATAAGGAATGGAAAATGGAGCATTTTCAGGAAGACCCGATGACACTCGCCCTGCTTTACCGCATCGGCGCGCGTAAATTCTCTTTCCCGGAAAATCTCTCCAGCGTGAAAACGGAACAGCTGCAACTCCTCCGCGCGCTCGGGGTGAAGACGGATATTGTCGAACTCGCGCTTCAGATGAGGATCGCGCTTCAGTTGAAGCAAAAAGAAACCGTGCTTGCGCTCCTGAAACAAGATTCGACTCTGCTCCAAAATCCGGAGATACTTTCCTTCATCTCCGATGCAAAAACGCTGCAAGCTCTCTTGGACGCCGGACTGGATGCCAAGAACGAAAAACTCATGGAGGCGGTCATCAACAAGGGCGATGGGGCCATGCTGCGAACACTCCTCAAGGCGGGCGCAACGCTCCAGGATCCAGATAAAATTCTGAAGGAGTACTCCGACCAAAGCGCAGACTTTGTCCTCGCTCTCATTGACGCCGGAACCAAAGCCGATGTGAACACATTGCCTGTGAGAATGAGTCCATGCGACTACACAAGGCTGCAATACAAAGTTAATGCAACGCTTCTTCATCAAGCAGCGAACCGAGTGGACCTTACGGATGTGCAACTGCTCCTTGCTCACGGAGCGGACCCCAATACGCCGGGCAAAAAAGTAAGAGATGGTCAAGAAGAACCCTACGGCATGACTCCGTTGATGGCAGCCGCCAATTCCTTGGATGTGGAGGAAAAAGTTACACTACACACCTCGGGCTCCGTGGGCTTGCTCTTAAGTTCCGTAACGCGGAAAAATGCTACACACCGCACCGAAATTGTGAGACGCCTACTGGATGCCGGGGCCGATGTGCATGTCAAAGATTCTGCGGGAAATGGCGTCATCTATTACGCCGTTTGCGGTGCGTTCTACGAAGGAGCCCCCCTCTACCTCCGCGAGAGCAAGAAAGCGGAAGCGGACATCCTGCTCATGGTAGAGCTGCTGATCAAGGCGGGGGCTGACGTGCCCAAGGACATCCTAGCTCGGGATGCGCTGCGCTCGGATATATCCCGTGCCGGACGGGAGAAGCTGGCCCTCATGCTTCTCGACGCCGGCGCCGACCCGCTGGCACGAAAGAAAGATAGTTGGACCGCCGGATGGACCACCCTCATGATCAACGGCATTTACGGTCCCAAGATTGCCAAGCGACTGCTCGATGCCGGAGTGGACCCGACCGTGAAATGCGAAGAAACCTCCGCGATGAGTCTTGCCATGGAGCAAGGAGCGGTGGAGGTCGTCAAACTGCTCAAGGAAAAAGGAATCGCCCCCGGAGAACTCCGGGTCGTAAGCCCCGAAACGACAAAATTCTTGCTCGAACTCGGCGCCCGCATCCCTAAGGACATGACGGATCGGATTATGGACGATCTCTATTCCCGTTACGCTGGTGGTGAGGTTCCCGCCAAACTCAGCGAGGACTACATTGACATCATCCAAATTCTCAAACGCCACGGGTACAAACCGGAGCTAATGACGTGGACAAAAAAAGACCACAGTAACAGTCGATCCTTCAACACCGAAGCTTTTCGCGCGTTTCTTAAAGCAGGCGAGAATCCGAATGAAGTCGACGAAAACGGTAACTCCCTCCTCGCCAACTTTATTTGCTCTACGAAGTTATCGTTCCAGGTTGCTGAGGTGCTGCCCGCTTTTATTGAAGCAGGAGTTGACTTAAACCTCAAGAACAAAGACGGCAAAACCGTCCTACAGCTCGCAAAAGAGCAAAAACTGGAAGATGACGTCATCAAACTCCTCCAAGAGTACGGCGCGAAGGAGTGAGGAGGAGGCAGCCTTTCGCTTTCACGTAACGCCTCGGCGTTTTTCAGGCTGATTAACAGACGAACGACAATCTGCGGAAAGTAGCTCTATCCTCGCATGTTTACCCATTTTAAGGGATATGCGTTTGATATGGCTCCTTCGTTTTTGAGGCAATGAGGGATAAAAATGTGGCGGGGTCATACCGGAAAAAGCTTGCAATATAGGGGGGAATAAGCTACCCTTTGCGGCCTAACGAGAAATGACCGGCGTACAACATATCCACTTTCTGGGCATTTGTGGCACAGCCATGGGTGCAGTTGCTTCTGCCATGGCACGCAAGGGGTACAGGGTGACAGGGTCGGATGAGAATGTCTACCCGCCCATGTCGACATTTTTGGCCGAAGAGGGGATCACGGTGTACAGCGGTTACAAGGCGGAAAACTTGGAGGATGGGGTGGAGTTAGTGGTGATTGGCAATGCGTTGAGTCGAGGAAATCCGGAGGTGGAAGCGGTGCTGGAGCGCGGATTGCGTTACATGAGCTTGCCGGAGGCGATGAAGGAGTTTTTTCTGTGGGGCAAGAGGAACTTTGTGGTGACGGGAACGCATGGAAAGACAACGACGACGTCCATGCTTGCTTGGCTGTTGGAGGACCAAGGGCTGAACCCCGGCTTCATGATCGGTGGCATAGCTCGCAACTTGGGGCGAGGCGGACGATTCACAGATTCGGAATACTGCGTGCTGGAAGGGGATGAATATGACACCGCTTTCTTCGACAAGCGATCAAAATTCTTGCACTACCTGCCGAGTGTGCTCATCGTCAATAATATCGAGATGGATCATGCGGATATATACCGCAACGTGGAAGAAATTAAGTTGTCGTTCTCTCGTTTGCTGAGGGTAGTGCCAGACAACGGAGTCGTCTTCATGAATGCGGACTGTCCCAGCTGCCAGGATGTGCGCATGCGGGCGCAGGCCGAGCTCGGAGAACATGTACGCATTGTCACTGTGGGGCTTGGAGAGGGAGCTCAGCGGCGTATCACCGCCGTGAATTTACAACCGGCAGGTTCCTCTTTTGTGCTGGATGGTGAGCTCTACACGATACCGATGGTCGGGGAGTTCAATGTGCGCAATGCGGCGATGGCGGTTTGTGCTGCAATGGAAGCAGGACTTGATCCGGCGCAGATACGCGAATCTCTGGCGCGCTTTCAAGGTGTAGCGCGGCGCCAGGAAGTGCGCGGTACAGTGAATGATGTGACGGTGGTGGACGACTTTGCTCACCATCCTACCGCTGTGGCGCAATCCATTGTCGGCTTGCGCCAGCGTTTCCCAAAAAGTCGGCTGTGGGTGCTTTTTGACCCGCGGAGCAACACGATGATCCGCAACCTCTTTCAGCATGAGCTGGCGGCCTCCCTCAGCCAGGCCGATTTTGTGGTGCTGTCACCGGTGGAGAGCTACAAAAAACTCAGCCCGGAAGAGCGGTTGGATGAGAATGCCCTGGCGCAGGAATTGTCCGCCGTGGGCAAGGAGTGCCATGTGGGCAAGAGTATTCCAGAGATTGTCACCTATGTGACTTCCCGCGTACACCCCGGCGATGTACTGCTGGTGATGAGCAACGGCGGCTTTGGCGGCATCCACAGCAAGCTCCTCACTGCCCTGGCGCTGTGAATCAGTACGCTTGTTTGCACTTGAAAAAAAAGGCAGACAGGTGTATAAGGCGCGCATGGATACACAGGTGCGCACACGATTTGCGCCGTCACCGACAGGGTATTTGCACATAGGCGGAGCCCGCACGGCGCTGTTCAATTACCTCTTTACCCGCAAGATGGGCGGTACTTTTGTGCTGCGCATTGAGGACACCGACCAGGAACGCCACGTGGAGCAAGCCATGCAAGCGATATTCAGCGGTATGAAGTGGCTCGGACTCAACTGGGATGAGGGCGAAGGCGCAGGTGGGCCCTATGAACCGTATTTCCAGAGTAAGCGCGGGGAAATATATGACCGCTATTTTCAGAAGTTGGTAGATGCCGGACGGGTTTATGAATGTCCGGCGCCCAACAGACGGGACAAGGATGGCAATGAGATACCCGGTACGAGCGAGGGAACGGTGTGGCGCTTTCGCTTTCGCCGGGACGGCGTCATCACCCTGCACGATGCGGTATGCGGTGACATTACTGTGGATTACACCCATGAGGAAAACACGCCGGACATGGTGCTTAAGCGCACGGATGGCTCCTACATATTCCATTTGGTGAATGTAGTGGATGACATCGAGATGAAGATCACGCATGTGATTCGCGGCGAGGATCATATCATGAACACTTTTAAACATCTGCAGCTCTTCGAGGCTTTTGGCGAGCAACCGCCGGTATATGCTCACATCCCGCTCATCCAGAACCCGGACGGTTCCAAGATGAGTAAGCGCGATGTGGGGGCGCAATTGGGCGCATACCCGGAGGAGGGCTTCCTGCCGGAAGCCGTGGTGAACTTCATTGCGTTGCTCGGCTGGAATCCCAAGACTGAGCAGGAAGTGTTTTCCATGCAGGAGCTCATCGACCTCTTCTCTCTTGAGCACGTCAACCGCGCCGCCGCTAAGTTTGACATCACCAAGTGCAAATGGATGAATCAACAGCACATCTTGCGACTCGCGCCCGAGGAGTTTGTGCAGCGCGCACTTCCTTTCTGTGCCAAGGCGGGGCTGACCGACACGGCGCAGCTTCGCACGGCCATCTCCGGGGTGCAGAGCAAGGTGCAGTTGTTGAGCGAAGTACCTCACTGGGTGCGCTGGGTGCAGCGTTTGGAGTATGATCAAGAATCCATGAATGGCTTACAGGAAAATGCGCGCGAGATGCTCGATTTGCTCGCCAACGCATTTCGCGCTCTCCCGGAGTGGGATGCTTCGGCGGCTTTCGCCCTCATCAAGCCGCTTTGCAAGGAGCATGGCGTGAAAGTGGGCGCGGGCATGTACCCACTGCGCGTTGCCCTCACCGGGAGCCATGTCGGACCCGGGATGGACTGCATATTCGCCACGTTGGGGCAGGCGGAAATCCTGCATCGCATTGAGATTTTCCCCGCTAAGTAAGCCCGTTTGTGCGTACGCTGGATTTCGACTATTTTCTGCCACCGGAGCTCATTGCGGAGCGTCCGTTGCCGGAGCGTACAGCCTCGCGCATGATGGTCGTGCACCGGGAGAGTGGTAACATCGAGCACCGACATTTCCGTGACCTGCCGGACTACATCATGCCGGGGGACTTACTTGTGCTCAACGACACAAAAGTGGTGCCCGCGCGTTTTTTCTCCAACGATGGCGCCATTGAGCTGGTGCGCGCCGGCATGGCGGGCGAACTCGTGTGGAAATGCCTGGTACGTCCGGGGAGAAAGATGAAGATCGGGCGCACGGTGCAGGTAGGAGCCAGCACAGGTACCGTGGAAAGCATTGATGAGGAAGGCTACCGCTTTATCCGCTGGGATCAAGCGATAGATGATGAGAAATATGGTCGTCTTGCACTTCCTCACTACATGAACCGCGAGGGCGATCCCTCCGACCGTGAACGCTACCAAACCATCTATGCCGTGCACGAGGGCGCCATAGCCGCTCCCACCGCCGGGTTGCACTTTTCCAAGGAACTGCTGGATTCCCTGCCGCATCGCTTTCTTACCCTGCATGTGGGCGTGGGGACCTTTCGTCCGGTGAAGGTGGACCACGTGGAGAACCACCACATGCATACCGAGAGTTTTTACCTGCCGCCGGACACGGCAAGCGCTGTTAACTCGGCCAAGAGGGTTCTCGCTGTGGGAACCACCAGCGTGCGCGTGCTGGAAACGCAAGCTGCGCGCTACGGATTACCCATTCAACCGGGCAATGGCAACACGGACATATTTATCTACCCCGGATTCAAATATCAGGTGACGGGAGCGTTGCTGACCAACTTCCACCTGCCGCAGAGCACGCTCATCATGCTTGTGTGCGCTTTTGCCAACCGTGAGCTCATCATGGAAGCGTACCGTCAGGCTGTGGCAGAGCGCTACCGCTTCTTTTCGTACGGAGATTGCATGCTCATCCTTTGAGTGCGTGCGGGAAAAAGCGTTTTTGCCAAGCACAGAGAGCGGACGGTACGTCAGCAAATACACTGCCATAATTGTGCGCGACCCAGCGCAGCACATCGGCGTGAGCATCGGCGGGAACCGCACAGAAAGCTTGCGGAAAAAGCCGAAAAGCATCCAAGTCGTTGTGCCCGTCGCCCATGAGAAAAAGACAATGCATTGGCACGTGCCAGGCAGCGAGCACTCTCTGCAGAGCGATGCCTTTGTTGAAACGCGCGTCAGCGAGGCGCAGGTATTTACCGGCGCGTTGCACTGTGATCCCTGGCAAAGGGTTCACAAAGCTCAAAATGTAGGGCATGATAAGGTCCATTGTTTCACTGTCGCGCGCTTCAATAGAGAGGGGATCAGTGGCGGAAAGCGTCCACTCAGCGTGCGGGAGCTCGATACGCAGCCGTCGCAGGGCAGCCTGCCAGGCTTGGTGTACGGAATCGCGCAATTTCAAATTGACGGCGTAACAATGGGCGTTGTGCTCGACAAGCGGGCGCAGCAATCCTGCGTGGTTTGACAAGTACACGTAACGTTCGCATGTGCAGATAAAGTCTGGTTGCATCGGAAGCAATGCGAGCACCTTCGCCATGTCCGCCAGATTCCGGCCGCTGTTGATCCCCCAGCGCACTCCGCAGCGACGCAGTTGTCCGAGCAATTCAAAGATCTGCGGGGCTATGTCTGCCATAGCGGCTCCTTTGCGGCGCAACGTGCCATCGTAGTCCAACGAGATAAGGGCAGAGGGAGGAAACCCTGCTGGGGGGCATCTGCCGGGCAGGAGGATATCCCCCTCCTCCGCAGAATGAAGCACCAGTGGCGACTCGTCGATCATTTCTTTGCGGGCACACAGCCTTCGGGCATCACTTCGCCGGGTCGGCGCATGTGAATTTCTACGCGACGGTTGAGCGCCTGCTTCTCGCGGGGAAGGTTGGTGGACACGAGCGGGCGGGTAGAGCCGCATGCACGCACAAACACACGATCAATGGGAACGCCATTGCCGGAAAGCCATGCAACCACAGCCGCCGCGCGACGCATGGAAAGTTGTTCATTGTAAGCATCTCCTCCGATACCGTCCGTATGTCCTTCGATGATGAACGTGGTGGAGGGATTTTTGTGAATGAGAGCGGCGAGTTGCAAGAGGGAGATGCGAGCGGAATTTTTAAGCTTGCTTTCATTGAAAGCGAAGAGGAAATCCGCCCCCAAACGTGCCACTCCGGAAGATGCGCCCAAGTTGGAGAGCCCTATGAGTTCAGAGAGGCTGCGTGTATCATTGGGCAGGCCGGTTTGACCGTGTTCGGCTTGGCGGCGCAGTTCTTTCTCAATCAACCCCTCCGCATTGTCGACATCGTCAAGTTGAGGGGTGGCGTTCACGATGACATCATTCGTGTTGAGCGGGGTTGGTTCGGGCACCATTTGCTGCATTTCTTTTCCCAGTTCTGGCATGGGGGCTGACATCGCGGGCGGCGCCGCCATAGTTGAGGCTTGCTGGGCTGCCGGATCATCCATCTGCTGTGGGGATTGCAGGGAGAGATTTGTTTCTCCGGGCGCCATCACGAGTTCCTTCACATCCATATCAATCAGGTCAATTTCGAGCGGTTCGGGCTCCAGTTGCTCGGGTTCTGATGGGTCTGTGGGAGGCATTTCCTGGGCAGGTTGCAGCTCGGTCATTGAGTTGCGCACCACGACACGCACGTCATCGTCCACCACGCGTTTAACCTGCGGTACGTGAACTGAAGCGCGCCACCACCTCAACAACCAGGGCGTAGCACGAAGAGCCATCAAATGGATGATAGCCGCTGCGGAGGCTGCGATGATGAGTAGGGGAACCGTGTGTCGCCGACCAATGAGCACAAAGTTATCGCGCAAGCGGTTCTTATGCTTGTGGTAAACTCCAGAAGAGTGGTCAGCGCTGCTCATGGGACTACTTGGTTGGAGCATCTACCGGCGGCAGGTCGAGCAGGGCAGGAAGTTTCTCATGTATCCAGCGTAATATGTGCGCTGGTATGTCGTCGTCATCCTGTAACAGTGTGGCCTCCGCCTGCTCTTGCATGTCGTGAGTGCCGCCCTTGTGAGTATAGATGACCCTGCGAGTCGTGGCGGCTGGAGGATCATCTGCTCGGCGTGGAGTTGCAAGGCTGCGCTGCTCGGGGTGCAACTGAGTGTAGAGGGCTATGGAATCCTCTGGGAAGCTTTGAGGATTATTGTCGCCAGAAAAAATAAGCAGAACGGGCACTTGGCGAGGGAGACGAAGGAGACTCTGAACAGCAGCGATATCAAAGGGTTCCAACCCGGTGAGTAGTTTCATCCGCCACCCTGTAAGTTCACGGATAAGCATTGGGACACCACTGCGCTTGAGACGATTGCTCATGGAAGCTCTGGTATCTATGGCCGCAACGGCACGTAAGCGCGGGTCGCGAGCAGCTGCATGCAGCATTAACTCCGCCCCGAATTGTTTACCAACGCCTATAATCATAAGTCCACCATGCCCTTCGCGTTGCTCAAGTGCATCAATGATGGCAGGTACATCCTCGCATTCCCTCAACCCATGGGTGCAGTAGGGACGGGCAGATGCGCTTCCACGTGGCTCCCAAAGCACACATGACAGACCGGCAGCGGCAAGCTGTTCTGCCAAAGGCAACGCGGAACGGATACCGTGATCCCAATCTGTGCACACTAGCACATAATCCACAGACTGTAGCTGATTTGGCAGTTGGCCGTGCAGACGTTCCAGTAGTGCTTGTTGACGTGGAGTAATATCGTCTTTTTTGCTGGTCTGAACAATGCATGCTTGCACGCGGCAGCCATCGTTACCAACAACGCTGAAGGGAAGAAGCTGCACACCTTGAGTTTTATCTGGCAGGTCTGAGTAGCCGCTGTAAATGGGATTGGTAGGACAGAGCAATTGAGTGCTGCATCGTTTCACCCTGAGCCACAGCCACACTGCACCCACAATGCCAACCAGAGCTAGTGCAAAAAAAAGCCATGTACGTACTCTCCCCATCGGCGCCATCCTACCACAGAAGCCGCTGCTTGGCAAGAATCCAGCCACACAAAATCAGTTTCCGTACACGTCTGCCCCAAGGAAAAGATTCATACGACAACAGCGGCGTGATTCAGGATCCATCGTCGATGTTTTAAAGGATAGCGTCTTATCGCCGAAGTCTGGCCCCAGACACGATCATCAAGCAATTCCGGACATAAAGCTTCCTCAGAACCATTTTCGATTCGTGGGCAGCTATGATGCTGCGGTGGAGAGGGACACAAGGAGGGAGCGCTGAGAGGAGGTGAGACTAGTTAACAGCTGGATGAGGCCCGGAGTACGGCTGCACGGTACTGGAGGAGAGATCGAGAGAGGGGTTGTACCAAGGGGTCTGGATGTCAAAAATGCCCAGCAAGGTGTGAAAGATATGCTCGTGGGCAACTAGCATAGAAGAATGGGATTTGAGGACGCGAAGAGCCTTGGCAAAGTGGGAGTGAGCTTTTTCAAACTCGGGAGAATAGAGGAAAAACATACCAACTCGGCAGCCGGTGGTGCTGTGGTAATCGCGTTTGCTTTCACCGAGGGCCGCCCGTCCCCAAATGCCATCATGACCAAGGTATTCGCCGTGGTCGCTGATGTAAAGATAAAGCCAAGGACGACCTTGCAGGACGCGAGTGATGCGGCGCACGAACTCGTCCGTATAGTGCACGGTATTATCATAGGCATTGTTGACGTCCCGGGCATGGGCGGCCGGGTCTTCAAAAGAGGAGCCGGCAGGCAGAAAGGGACCACCCTGATGATCGTAATGGAAGAAGGGGGTGTGGCTGCCTTCGTTGTTGATGAAGAGTACGGTATTTTGAGTGGGAGGTTGGTTGCGCAAGAACTCAGCCACGAGGGGGATAGAAGTCCACGGAGAGCCTGGTGCGTGGTGTCGCTCCACGGCACAGCGGGTGAGGATGCGCACCACCATATCATACTTGAGATGGGCGGCGTTGCGCTTGCCGAAAAACGATCCAATTCGGAAACCGTGCGCGGCAAAGAGATCGAGCACCGAGCCGGTGTGCGGTTGCAATGCCGGGTCTTTTTCGTAGATGTCGCGTCGGGCGTCCGTGAGGATGGCGATTTGAGCCTGACAGGTATCACAAGCCGCTGAGATGCAGTTCGGGAAGTTGATGAGATGCGTGCAGGCGCTGAGAAAGGGAGTTGTGTTCCGTGCATAGCCGTTGATCCCCATGCGATCGGCGCGCACGCTTTCTCCGATGTGCACCACGAGCACCACACCTTCTCCGCCATGAAGGGTGTGCAGGGATGAGGGTTGTTGGGCTGGGGAGGGGAGGGATTCTGCCTGCCTGATGGTGGCATGGTTGTGGAAGAGAGCCTCGGACCACGCATGGACGAGCGCCACTGCCTCGTACACCGGCCAGAGAGTATAGGACTTTTGGCGCTCACGCGGCATGGTCAGACTGCATGCCCCGGCTAGAAGCGCAAAGAGCAGTCCCGCATTCACCAGCTCAAGCCGGCCGTGCTGCGATCGCAGGATGCGCACCAGAACCCAGCTGAGGGCGACGCCGCCAATGATGATAGCGATGGCAAGAAAGACATTGCCGGATGAAAGGTAGCCGCACACCTCCTCTCCGGAGGCTTCAAGAGTTTCCGCAATGACAAGTGAGTTGATGCGCGTGCCGTACTGGTGATAACCGGCAATTTGGGCGAGTTGGAGGATGAAAAAAGGACAGCAGATGATGACGCTCAGACGACCCAACAGGGCCCAAAGGAAGCAGAGACATGCCGCAGTGAGCAGCATGGGCAGAGGGGCGAGCATCGGATCGTTCAGAAAGTCGAGGTTGCAGGTCAGATGACAGAGAAGCGCAAAGAACATGACGCGCCACAGAATACAAGCGCGCGGCAGCGGAGACCGGCCGCGAGTGCGCGCCAAATACGCACCGCCTGCAAACAACAGAACTGCAATCAGCTCGCCACATGCCACCTCCCGTATCGGGGTGAGATGCCATTCCAAATCGCTCAGCCAGGCTATGCCTGCCCCAACGCATAGCGCCGCAATCACCACGTAAAAAAATAAACGGGTATGCAGGAAGCGGGGCATGGTCGTTGGAGTCCGAAGCGTATCGCGCAATGCCTCCTGGCGGCATCAATCATGCTTGCCACAATGGCAATCATGCTCCTTATTGCAGCTGCCATCGCAATGGCCATCGCATTCATCGCCTTTGCAATGGCCTCCACAGCTGCATGCGCTCACTTGGCGTGTCATGGACTCCGCCACTTCCTCATCACTCGGGGCGTGTCCCTTTTCGATGGCCAGGCTGAGGTACTGATGAACCGTCGCAAGCATCAAATCTAAGTGTTCCCTTGCTTCCAAAAAGCCCTTGCATGAGGGGTTGTTTACCACATTGCTGCGCAGTTGGTCAAACTTCGCTATTTCCTCTTCTCCCGGGGGCATGCCCGCCGCACTCTTTTCCTGAAGCTGCGCTCCGTACTCACTCACCTTGCGGAAGAGTTCAGTGGCAGCCGCATCCTGATAAAACAAACCGATTCGAGCCCGCGCAGACACAACAGCCTGACTCTGTGCAAAGGCATTGGCCAATGCCGTAGTGAGTTTCACCAACTCGGGAGATAATGCTGTGTTTGACATACCGCCAATGAATTTAACATGGTGAGAAAAAAACTCAAGAACCAGCTGCGTCAACCTTTTCCCAGGGGAAAATGGGAGCACGTCCAGTGTTTTCTACGCTACTTTGGACTATGGACAATTTCCCGTCGGGACGCCTGCGCACGGGACGGCGAAATTCCGGCTAAGAGTGCGTAGGACGCTCCCTTGGCTATGCAGCATTAATCCTGGTCCACGAGAACAGACAGCTAATTACCCAGGGATAGACGATCCCAAGCAGGCAGCAATGCAGATAAGCATCATGTAGAACACAGCAATGTTTCGCGAATAGAAAAAGCGCATGTAAAAGGAAGCATCATTCCCTTTGGAGAGTTCAGCCCAATGGTCCAAAGGGTAGTGCCAGGGGCGTATGACGGGGATGTGTACTTTGTCGCTGTTATAAATGTGCAGCAGAATGAAGAGATCGATAACCAGAGGAGTGACAAGTAGGGGTAGCAGGTAGTACAACGAGCCAGTGGAAAACGCGAGATATAAGGAAGTCGCAAAGCCGCCGCAGTAAAAAAATAGGCAAAAGAAAAGCGCTCGGTTTTTGGTGCCGAATTTGCGACATAGCGTGACCTTGCTTGCGCATTTGTCGGCGTCATAATCCATGAGCATGTGGTTGTACAAGACAGAAGCAACAAGACAGGAGCATCCCAAGGAGAGGATGAGGACATTCATCGAGAAATCACCCGTCATGACATAAAATACGCCCTCAAAGAGCAAGGGACCGTAGGCAAGCATGACAGCGGCTTCTCCCAGCCCCCGCAATGAGCACCACTGGTAGCCCAAGGCAACGAGAAGTCCACCTGCCATGAAGAGAAGGACCCATGGACCAGATGTCACGAGAAGGTATATACCAATGCATGCCGCTAGGAGCAGAAAGAACAGGATACTCAAGCAGAGTTTGGGAACCGTTGTGCTTCCATTAAAAAGGTAGCCGCATTTGTCATCAAGTGCGACCTTCTGCAGCTCGTGATTGTCGCGTAGGATGAAATAGTCAAAAAGATCATCGAGCAGATTGGTGGCAAGATGCATGACCACGGTACCGAGTAATGCTAGGATGCCAGGGAAAACACGACCGCCTTGCTGTATAGAAAAACAGAAGATAACCAACCAACCGAGAAATGTCATGGGCAACGAAAACGCGCGTGCGCAGCGAAGCCAAAAAGATGAGATAGATGCTATTTTCCGAATCTGAGAAACAGGCATTGGCGGTAGAGTAGAGGGGGTAGAGACTTCAGGAAAGGCGGGCTAGAAAAGCACATTCATCAACGTATAGTTTCTGCGGCAGGCGGAAAGGGTGCTCCAGAGAGGGGCCAGTAATACAGGTTTCTCCTGTTTCTTCAACAGCGAATCCAGGGAGCAGTAGTCCCACTGTTCGCGGGCGCGAGCCAAGTTGAATCGTGCCATCACTTATCCGAACCACGCTGCGGCGCATACTCATGGAAATAACGATGCCATCAGGTGTAGCGAGACCGGGCCGCCAGCGGGTGTTGGGAGTAGAGATGTCGGCCCCCAGGCTGAAATCAAAGAACGGGATTTGGCGGGGAGGAATGGCTTGCAACAGGATACGACGCATATGTGCACTACCAACGATCTGAGAAATGCACGGGTCAATGCGTTCGCGGGCAGAAGTGATGAGGTAAACGGGGGTACGGGTTAGGATGGGCCATAGCACGGCAAGAACGGGTTCGTGCGGCTCGTGCATGCCCACAGTGGTGAGCAAAGCATGGCGACCTTCTTTGAGGGCGTTCACGCGATGAACCTGGTCGGCATTGATCCATGCCCGGCGGAAGGCATTGGAATCTGCCGCAAGGTCGATAAGAATCTGGAGCCAGTCGCTGATAGGCTGAGGACTGTTGCTTGGGGCGTGGTGGTTGATCACGGCACCGGCGATTTGGATGCCGGTGAGCGTGACACCGGAATAGTGGACAAGGGGTTGATTGCCGATGCTCTCAAGTGTGTGGATGAGTGACTCGCGGTCATCGGACAACTCGCAACTGATGCACTCGACTGCGAGCTGGCGGAAGGTGCTTAACACCTGCCGACTATCGGCGCGGCGAGAGTGAATGGGCTCACCCACAGCCACGGTGAATGGATAGGGGATGCGACGAGGAAGCTTGGTAAAAAAACGGCTGCGGTAATATGAGAAGATGCTGCCCCAAAGACCATCCATGTAAATAGGAATAACCGGAGCTTTGGCGCGGCGAGCGATGGACTCCATACCGCGGCGGATAGGCGTAAGACAGCCGGTGCGAGTGAGCTGCCCTTCTGGGAAAATGCAGATAAGATCACCATTGGCGATGCCATGGGCTGCACTGCGGATGGCATCGCGCGGATTTTTTGTCGAAATGGGCAAGGAATTAAAAATCTCAAGCACCCAACCGAGTATGCGTGACACCATGAACTCCTCGGCAACAATGAAACGCATTGGACGCGGGCAGACCATCGTCAGGAAGAGTGCATCCGCATAGGTCACGTGATTGCACACGATAAGAGCCCCGCCCCGCTCCGGAAAGCGCTCGGGGTGAAGAATGCGGGGGCGGTAGAAAAGATTCATGAGCCAAATGCCAACCATGCGGATAAACTCTTGGGGGATGAGGCGCAAGGACGTGACCATGATAAAGGCGCTAAAGAGGAACAGCACAAAATACTGCCCCTGGGGACGCGCTCCATAGGCGTGCATGACCCACATGAGGCCCACGGCTACCAAACCCATCAGGTTGTCAAAGAGATTGCCCGCTGCAATGATGTTGCCACGATTGGCGGGGTCGCAGTGATCCTGAAGAAAAGCGTTGAGAGGCACCAGATAGGCTGCGCCGAAAGCACCAGTACATGCGAGAAAAACATGACTCTCGATTGTTTCGACGCCCAGCAGCGAGAGCATAAGTGTGCACAAAGTAACACCAATGGCGCCCAGAGGGATGAGACCAAGCTCATTCTTCCCCTTGCACAGCTGTGAGGCAATACAGCCGCCAACGACCACGCCGCCGCCCAGCCAAGCCATGAGGATTCCGCACTGGAGGCTGAAGTCAACCTCCGGATGGCTTATCTGCATATCCTTGGCTATCTGGATGAGGATGAGAAAGAGGGAACCAGCGAGGCACCAAAAATAGCTGATGCCGATTTCACTGAGGCGAAGCTGACGGTCGCGCCACAGATACTTCATCTGCACAAAGTGCTCGTAGAAGAGGCTCCAACTAAAGCGGCGGGTTTGTTTGGCAGGGTAGCACGGCAGGATGAGTGAGGCAAGAGCAACCAAAACTGCCAGTGCAATGAAAATCCAAGTGGGCAGTTCAACGGCGCTCCACCCAGCCTCTTCTTCGGCGGCAGGCCCCTGTATTTCCGTGAAATATTCCAGCAGATAGCTGAAAAGGAAGAATACGCCAATCTGCGCGAGCAGGAGCACAAACACCATGCTTACCTCAATGATACCAGAACCGTAGCTTAGGTAGCGCGAGCCGAGCAGGTCCTTCACAATGCCCTTCTTCGCCGGGCTGAGGATGGTGGCCTGGATCGCAAAGATGGAGAACCATAGAATTGCTGCGTGCATGTCATGCTGATAGAAGCAGAAGAGCATACAGCTCATCACAAAGAGCTGCACAATGCTCATGACCTGAATGATGCGCGTTTTGCAAAAACAATCTGCCAACCAGCCGACGAGGGGGGAAAAAAGAATATAAGGCAGTACGTAAATGGCGCCAAGTCCGTACTCAAGCATGCTGCCGCTGGCACCCCACAGCCAAACCCCAAGCGGGATCAGCAAAAACTGTACCGCCTTTTCATTGAACGCATTTTGCGCTTGCACAGCCACAAGCGTCCAAAAGCTCCTCCACTCTTTTGGGGTAGGCTCCTTGAGGTATTGCGCCGCTTCGTCCTCCATAAGCGTGTTCGTTCATTATCGCATATCACCCTCAATTAGCAAGTCCAAAAAATGCGGGCTGTGCGAAACCGCAATCGGCGCATTGCCTCAAAAATAAAGTCACCGAAGGGCCCCCAAAAACGGGCAAAAAGAATTTCCTGAATGCTTGATGCCTCAGAAATAAAGGGTTAATATCAAACATATGATACTTAAGATGAGTAAACAAGCAAGAATAGAGTTACTTTCTGTGTGGAGAGAAAAATATACCTCGGTAACCTCTCGATACAAGAAAGCAAGGATCATTGATTACGTCATGCAATCTGCTGGTTATAAGAACCGAAAGAACGTCATTCGACTATTGGGTAGCAGGAGAACACCCTGCGGGAAGCTCATGGCAGCGCAACTCCCGGAGTGGTTCGCTTCAAGCGCAGTAAGGTGACACGCTCACGACCTTATCACGAGGACGACAATGCCTGAGTGGAGGAAAACCACCGGCACAGGGTGCGGGAGTTGGTGGAGAAAGATCGATTTGATGAGTTTGGAAGAGTTCGTATGCGCAACGAGGTGTATAGGTACCACGACTTGCTGACGAATCACTTTTATGCCAGCACGCGACTTATTCCAAAACGCAGGGAGAAGAGCAGAGGAAAATATATCCGGAAGTATGACAAGCCTCAAACGCCGTACCAGCGTCTGCTAGTCACCCTCAATGCGGAATCAAAAAGATATAAAAAGCTCGTGGAGCAACACGCCCGATTCAATCTTATAGAACGTGGTCGCAAGGTAGAGGAGGGATTGAGAAAACTCTATGGATACATGAGGCAAGTGAAAGGGCAAAGAGGAAACCTGATTTTTGACTTAGTTACTGATCAAAACCTTGCAAAAGCCGACTAAAATGCTACACTGCTGGGTGACCGTTTATTTTGAGGCATCGGACTTCGGTGACTTTTTTTCGGGGCATTGCGGTGTGCTCCGACATCAATTCGACTCTCGAGAGGAGTAGAAAATTTCTGAGTATCAAAAATGCGCGGAAATAGCATGGTTTCCCTTCGCACGATCCTCTCATCTCCTCCAATCTGAGCTCAAAAACTATCTTATCTTAAAATTTTATAGTTGTAAATAAATGATAGGAGGAAATATAAAGTAAAACTTGCAAATATGGGGGTGCCATGGCATAATCGACCGCATATGCGGAGGGTTTGCAGAATTTTCTCATTGAGTTGCCTTTTTCTATTGCTGGCAAGTGGTTGCCAACAGCAGGGAGGGTCATCGTTCCGTTCTCCCCGCCCGTTTAAGTTTCAGCCATCTAGCAACCCCATTGTCCCTCGGACAATGACACGCCTGGCACGTGAGGCCAATATCAAGATTCGCATGGTCCCGGCGAATTCCCGCCAGCGGCGTGCCTCAAAAAAGATTCGACCCACTTTCCTCACCATCCACAGCACGGCCAACCACTCATCCACCGCCACAGCCATGCAGCATTCGCGCGCGCTCTGCCGCGGCGCTTTCTCCAACCGTAGCTGGCACTTCACAGTGGATCAGTACATGGTCGTGCAAAATCTCCCGCTCAATGAAAGCGGGTGGCACGCCGGCACAGCAGCAGGCAACCACAATTCCTTGGGCATCGAGATGTGCGAAGCGGAAAACCGCGGGCAAAACCACTTCCGCACATGGGATCGCGCTGCCAAACTGGTGGCCGTGCTCATGAAACGTTACAACATCAACCTGCGTCATGTGGTCCCCCATTATTACTGGACGGGGAAAAATTGCCCGACCCCTCTGCTTTCCAACGGTCGTCCCGGCCCCAAGTGGGGATGGTTTCTCTCCCGCGTAGATTACTACTACCGCTGCATCAATGGAGGCACACCCAACCGCTGATACTCCGTACTTCTTTCCCGACTCGGCGCTGGACACCCTCCCCTCCATTTCTCCTCGGGAACTTAAGGCGCTTCATGCCGTCTCTCTCTGCACGGTGGGTGATGTACTGCGGATCGCTCCGCATCGCTATGAGGACCGCCGTTTTTCACCACCCATTTCTACCCTCGCAAACGGTGAATCCGTGTGCCTCCAGCTGCGTATCTATTCGGCCGGTTGGCGATTTTCCTACAAACGCTATTACGAGCTGGGCGCCGGGGATGCTCATGACCCTCAGGGGGGGCGTATTTTGCTGCGCTGGTTCAATATGCCCTACGTTTCCAAACTCTTTGCCGTAGGCATGCTCCTGTCGGTGTACGGGAAGCTGCGCATTGTTTCGGGCAAATGGGTGATTTGCAATCCCGATTTTGAAATTCTCGATGACAATGAACAGGCAGGGCTTCGCCTTGCCGCCGCTGCCCTTGGCGATGCAGCGCCACCGGGGTCTCTGCCTCCTCCGAGCTTCATTCATACAGGACGCATTGTCCCCATCTACAAATCGATTCCTGGCATATCGGCACGGTCTTTTCGCACACTCATCTACCGGTTGCTCTCTGCGCTACATCCGGACGCCCGGTGGGAGGATTATGATACAGCTCCCTCCTACCCTATGACGACTGCCATGCGGGATTTGCATTTTCCGGCGGATGATGCCACCGCGCGCAAGGCACGCATGCGCTTTGCCCTTTCGGAATGTTTCACGCGACAATTTGCCGTGGCGTGGCGGCGACGACAATCTCTTTCCGCTCCGGGGCAAATCACTGCCACAACCGATTATTACTGCCGTGAGCTTCTGTCCTCTCTGCCCTTCTGTCTCACACCGGCCCAGCAGCGCTGCATCGCGGAAATTCGTGCGGATATGGCGCGTCCCACTCCCATGAATCGTTTGTTGCAGGGGGATGTGGGCAGTGGAAAGACCCTTGTGGCTCTCTGCGCCATGCTGATGTGCATTGAAAGCGGCTCGTCTGCTGCCCTGCTGGCTCCCACTCAAATTCTCGCCGAACAACACTACCGCAACTTCCGCCATCTGCTTCGCCGGACGGACGTTCGCATCTCCCTGCGCACATCGGACAAAGCGGATGACTCGCACCTCATCATTGGCAACTCGCCCATCTCGGCAGATTCCTCCCCGCGCATCATCATCGGTACTCATGCCTTGCTTTACGAAAAGAACCGTCCGCAAAATCTTGGTCTGGCTGTCATTGATGAGCAGCACAAGTTCGGTGTAACGCAACGGCAGCGCTTTATTCAATCCGGCGCCAACCCGGATGTGCTTGTCATGACTGCGACACCGATTCCCCGCACCCTCACACTCACCCTTTACGCCGATTTGGACGTTTCCATCATCGATGAACTTCCACCTGGTCGCGGGGAGGTTATCACCGCCCTGCGCAACCCGAGTCGCATGAAACGCATCATCTCATTCCTACGCAAAGAGATATCTGATGGTCGGCAGGTTTACATCGTCTCTCCCCTCATTGAGGAGAGTGAAAGTTCTGAGCGCTCCTCTGCTTCCCAGGAGCTCGTTCACTGGCGTGATACCTTGCCGGAGTTTTCCATCGGCCTTCTCCACGGCAAAATGAGCGCCGATGAGAAAGAAAAGGCAATGGCCGATTTTGCTTCGGGGAATACCCAAATACTTGTTTGCACCACAGTAGTGGAAGTCGGCGTGGATGTCGCAAATGCCACGGTCATGCTGATCAACAATGCGGATTCCTTTGGCCTCTCCCAGCTTCACCAGCTGCGTGGACGCATCGGACGTGGCTCGCACAAAAGCTACTGCATCCTTCTTTCTACAGTCAAGCCCGATGATCCCTCCCACGAAAAATTGGATATCCTCTGTAAAACCTCCAATGGCTTTGAGATTGCAGAGCATGATTTTCGCCTTCGTGGTCCGGGGGATGTGCTTGGCACTGCACAGAGTGGGCTGGGGACTGTTCGCTTTGCGGAATGGATTTCCGATGTGCGCCTCATCCACCGAGCCACGCGCATTGCCAATTCCATTCTGGATGGTGACCCTGAGCTTCAGTTACCTGTCCATGCGGCTCTTCGCCGCCGCGTGGAGGGAGCCGTTACTCAATCCGTTCCTTCGTAATTTTTCGTATTCCGTCCTTGTAATTTCCTTTCTTTCATCATAAATTATACACATCCACTTTCATTCTCGTACGACCATGGCTAACCCGGAACTCTACATCAAACCCACTCTGCCGGAAAAAATCTTCCCCTGGCAAGATTACAATCCGCAAACTCGCGAAGAAATTGACGCTTTCTTTAATTCCCCCGAACTGCTTGTCATCAAGCAACGCATGGTCGATATGGGACGCCGCCTCTGGCAACGCGAGTTTGTGGATGGCAACGGCGGCAACCTCTCCGTGCGTGTGGCGCAGGATTTGCTGCTCTGCTCGCCCACTCTTTGCTCCAAAGGGTTCATGGCGGTGGAAGATATCTGTTTGGTGGACATGAATGCGGGTCAACTCTGCGGATACCGTCCGGCCACCAGCGAAGTCAAGACCCACATTGCCATGATGAAGGAAGTCGGCGTCAATGCGTGCATCCACGCGCATCCTCCCTGCTGCAATGCCTTTCTCTTCGCCGGTCTCACCCCACCCAATGGCATCAACCCAGAAGCCGACATTTTCCTTGGTCACATTCCTCTGGCGCCCTACGGCACTCCCGGCTCCGTAGAAACCGCTCAAGCCGTTGCCAAGGCCGCGCACCAAAGCACCGTTGTCTTTATGGAGAATCACGGCGTCATCACCGGGGCCCGCCACATTGAAGAAGCCGAATGGTTCATGGAAAATGCTGATGCCTACTGCAAGATGGTGCTGCTCGCCTCTCTCCACGGCGGCAAACTCAATCAGGTGGATGAGGCAGGCGTCAGGGACTTCCTCGCCATCCGCAAAAATATAGGCTACGCTGTCCCCGACAATCAGCCCCTCTACAACACCCGCACCTTCAACGGTTACACCATGGGCACAGCGGGGGAAAATAACGACTGATCAGCTCCCTGTTTGTTTCAGGAAGAACGCTTCCACAGCTCTTCACCCTTTCCCGCCTTTTCCAGAATCTCCACGAGCAGACAAAGGTTGCTTGCCCGTTCCAGGGACCTGAGCGAATTCTTCTGTTCCATGTACTCCCACGATTGATTGTACCGCTGCCAAAAATCTCCGGTTTTCGTATCAAATTTTGCAATCGTCGACTCGTTGATGAATTTTTTGAACATCGTCAGGTCTTCCTCAAACATGTCATTGAACTGTTCGGCTATACGGTCCTTTGCTTCCGGCGTTGGATTACCGCCTTCGTCCGCAATAACATGCTCCAGGTTCCGCGACATATAGAACGCGGCGTAGCATATTCCGCAGGTCTCTCGCATCCCGCGAAGAAGCATCATATTCCGTGCTTTGTACGTATTTCTCTCCTCAACTTTTTCTCGACTTTTTGCGTAGATGTTTTTTTCTGTGTATTGAAAACTTCTCTCCTGATCCCCGCCGCGTCTTTTGCGCGTCTTGCTTTCCATCGGCCTCTCAATAATCGCCGAACCTGCACAAAAGCCCCATCTGTATCCATCAGTTGCAGAACGCACGCCACATCCTCCTTGCGAAAGGAGCTTCGCTGCATTTCCTTCTTCACCAAGTCGCCAAGCTTTCTTCTTATGGTTGATGGATCAGATCCGTAATCAGCCGTTACATCCCCATTCACTACGCTGATGCGCAAGTTCAGCTCATCTGCAAGACGCTGAAGGATGCCGCCCAAAGCCACTTGTTCGTTGACACCCTCTACGATCAGGATGACTCCTTTCTTCCGCGTTTTCATTTTGCGTCATATTGAGCTGCTTTGCGGAATCCGCGCGCTATCTCCGAAGAATGGATGCTCGTTTCTACGTCCAGCTTCTCCCCGCCAAGTTGGATGACTCTCATGTACATATTGCGCATATTTGTAGTCGTCTTCACTCGGGAGCTTGCAAAACGCGTGAACCTCTCCTCGGGATTGTTCGTGGTGAACAACACGGAGTAAGCGTCCAGCATCTCCAGCGGACGCAAGTTGTGCGCCGTAAAAATCAGCTGACCTTTCGCCCCCTGCTTGAGCGTTTGCAATATCTCGCCGAGCAGGTATTCGTAGATACCGGAATCCAGCTCATCCACAGCCACCGTCACCCCCTCATGATTGTACACTCCGATAAGCAAGTGCAGGATGGAAATGAGTCGCTTAATGCCCTCGGATTCGTACGCAAGAGGTCCCTCAAAGGCACCATGTCTCGCCATGAGTTGGCAGCGTACGCACTTCTCATTTTCGCGATTGATTTCCTCCCCGAGATGCCGGAGAGACAGGGTGCAATCTCGAATCAGTACCGGCAGGAGCAAATTGATGGAATCTATGGCTGCCTGGGCAAAGCCGTAGGCAAATACGGGAATCACTCCTGAGCCGCTCAGCGGAAGGGGCAACTGTCCGCTCCCTTTTCCCGGGAGATAGATGTTGAGAGGTTGGGCAAAATTGCAAGCTATCAGCCCGGCTTCACTGCGTCCGACAATGATCAGCTTCCCCATGGCGTACTGGTGCAGAGCTCTGACAAACTTTGCTTTCTCTTCATCCACCTGCTGCAACGCTTCCCGCAACTTCGTGCAGAATATGTACGATACCACATTCTGGGCGCAACTTGATAATTTGAGATCAAGTTCATCGTGGAAATACTCCTTGAGTTTCTTACGTACACGTGCATCCTGCACTGAAGTATCGCTCTTGAATCCATTAGACACATCGCAGGCTACAAGCGTCTCTTTCCGTGCGTACTTCTTGCCTTCTTCTTTGACTCGCAGAGACTCTTTCTCAATCGTGACCCCATTGCGCGTTCTTCCTTCTTCCCCCTCCTTTTCGACCCGCTTCATGACCACCTCGTAAAAAAGCGTGTAGTCATTCACTCCATCCCAATATTGCAGCTCAGCTTTCACCTCCATCCTTTCATCCCCGGTGCGCACGAAATTCCCCATCTTTTCATCATCCACCCTCGCTCCTGTCCAAAGCGTCCTCAACAACCTCATGACCTCAATCACGCAGGTTTTCCCGGATCCGTTTTGTCCGTATATGCCAGCGATATCCACTCCCGGCTCTTTGAAATGGCTCAGTTTGCACGGCATCTCTACCACACCGTGTCCTATCGCCTTGAATCCCTGAATCTCGGTACTGAGTAGTCGTATCATTATCTCCCCCTTGCCTTGAATCCGACCACTTTTTACCACTTTTTGTTCTTTTTTGTCAACAATTTTCTCAAATTTTAGAATAATTTATTCCAAAAATAAAACATTGACAACTTCTCGCCTGACACCTCCCCCTTATCTGCACCGTGGAAGGAGTAGGCGCTTCCGGTTATTCCCAACCGGCGTAGGCGGCATGTTGCTCGCCGGGGAGGACCGTGTCGCAGGTGATGCCGAAGGCCTCGCGTGCGGCTTCTGCGGAAGCGTACACGCCTGCACCGGCAAAAGCGTACATGGCGGCGCCCAATACCGTACTTTCCGTCACTTTCGGGACGCGCACCGGGATGCCAAGCATGTCCGCGCGCATTTGCGTCCACACCTTGTTGCGCGCGCCTCCGCCCACAAGCAGCAAATCCTGCGCCGTGAATCCGCCCACTTTCTCCAGCTTGCGCAGGCGGCGCTTGAGGCGCAGCGTGAGCGCTTCCATAGCGGCACGGTAGATGTGCCCGCGGGTACGCCCAAGGATAAGCCCGCGGATGGAACCGGGCACGGGGTCGCTGGGCAGGAAATCGGGAATCAAGCTCACGCCTTCGCTGCCGGGCGGAATGGCGGTCGCCTCCGCATCCATGACATCGTAATGCTCGCCGCGGTAGCAGGCGCTCTTCACCCACTCGATGATCCCGCTTGCAATCCATTGCAACCCCGGGTTGAGCAAACCGGCGCGGCTGTCGTATTCCACCGTGGCTCCGGCATCGTAATCCTCATCGCTGAGCTTTGCGTGCGCCGTGCGCAGCATGAGGATCTCCCACGTGCCGCTGGAAAGGAAGGGCTGGTTCTCCTGCACCCCGCTGCCGAAAAGCGCAAACTGCGTGTCATGCCCCGCCGAAACCACCGGCACGCCTGCCGGCGCCCCCAGTTTTTCCGCCGCAGTTGCCTGCAACGCGCCAATCACTTCCCCGGCATTCACCATGCGAGGGAATAAGGTGCCGCGCAGTCCTACTGCCCCCAGTATTTCTTGGGACCACGTGCCGCTGGCAAGTTCCGTCATCTGAGAAGTCCCGGCCATGGTGCGATCCGTTGCCATAACGCCGGTGAGCCGGTACGCCAAGATATTGGAGATAAAAAGCCAGGCGTGTGCACGTTCAATGAGTTCCGGCCGGTTCTCATGCAGCCATATAAGCTTGTAGAGGGTATTGAACGCGAAATCCCCCACACCGGAGATGCCGCTCAGCCTCCGTGAACTCATGTATTTGCCGATGTTTTTCATCACCTCCGCCGTGCGCGGGCATTTCCACGAAATCACCGGGTAGAGCAATTCACCTCTCTCATCCACCAGCGCCCCGTCCACTCCGAATGTGGTCATCGTCACGGCGCAGATTTCCCCGGCGGATTCGATCTGCGCCAGCGCCTCGCGGGAGCATTCCGCCAGTTGCGAAAAAATGCGTTCCACATTCCACACGTGATAACTCGTATCCTCCGCCCCGGGGTCTGTGGCGTTGGCTCGCCCCGCTTTGGCGATAATTTCGCCGCGTTCATTCACCACCATGGCGCGCACATTCGTCGCCCCGCAGTCCAAGCATAGCACTGATTTCATATCGTCCTTCCAACAGGGTTGTTGAGGATTCAAAAAGCGCCCCCGCTGTGTGGCACGGCGGGGGCGCTGATGAACTTTTAGTACTTCTGGTAAATGGGACCGAAATTGGCGCAGGCGCGGAAATCAGCGCCCTCGGGGTCGGCCGTGCCAAAGAGGTTCCACGCCGCCGGACGGTACACTTTTTCCTGCGGCACATTATGCGCATACACCGGGATGCGCAGCATGGAAGCGAGCGTGATGACATCCGCCCCCACGTGCCCGTACGTCCATGCCCCGTGATTGGCGCCCATGTTGGCCATCACCGAGTACACATCGGTAAACGCGCCTTTCCCGGTCAAAATCGGCGCGAACCACGTAGTCGGCCAACCCGGGTCGGTGCGCTCGTCGAGCACTTTGTTCACCTCCTCCGGCAGGGAGCAGGTATAGCCCTCGGCAATGACAAGCACGGGACCTTGCCCTTTCACCAGATTCATGCGAATCATCGTGACGGGCACATCGCCCTTGGAGACAAAATGCAGCGAATAGCCGCCCCCGCGGAAGTACTCGCGATTGGCAGGGCACCACTCCGAAGCGCCCATCATCGCCTCGATATCCGCCTGCGTCGTCTCGCCGGTTTTCTTCATGATCGGCTTGCCGTCCGGAGAGGTGGAGTGCATGTTGCCATCCAGCGCCGTGGAGCCGGAGTTGATAAGGTGCATGATGCCGTCCTTTGCGTGTCCCTCCATCGTGTAGCCGGTCACACGCTTCACGGCATCCGGCGACCAGTAAGTGCGAATATCCGAGAAGCAGGCGGCCTGCCCGGTCAGTTGGTGGAGTAGGAGCATGCAGACGCCGTTCATGGCATCGTTCTCGGTGGCAAAGGGGATAGCCTCGCGCGGACCGTTCCAATCGAAGGTGCTGTTGAGAAGCGACTCGGCCATATCGCCGTTCGGGTAGTAATCCGTCCAGTGGCGTTGACCCTGGAAGCCGCCGCAGATGGCGTTGAATCCCAAGCCCTCCTCCTCGCGATCAATCGTCTTGAGGTACGGGTTGCCGTGCATCATGTCCCGGAAAATAATCATCATGAGCAGCGATTCGCGCAACGTCCTCTCTTTCTCCTCCGGCGAGAGCACGAGATCCGGGCGGTTGCGATCCGGGCCGATCTTCACGTACTTCTTCGCCCATTCCAACGCCAGCTCAAACTCCTTCTTGTCGTAGATGCCCAAATCCATGCGGCGCTTCACTTCGGTCATATCCACCGGCTGCACGCGCATGCCCAGGTAGCTCTCCCAGAATGAATGGTCGAGAATGGATCCGGCGATACCCATGGCGCAGCCGCCGATAGAGAGGTAACCCTTCCCTTTCAGCGTTGCCACGGCGATGCCGGCGCGGGCAAAGCGCAGAATTTTCTCAGCCACATCGGCGGGGATGCTCGTGTCGTCCTTGTCCTGGACGTCGTGTCCGTAAATGGAGAAAGCGGGCACGCCCTTCTGCGCGTAGCCGGCCAACGCGGCGGCTAGGTACACGGCGCCGGGACGCTCCGTGCCGTTGAATCCCCAGATGGCCTTCGGGGTGGTGGGATCTGTTTCAAAGGTCTCGGTAATGTAGCACCAGCACGGCGTGACGGCCAGTGAGCAACCTACGTTGTTCTCACGGAACTTCTGGTTGGCTGCCGCCGCCTCCGCCGGCCCTCCGATGCAGGTGTCGGCGATGATGCACTTGACCGGCTGACCGTTGGCGTGCTTCACATTGGCCTCGATAAGAGCCGCAGCCGCCTTGGCCATGTTCATGGTCTGATCCTCCAGCGACTCACGCACGCCGAGGCGGCGTCCGTCAATCGTGGGACGAATTCCGATGGTGGGTAATGTATCGTATTTCATGATGATGGATGAGTTGAAAGATTAATGAGTTGAAAGATTAATGAGTTGAAAGATTAATGAGGTTGCTCCGGCTTGCGGAACATGAGGCTGTACGCCAGCACGACCGCGAAACAGATGGCCGGCACGATGAAGGAGGCGCGAAGCGCTTGTGAGCTTGTCTTCAGATCTGTGCTCCACGTAGCGTCGAAGCCCTGCGTAAGCGCCAGCCAGCAGCTATCTGTACTGCCGATAATGTCCGCCATCCACGGTGTGATGATGGCGCCGCCCAAAATCGCCATAATCAGCCCGGCCGCACCGAGCTTCACCACGCGCGAGTCCAGTCCGCCCAACGCAATGCCGTAGATGGTGGGGAACATCAGGCTCATGCACCCGCTCATCGCCACCAGACAAATCACATTGGCAGAGAAGGGCAACCCGCCGATGCTGAAGAGTACTTGGCTGGGCAGGTACATCACTCCCGCGCAGCACGCGATGGCAGCCACAGCGAACAGCGACATCATGGATGCCGGATTGTACTTCTTCATGTAGTAGGTTGCCACCCACCGACAGAGGATGAACAAGCTGATGGCGATGGTGTAGTAGATGGCCGCCGTTCCGGGGCTGACGCCGAGCTCGCGCTGGCAATACACGTTTAGCCACGTCCACGCTGCAATCTGCACCCCCACGTAGAAAAACTGAGCTATCACGCCGAACCAGTAGCGCGGCTTCTTGAGCAACGCCGTCAGCATCCGCCTGTAACCGCTCATGAGGACGATGTATGCTACCGGACCCAACATCCCGCAGAGTATCCAGTACACCTTATCCATTTCCGGAAACGCAAAATAAAGCGCCACAAGCGGCCCTACGGCAAACACCGCCGCTACTGATACACGCAGCAATCCGCCGTTCGATGTTCCGCCGACGTCCTGTTCGCTCTTGCCTCCTCTCAGGAAGAAGAGCCAGATGAGAAAGGCAATGGCGCACAAGCCAACGTACGGCGCGCACACCCAGAACAACTCCTCGTTAATGATGGCAGCGCGTGCCTCCGGCGCCATCTGCGCGCGATCCGCTGCCGTAGCCGGATTCAGGTTGCTCAGGATCAATTGCTGCGCTAAAACAATGCCCACCATCGACCCCACGGGATTGAAGGCCTGTGCAAAGTTCAATCGGCGCACTGCCGTCTTCTCCGGTCCAAGCGAGATGACGTATGGGTTGCACGTGGTTTCCAACAGCGAGCATCCGCCTGCCACCACAAAAATAGCGATGAAGTAGATGTCAAAGCTCTGTTCTACGCAGGCTGGTATGTACATGAGCGCGCCGACAATATACACTCCCAGGCCGATGAGCACGCCCACCCGATACGAAAATTCTTCGATGAGTATCGATGCAAAAATTGCGAGCACCGCGTAAGCCCCGTAGAATGCCACCTGCACCAGCCCCGCACGCGACTGATCCATCGTGAAAATCCTCTGAAATGCCGGCACCAAATTATCGGTCATATTGTTGAGCAATCCCCACAAGGCAAAGCACGCCACCAACATGAAGAAGACCGCCCTCACTCGTCTCGGTACTACCGGTGTTAAATCGCCCGTATTCAT
>CANQBZ010000016.1 GCA_947589295.1 uncultured Akkermansia sp.
GAGAAGAGCAGCGGGAAGTATAGCCGCAAGTATGACAAGCCTCAGACGCCCTACCAGCGTCTGCTAGCCACACTTAATCCGGAATCAAGGAGATACAAAAAGCTTGTGGCTCAACACGCTGGACTCAATCCTATAAAACTTAGCCGCAAAGTAGAAGAGGCGTTGAGAAAACTCTACGAACACATCAAGCAAGTGAGGCAGCAAAGAGAAGAGACATTTGATGAGCTCACCGCTCAACAAAGTCTTGCAAATGCTGACTAAAATGCTATGCTGTTGGGTGACCGTTTATTTTGAGGCATCGGGCTTCGGTGACTTTTATTTTTGAGGCATTACGCAATCTTTTCCCTCAGGCGCACAGCGTTTACCGCGCATGATACAATTTGCAGTTGAATCTCTCCGTGACCAAGTGCATAATCCTCCCATGCAGAGTGAGAGCAGCAGTTCGTGGTGCATCGTATTTAATTTCGCCGGTGTGCCTACCACCATCCACCCGTCATCATGGCTTGTGCTGCTGATCCTCGGCGGCGCTTTCTGCTCAGACACATCCAGCATACTCCCCGCGCTTCTTTTCACGCTTCTGGGCATGCTCTGTCTGTTGGTGCACGAGTACGGGCATGCTTTCGTGTGCCGCTGGCTGGGCGGCGGTCCCTCAGTCGTGCATATCGCTTCACTTGGCGGCGTGACGAGCAGCGCCTATCCGCCGGCCACGCGCCTTGGACACATCCTCATGGTGCTGGCAGGTCCAGGAGCATCGCTGTTACTGGGCTTGGTAGGAGGGATCATTTTTGGCTTTCTGATCCACGATGTGCGTGCCGGGGTTCTATTTTCCCTGCTATCACCCCTTCCCGGAGCCTTGGACGCTTCCCCGTGGCTTGAACAGGGAGTGCTTCTGCCGGTGCAGGAGGCTCTGGCAACCAACCTTCTGTCCTACTACCCGTTCATGACCTTTCTCATTCTCTTCGAAATCTGCGTATGGTGGAGCCTTATCAATTTGCTGCCGATTTTCCCGCTGGATGGCGGACAGACGCTTCTTCTCATCTCACGCAGCGAGTCTCTCACCGCGTACGTTGGTGTTACCATCTCGGCCGTTCTCGTCGTTATCTGCCTTATTCATCTTCTGATTTTCTCATTGCTGCTTGCCATCTATTTCCTTTACCTCAATTACCAATTCTTGCGTTCGCACCGCAGATGATTGTGCGGTCCACCGGACGCACAAGCTGCTGTATTGAGTCTTGACAAGCGCACGCAGATAGTGCATTCTTGGCTCGATTATGACTTTTGCTGAGTTAGGGATATGCCCGGAAATACTGGAAGCAATCGAGGTGCTAGGGTTTGAGGAACCCTCGCCGATCCAATGTCAAGCCATACCGCCGGCACTTGGCGGAAAGGATGTCGTAGGACTCTCTCATACGGGATCAGGAAAAACGCTCGCCTTTACCATACCGGCTTTGGAGAAAATTGAACCGGGATTGCAAAAGCTGCAGGTGTTATGCCTGGCGCCCACCCGGGAACTGGCCGTGCAGATCAGCCGCGAGGTGGATAAATTGGCTCTCTTTTTAGAGGGAGTTTCCGCCGTACCCATCTACGGCGGCTCCTCCTTCGGACCGCAACTCGCTGCGCTGCGCCGCGGAACACCCTTTGTCGTCGGCACCCCCGGACGCGTAATGGACCTCATGGAGCAAGGCGAGCTGCGCACAGACAAAATCAGCATGCTCATCTTGGACGAGGCCGACGAGATGCTGGATATGGGCTTTGCCGAAGATATCGACCACATCGTGGCGGCGCTGCCAAAGAAACGCCAGACGCTCTTCTTCTCCGCCACCATGTCGCCGGCAATTCATGCCCTTATCGGCCAACTTTCCGCCGACCCGGAAGAGATATGCATCGAGCGGCCCATACTCACTGTGCCCACATGCGAGCAAATTGTGTACGAGGTTCTGTTCTCCTCGCGCATTGAGGTGCTCAGCAGACTCATTGAGATGGGACGCATGAAGCGCGGACTTGTCTTTGCCAACACCAAACGCGTGGTGGATGACGTGGTAGACGGGCTGCTCTCGCGCGGGTATTCGGTGGACCGGCTGCACGGCGATATGCCTCAAACGCTGCGCGAGCGCGTGATGGACTCATACAGGCGGGGCAATTTGAAAGTGCTGGTGGCAACTGACATTGCTGCGCGAGGCTTGGATATCGATGACGTGGATGTGGTGGTGAACTTTGAGCTGCCGCGGGAGCCGGAGGATTACGTCCACCGCATCGGCCGCACGGCGAGAGCCGGCAAGCGTGGCAGGGCTGTTTCCTTCATCAGTCGGCGCGATTTTTCGATGCTGGGACGCATCGAGCGTTTCATTGGTACGCGATTGCGGCGCGAAAAGGTGATGACGGCTGAGCATGTCGCACAAGCACGCCGCGAAGCCCTAGTGGATGAAATCATTGACCGGGCACAGCAAACTGGGTCGGAAATACCCGAGGAGCTACGCGATATCGAGTTGCCGGAGGATCAAATTGTCCGAGCCATGTTCGAACTGCTTGCCCAGCGTGACAGCCGTGAACTGCAAACCATCCCGGAAGATCGTCCCATACGCCGGGAATCCGACTCGTCCTCAACCCAGGGACGCAAAGAACTAGGCGACACAACCACCCTCTTCCTCAACGCCGGAAAGATGCTGCGCATTCGGCCGAAGGATGTGGCCGGACTGCTTTACAACGAAGGCGGGGTACCGCGCGGCAGCATCGGCGACATACGCATCTTCATGAAGCACACTCTCGTGGACGTATCGCGGGATGTAGCGCCTCTACTCACGGAGCGTCTGGCGACTTGCTCCCTTTGCGGCTATGAGGTCAATGTGCGCGAGGATCGCGGGCATACAGACGCGCCTATGCCCCTGCGAAACGGGAGACGCCGCACACCCGCCCGCAGTGAACGGGAGCGCGAAAGCAACCACCGTCCCTCTCCCTCACCGCGCCGCCGCTCATCCCGAACCAGCAGTGCTCATGCGCCGGCTCAAACTCCCTTTTACGGCAAATTTTCCCGCCGCCGCAACCGCGGCTGACGCCCGTGCATGACGCGCGAGCTGGCGATTCAGACTTGCATGAGCGGGCTTTTGGCGTAGAATAAGCACGCGGGCGGGCGTTGCGCGCCTTTGTGCCCTCTCCATTTCTCTCGAATCTTCCATGAATATACTCGAATTCATCCGCCGCAACTCGCTGCTCGTTCTCATCGTCATTGTTGGCGTGGGGGCGGGACTTGTGATGATGGACTACAGTGGAAAGGGCAGCGCTTTCTCCCGCGATTTCTACGTCCGCGTAGGCAGTACAAACTACAGCTACCCGGAAACGGCTGCTCTCGGCGAAAATGGCGCACAATTTCTCTCCTCTCTCTATTCCGCCACACGGGATTTGGCTGGCTCCCCGGATGCCAATAGCGATGGCTCCATCTCCCCGGATGAGCAAACGGCCTTCCTCGCCTGGCAGCGCGAACACCCGGATATTACGAATCTGCTCGGACAACTCAACGACCTTTACTCCAGCTGGCACTACGGTGTAGCCAGCGATGGCGCTGTCAATGTGGCCGTCAACCGTGCCCTGTTGAAAGCCGAGGCCGAAGCTCTGGGAATTTACCCCACGGAGGCGCAAATCGACCGCTACCTGCGTACCATGCAGACCTTCAAAAATGCTGACGGCAGCTTCAACACCGAGCTTTACCGCAGACTCACTGGGTTCCGCCACGGAAGCCCCAACCGGGTGCAGGAGGAGTCTTTCCGCAGCGTTGTAGCGGACATGATGGTGTGGGAGAGCTTGCACAGCTTGCTAAGCGCCGAGGTAAGCTACGATGCCGAGGTGCAGGAGCAGCTGATCAATGCGTTCACTCAAACCATAAGCGGTCTCACTGCCTGGCTCCCACGCGGGGCGGTGAAAAAACCAGCTCCGCCCTCGGAGGAGCAGGTCCGCGAATTTTGGGAAACTCACAAGCAGAATTATAAAAGCGCGGAGCGACGAATCGTCTCTGTGTACACCCTTGCGCCGACTGCCGATAGCAATATGGAAAATTTGCTCTACACGACGGATGCGCTCATGCAAGAGCTCTCCCAGGCGAATGGGCGCGGTCTGGATGAACTGCTGCAGTCGGCCGCTCAAAATCCGGAGTTCGACTCATTTACTTACAAGGAAAAGGATGGGAGTACGCACCGCTCCTACGGTCCATGCTCACAGGAAGAGCTCAGCAAGTTAATCGCCGATGTCGTGTCCCACGAAGGAATGGACTCCCCACTTTCCCAGATCGCCTTTGATGAGGTGGCCGATGCCCCGACTCCCGCTGCTTACGATGCTGCCAAAGCCGCTGGCGATGCAGAACGCGCACTGAGCATCCGCCACATCCGCGGCTTTTACACAACCAAGGATGACAAGCTCAAGCTCATACGCATTGACGCTGTCGAGCCTCCTGCCGTGCTGCCCTACGAACAAGCGCGCGACTTGGCCCGGGCGGATTTGGAAGCGCAACTGGAGGATGAAGCGCTTGGTCAGACTGCTCGGAAGCTGGCGGATGACATGACAAAGGCCATCCCGGAAAAAGGGTTGAAAGGGGCTTTTGAACTCGCCACGGCCGTCGGCGCCGAGGTACAAAACTTCGGCCCCATTGACATCGCACGCTTGGATGCTCCCTTGCCGGAGGGAATGAGCACAGTTGAACTGCTCAGTACGAAGAGCGGCCACTTGACCGCACCAAACGTCCTGCCAACCGGCGCCCGCATCAGCGCCGTCACCGAGCGCACGGTAGAGGATTCCCCCACCCTCAGTATGCAAAAACGGCTCTTTGTGCTGCCGTCCGAAAATGCACGCCTGCGCGAGCAAATGATTCGCGAATGGCAAAACGCCGCTTTCTCGCGCTTCCAAGTGCAACTCGCACCCGGCGTGCGTACCTCCGCTTCCAAGGCGGAATAAGCCGGTATGCCCCTTCCTCCGCAGACAAAGTACATCATCGGTAATGAGGCGTGCGAACGCTTCAGCTTTTACGGCATGCGCAGCATTCTCACGCTGTACATGCTCAGTGTGCTGGCCATGAGCGAAAGCGCCGTGGTGACGGTGGGTCACCTCTTCAATGCAGGCATCTATGTGCTGCCGCTCGTGGGCGCATGGCTCGCGGATCGCTTTTTCGGCCGCTACCGCATGATTCTTTATGTGTCTCTTTTTTACTGCCTGGGACACGGAATCTTGGCCACAACAGACATGGTCGGCAGTCTGGAAGTCCGCCGTTGGATTCTCTTTGTCGGGCTCTTCGTCATCGCCCTTGGCGCCGGCGGCATCAAACCCTGCGTCTCCGCCTTCGTGGGCGACCAAGCCGAAGGGAGCGACAGCCAGACGATGACGCGCCTGTACGCTGCATTCTATTGGTCCATCAACTTGGGTTCCTTCTTCTCCTTTCTGGTCATTCCCTGGGTGCGCCAGAACTGGGGCTACAGCTGGGCCTTTGCCATCCCCGGCATCTTTATGGCCATAGCGACCTTCATCTTCTGGCGGGGACGACGCTCCTACCGCCACCGAAACCCCTCCGACCCCCTCTTCGTTCCTTCCCTCATCACCCGTCTGCTGCACGGTTCAACCGCAGCGGAGCAACACTACGGCAAGGACGTCATGCAGCAAACGCGCCGCACGCTGCGCACCGCAGGGACCTGCCTTCTGCTGCTCCTTGCGCTTGTCGGCATGGTCACAGGAATCTACATGGGTGCGACTGAATTGGCCTTACGCGGGGGCTCAGGAGAGATGGGGGCATCACTGTGGGCCCTCGGAGCCGTGATGCTGTTGCTTGCAGCCCTCGGTCTGCAAACGTTGCGCTTGGCTGCCAAAAAACGCGCGGATCATTTTCTGGGCATTCTGGGCACGCGTCTTTTCTGCGGAGCAGAGCAAATGCGCCGCAGCTTCTCCGCTCCCCGCATCACTGAAACTTACAATCTGCTGCGTGTCCTCCTCGTTTTCCTCATGATCATCCCCTTCTGGAGCCTCTTCGACCAAACCATGTCCAGCTGGGTGCTCCAAGGAGAAAAAATGCAGCCTCTCACCCTTTCCCGCAGCGAGTCGGTGAGCTTTGTGTTCGGGGCGGAGGAAATGCAAAGCATCAACCCGCTCTTCGTGATGACACTCGTCCCCCTCGTCACCCTTTTGATCTACCCGCGCATCGGACGCTGGGCGAAGCCATTGCGCCGAATGGGCTGCGGTATCGTACTCGCCGGCGTTTCCTACCTCTCCGTCGCCGCCATCCAATCCATGCTCGACTCCGGCGCCCAGCTCTCCATCCTCTGGCAAGCCATCCCCTACCTCCTCCTCACCATCTCCGAAATCCTCGTCAGCACCACCGGTCTCGAATACGCCTACACCGCCGCCGGACCCAACCTCAAAAGCATCGTCTCCGGCTTCTGGTTCCTCACCAGCACCCTCGGCAACTTCCTCGTCATCTACCTCACTCACCTCGTCGGCAACCCCGCCGCTGCCTCCACCTTCCTCTTCTACGCCCTGATGAGCCTCTGCATCGGCGCTCTCTTCCTTTGGGTCACTTCCCGCAAGTTCTTCCGACAGACTCCCTGACGATTTGGCGAGCTTCTCGCTCAAGGCGAGAAATTATTTAATTTCCCTCATGATTCTCAATCAGCGCATTGCAGGCATTAATCAAATAATATAATTTAAATTATAATAATTTTGATTATATTCATTGTCGCTTCCTTCATCAAAAAAAAAAACGCAGGATGTCATACTTTCCTCTTGTAATATAATTTTAATTATGATAATTTCATTTATATAAATTAGGACAAAATGAAATTTATCGGACGCAGTCGGGAACTCCGTGATTTGGAACGCCAATACAGGAAGAAAGCCTCCTTTGTCATCGTATACGGACGGCGAAGGATTGGGAAAACGGAGCTGATACATGAGTTCATCAAGGGGAAGGATGCACTGTATTATCTGGCGACGGAGGGGAGCGAAGCACAAAACATGGCGGAGTTAGCGCAGGGTATAGCAGAGTTTTCCGGGGAGAGCTACATGAGCGGCGTTGAATTCAGGGACTGGCAAAGTCTCTTTGAGGCCTTTGCGCGGGTGAAGACCAAACGCTCCAAGATTCTCGTGATTGACGAGTTCCCCTACCTGGCGAACGCCAATCGCGCGTTTCCCTCAATCTTTCAGAAAGCGTGGGACAACACGCTGAAGCGGAGCAACACGATGGTCATCCTGTGCGGGTCGTACATCAACATGATGAAAAAGCTCACGTTAGCCTCTTCGAGTCCGTTGTACGGTCGCAGCACGGGGCAGATTCACCTGTCGCCGCTGAGTTTTGACGAGATACGGGAAGCGCGGAAGGGGCAAAAGTTCAGTGATGCCGTTGAGGAATACGCGGTGACGGGCGGAGTGCCGAAATACATGGAATTCTTCGCCAATCGGAATACGCTGAGCAAAAACATCAGCGAAGAGATCCTCAACAAAAACGGCTTTCTCTACGATGAACCGCGCTTTCTGCTGAGCAGTGACGTGAAAGAACCTCTGAATTACTACGACATCCTACGCACGATTGCACAGGGAGAACACAGAATCTCCGACATCGGGGCAAAGCTCCGTACGCCCGTGTCACACCTCACGCAGTACATGGACACCCTGCGCGGACTCTATCTGGTCGAGAAGAGGGTGCCCGTCACCGAAAATAATCCGGAGAAGAGCCGCAAGGGACTCTACGTCATTCGTGATGTCTTCATGCGCTTTTGGTTTCGTTTTGTGCTTCCCAATCGGGGCAAGCTGGAGATGGGCAATATCCGTGAGGTGGAAAAAATCATCTCCGCCCACTTCATCGACAGTCACGTTTCTTTCATTTATGAAGAAATATGCCGCAGCATCCTGCCCCGGCTGTGCGGACGCGGCAAGATTCCCCTTGTTCCGTCGGCCATCGGCTCATACTGGGACAAAAGGAATGAAATTGACGTGGTGGCTCTCGATCACGCGAACAAGCGCCTCTTCGCCGCAGAATGCAAGTATTTCAACGATAGAAAACTCGTCGGCAAAGACATTTACCGGGAACTCCGCGAAAAATGCGAACGCGCCAACTTCCCGGACTACCGCATCTGCTACGGACTCTTCTCCAAAAGCGGGTTTACGGAGGAAATGAAAACGCTGGCAGCGCGCGAGAAGAACGTGTACCTCATTCACGGCGACCGCCTGCTGCGCTGAGGGCACTCACTTCTTCGGCTGCACCTGAATCGATGTTTTGACGGGCGGCAAACCTTCCGCTTTCACCGTGACCACGGCCTTCCCATGACCGCCGCGCTTACCGCGCACAATGGCGAGGATACGGCCATTGAAGAAACTCTGCTCCGTGGCTTGCATGCAGGTCTGATCGATGGGATTGCCATTGCAGAAGCCCAAGAGATCAACCGGCCCTTCCGCCGAAAAGGAAACCTTGCGGCAGTCGGTGGGCACAACGTTGCCTTGAGCATCCACTATCGCCAGCTCGATAAAACACAGATCGTACCCGTCACCGTTTATGGTCGAAATATCCGCCTCAGCGCGTACGGACGCCGCCTCACCAGTGGTCACCACCTTGTCCGTAGCCCAAGGCTTGCCATCCTTTTTTACCACCACACTTATTTCACCAGGTTCATACACGACCTTGTCCCACACAAAACGATAGGCCGTGCGCGAAGCCCCGGAACTTTGAGGAATACGCTCTCCCTTATCTTCCGTATCCTTGCGACACACGCCCTGACTCTTGCCATTCACGAAGAGCTCAGCTTCATCGCCGGAGCTGAAGCACATCACGGGAGTCACCTGCCCCTCCCTGCCCGACCAATTCCAGTGCGGCAGCAGGTGAGCAAAGCGAGCATCCGCATCCCACCGACTCTTGTAGAGGTAGAATACATCCTTCGGGAACCCGGCTAAGTCAATGATACCAAAGTAGGAGCTGCGGCTGGGCGCCTTATTGCCCATGGCGTTCAGGTGATCCATGATCGCCTTCTTCTCCTGCTCGCTCAGCGCCTGCAAATTGCCCACATTGGAAGCGTCCTGATTGTAGGGTGTTGGCTCGCCAAGGTAGTCGAAACCCGTCCACACGTACTCACCGGCTGTGTTGGGCGCCTTGTCGTGCGCGGCAAACTCCACATCGGCGCAGTATCCCCAAGGTACTGCCGCTACACCATACGCGCTCACTTGGAAAGCGCTCGCTCCCTCATCCCCGCGCCATCCCAGCGGAAACAGGTAAAACCCTCGCGTTCCTATGCCAGACGCTGTCTCAGAACCATAAAAGGGCTTTTCAGGACGCTTTTGCGCGTACTCCGCGTACATCCGGGGCTTGTAGTTGAAGCCCATCACATCCAGATCATCGCCAAAGCCATTCCAAGCGCCCTTACCGTTGTTCACTCCGACCGTGTAGGGGCGAGTCGTGTCGTATTTGCGAAACTCGTCGCGCAACTCCCTGTTGACAATGCGACCTCGCGCCGTGACGATTTCGGAGATTTCATTGCCGCCGCTCCACATGATGACGCAGGGATGATTGCGATCTCGCTTCACAAAGTTCTCCACATCTTTCTTCCACCACTGTTTCCAATCGACGTGGTAACCGTTCACCTTGTCATATTTTTGAGCCTCCCATATATCAAAAAGTTCATCGAGCACGAGCATCCCCTGCTCATCACACACATCCAGAGCCTCGGGAGCCGGAGGGTTGTGCGAGGTGCGAATGGAATTGCACCCCATTTCCTTCAATTTTTTGACCTTCCTCTCCCACGCCTTCCTGTAGAAGGCAGAGCCAAGAGCGCCCAAATCATGGTGCTCGCATACGCCCTGTATCTGCACTCGCTTGCCGTTCAGGTAAAATCCGTCCGGCTTCCACTCAATGGTACGCACTCCAAAGCGCGTGCGATGCACCTGGGGGCGCTCTCCCGGTTGGGTGATCGTGGTGCGCAAGGTGTACAAGTGCGGGTTCTCACAACTCCACAGCTCCGGCTTGGGCAAGGTTATGCTCTGCTTTACGGTGCGGGTTTCTCCCGGGGCAAGCTCCACGGACTTTTGCCGCGCCTTGAGTTTGCCAACCTGCTGCTGAATGGTCATTTTAACCGCTTCACTGCCCGTGTTTTCAAGTTCCGTAGACACCTGCAGCGTGGCGGATTCCGGTGAGACCTGTGGTGTCGTCACGCAAATACCGTTGTAGGCGAGATGACTCGGTGACGTTTTGGTGAGCCACACGTGACGGTAAATGCCCGCGCCCGGGTACCATCGCGACGAAAGCGGCTTGTTGCTGGCCAGCACCGCCACCAGATTTTTCTCCCCTGCTTTCAAATACGGCGTAATATCCACACGGAACGAAGAATAGCCATACGCCCACTCGCCGGCCTTTTTCCCGTTCACGTACACGCGCGGGTGGGACATGACGCCCTCAAAGTCCAAGTAATAGCGTTGTTTTTTTGCAGAAAAACTTGCCGGCACATCAAAACTCTTGCGGTACCATCCAAAGCCGTTCCACGGGAGCTTGCCGGTCTCATTGGGTTCATCCTTGAGAAAGGGACTTTCGATCGCCCAATCATGCGGTAATTGCACCGGCTTGAAACCGGATACATCGTACTCGGGTTGGGCAGGCGCTTCCATCTTCAGCCGCGGCACGGGCTTCACCGGGGCATTCTGCATGTCGTACAGCTCGATCTCACGCACGGCTGCCCACATGTTGTGCTTCGTATCCGGGAAAATGAAACGTAATTTTTGCACCTTCTGCCCACCCAAGTCCAGGCGCGTGCGCAACTCCTGTTTCCGGATGCTGCGTCTCTCCATCGACCCGGCGGTCTCAATCTCGACCTGTACCTGTTGCGGCCAATCTTTTTCCCAATACAAAACCGCCGCGCTCAGCGGAATATCTAACCCAGTCTCCAGGATAAGCTCATAGCCCGGCTTATCATTGGGCGCCACCCAAAGAGTTTCCTGGCTGCCGTCCACAGCCTGGTCTGCTGAATGCCCATTCTGCGCACCTCGAGGCGCATGAATCACCGAGGCCGCTTCCTCCGGCGACTCCGGACCAAAATATTTGAACTGCCAATCAAAGTCAAACAGCTCGCGCTCTCCGGCAACCTCTGATTCACTTTCTCCACGACACTGCATCTGCAGGAGGATGGCCCCCGCAGCTAAAGCCCCCATCATCAGCCTGATCATTTTGTCCATAACAAGAAAAGGGTTCAATACTTAGTACGTACTCAGTTCTCAAAATCTTTCATGAAACGGCGCGCATTTGCGCTTCATACTGGCGAAATTGTATCGCCTCCAACAAATCGGCGTCCTCCACATTCTCGCGCCCGGACAAATCTGCTATCGTTCGCGTCACGCGTAAAATGCGGTCGAATGCCCGCGCCGAAAGTCCGAACTGCTCCACTGCCGCCAAAAGGAGCTTTTGCTGGCTGTCAGTGAGCGGGCAATAACGCCGGAGCTGTTTTCCGCTCAACCGGGCGTTGCAAGCGGTAGCTGTGCCGACGTAGCGTTTTTGCTGCATCATACGCGCCGCAGTGACGCGCTGACGGATGGCGGCGCTGCTCTCGCCATCAGGCTTATGCAGCAGCCCGGCCGGATCCACCGGCGGCACTTCAATCACCATGTCAAAACGATCCAGCAAGGGTCCGGAAATTTTTTTGCGGTAGCGCGCAATGTCTGCCGGCTTGCAGCGACAAGTGTGCCGCCTGTCGCCCAAGTATCCGCAGGGGCACGGATTCATGGCCGCTACCAGCATGAATTCGCAGGGAAAATCCACCGAGCCGCTCGCTCGTGAAATCGTGATGCGACCACTCTCCAAGGGCTGGCGCAGGGTCTCCAACGTGCGCCTGCTGAACTCCGGAAATTCATCCAGAAAGAGGACGCCATGATGCGCCAGTGTGATCTCTCCCGGTGTAATCGAGCTGCCGCCGCCCATCAACCCCACATCCGATATCGTGTGGTGCGGTGAGCGAAAGGGACGTTGCGTCAGCAAGCCCCTCCCCATCGGCAGCATCCCGCATACAGAATGTATCTTGCTCACCTCCAATGCCTCCTCATGGGTCATGGGCGGCAGTATGCCGGGCAGGCGCGCCGCCAGCATACTCTTGCCGCTGCCGGGAGAGCCGCTCATCAGAAGATTATGTCCGCCGGCAGCCGCTATTTCCATGGCACGTCGCGCATAAGGCTGTCCCTTAACCTCATCAAAGTCCGGCAACTCCTCAGCGCAATCCGAGGCCGGAGCGGGCACGTATGGGGGGCACGTCTCAGGCTCCAGCATCATTTGCCACGCCTCTTGCAAATTCGCCACGGGATATACCTGCAGGCCCTCTACCACAGCGGCCTCGGCAGCGTTTTCGGGGCTCACCATCATACGCCGCCGACCTGCTTGGCGCGCGGCGATAGCCTGTGGCAATATACCGCGCACTCCGCGTACCGTACCATCCAGGGCAAGTTCCCCCACGATGCACCATGCTTCATTTTCTTCGGGAACGCGCCGACGAAAAGCCTCTGGTAATCCGCTGTAATTGTTCTGAATGGCCATCTCAAGTCCCAGCGCAATAGGCAAATCAAAACCAGGCCCCTGCTTTTTCACGTCCGCCGGAGCAAGATTCACGGTAACGGCTATTTGACCGGGACAAAAGAAATGGCTGTTCTGCAGGGCCGCCGTGACGCGCTGCACACTTTCGCGCACGGCGGCATCCGGCAGACCAACCACCGTAAACCGCCCCACCTCTTCCACCTTCTGCACGTTAACTTCCACCTGCACCTCATAGCCGGTGATTCCATTGACAGCTGCTGAATGGAGACGCGTAATCATAGCATGTTATTTGACGATGACAGTTGAACCCACGGCAAGTTTGTCGAAGAGGATGCTGCAAGCTTCCGGCGGCACACGCACGCAACCGTGGGATGCCCCGCTGCGGTACACACTGCCGACGTGCATGCCGATTCCACCGTTGAAACGCATCCAATACGGCATGAGCGTTCCCTTGAAGTGCGTCCCCTTGGGAGCCTTTTGCCACGATTTGGCATCCCCCTTGACGATCACATTGCTGGCATTCACAAAGCTGCCATACCTGCTGGAACGGTGCTCGCGCTTCTTTTCGGAAATACGGAAAGAGCCGCGTGGGGTTTCATGCCCGCCCACACGTCCGGAGCACACGGGAAAGTCCATGGCGATTTGATCGTTGATGTACAGCCGCCCTCTCTGCTCACGCAGAAGGATCACTACGCGAGACCGGCGCGGGTTGTACTGCTGAAGGGCGGCCCCTCGCCACATATCGCGCGATTGACTGTAGGTGGGACTCGCCGCAAACTCCTCAAAGGTCCGCGCCACCTTCTTATGACGACTGGCAGCCTCGAGCTCCGCCCCACGGCGGTATGCATCCTCCACCGTGTCCTCATGACTGCAAGCGATCAGGAACGCCGCCAAGCCAACCGTCAGATATGTTTTCATGATTCCCTGTAAGCTTCCAATCTCGCTGCAAACTCACGCGGCAAAATCGCGCGCACCACCACATCATTCCCTTCATACTCGGCGCTCAGCACCTTGCCATCGCGGTGCATGACGGCAATAATCCGGCTCTCCGCCTGCGGAATGCGGTAGGTTTGCGTGCTGACGCGATGCGAGAGAGCCTCCACGCACGCACCCAGCAGCTCCTGCAGTCCCTCACCCCGCTCTACACTCATCCGCAAGCAAGGGCGTTCCCCCGCAACGGCGGCAAGCTTCTGCATTGCCTGCTCGCCCGCCTCCGAATCCAGCAAGTCCAGCTTGTTGCCCACCACAATCATGGGCTTCCCCTCGGCTCCGAGTTGCGCAAGCACTTCGCAGGTCGTCTCATAGTGCCGCTGCGCATCCGGATCACTCACATCCACCACCTGAATGAGAAAATCGGCCAGCACCGCTTCCTCCAGCGTTGACTTAAAGGCCTCAATCAGTCGGTGGGGCAACTGGCGGATGAAACCGACCGTATCGGTGAGCACCAAAGGCTGCCCATCCGGCAACTCGAGCTTGCGGCTCGTTGTGTCCAGCGTGGCAAAAAGCATGTCCTCAGCGAGCACCTCCGAGCCTGTCAGCGCGTTGAGCAAACTCGATTTCCCCGCATTTGTGTAGCCTACAATAGCTGCGGTAGGTATGCCCTGGCGCTTGCGCTCTTTGCGCTGCGTTGTACGCTGCCGCCGCACGTTTTCCAGCTCCTTACGGATGGCCGTGATACGCTCGTGCGCGAGCCGACGGTCCACCTCAATTTGTTTTTCACCCTCGCCGCGGGCCGCAGCGCCACCGCCTTTGCCACCGCCCGACCCCCCACGCTGGCGATCCAGGTGCTTCCACATCCCGGTCATACGCGGCAAGGCATACTGCATGCGCGCCAGGTCCACCTGCATCACAGCCTCGGACGTGCGTGCCCGCCGGGCAAAAATATCCAGAATCACCTCCTCGCGATCCATCACCGGCAGTTCAGTGAGCTTTTCCCACTCGCGCTGCTGACCGGGGCTGAGCAAATTATCGAGGATGAGACAATCTGCTCCCACCTGCCGTGCCAGTTCGCAAACTTCCTCGGCCTTCCCTATGCCACACAGGTATTTGGCCTGCATCTCGCGCGTCCACACCACGCGACTTTCAGCGATTCCATAGCCCAAATTGCCCACCAAATCCCGCAACTCCGCCATCAACGCTTCGCGTTCCATCCTCTGCTCCCCAGGCATACCAATACCTACCAGAAGCGCATGCTCCGGTTTCACCTGGACCTCGCGAATCTCAAAAGACATGCTGCCGCTCCTCCTACCTCACGCATCAGCTGAAACTCTGCGAACGCGACACGGGCACATCGCGCAAGTAGTCGCTGTTTCCCTTGCAGGAACATTCCCCGCAGGAGCTCAGAACCACGCTCGCCAGAAGCGTTCCCATAAGCGCAAAAAAAACTGTTTTCATATCCCCGCCATTCAACCCCATTCTGCACAGAATTGCAAGCCCATTTTTATGTTTCTCCTTTCTCGCAATCGGACGAGAACTCGGGTGCCCTGCACGAGGTTCGGGCGTCTTGTAAATAGCAACTGCACATTCTTATGCGGTTGCCCTGGACTTGGTTGCTTGTGAGACGATTTTTTCTTTCCTTATTATTTTACTTGCCTCGCCCGATGCATTATGGTAAATTGCCGTCGTCTCTAACGCAAAACGTTACCATGAATTCCTCCATTACCCCCCCCGCGTTTGTTATTAACTCGCTTTAAGCGATTTATCACATGTTTGCTCGCCATGATGCTGATGAGCCCAGGCATGGCGAGCGGTCAGGAAAAGGAAGCGGCGGCTGTCCCGCAGCAAGGAGTGGAGCTCCTCTTCCCGGCGGGTACGGGGAAGCACGCGAAAGGCGCCAAGCTCAGCAAGGAGCAAAAACGTGCTGCCTCCCTGCTCCAAAAACTCAAGGCGATTGAAAAGGGCGGGGATGTGAATGCCGTGGACAAGCACGGGCAGACCGCCCTCATGCATGCCGCCGCACAGAACAACCGCCTCGCCGTCGGCTGGCTCGTAGCGAAGGGAGCGGATGCCTCCATCAAGAGTAAGAAGGGGAAAACGGCGGGCAGCGTGGCTCACGGAGACATGGCCGATTTTCTGACGGCGCTCGAGAAGGAAAAGCAGCCGCTGAGCCGCCAGGAAGCACGTGACATGCTCACGTATCAAGGCAGAAAAATGGGAGAGGTCAGTGATGGCGATTTCTCCGGACAATATAGCGAGGCGACAGACGTGATTCTTTTTCTGCGAGCGAAGCCGATTACTAAGGAGCCCTGGTCAAAGGATATCAACCAGTTGTTGGAAGAGAAAGAGGGATGGAAGATGGAGTATTTTCATGGAGGTCCGATGAAGCTTGCCCTGCTTTATCGCCTCGGTGCGAGGAAGTTCTCTTTCCCGGAGGATATCTCCGAAGTGGACGCGGAACCGTTGCAACTCCTCCTCGCGCTCGGGGTAAAGACGGATATTGTCGATCCCGTGCTTCAAATAAAAATCGCACTCCGACTGAAGCAAAAAGAAACCGTGCTTGCGCTCCTAAAAAAGGATCCGTCTCTGCTCCAAAATCCGGATATATTCTCCTCCATCTCCGATGAGAAAACACTGCAAGCTCTCCTGGACGCCGGGCTGGACGCTAAGAACGGAAAGCTCATGGAGGAGGTCATCGAAAAGGGCGACGGAGCCATGCTGCGAACGCTTCTCAAGGCGGGAGCGACGCTCCAGAATCCGAACAAAACGCTGGAAAAGGTAATGGAGCTGGGTGACCACAAAGGCGCCGACTTTATCCTCTCTCTCATTGATGCCGGAGCCAAGGTCGATGTGAACACATTGCCTGTCATATCCTACGACTATAAATCTTTGACGTACAAAAACCATGCAACGCTTCTTCACCGAGCAGCAGACGGGGCTAACCTTGCGGATGTACAGCTCCTCCTCGCCCACGGAGCGAACCCCAACACACCGGGCAAAAAGGCAAAGGATGATCAAGAAGAGCCCTACGGCATGACCCCACTAATGGCAGCCGCCAATTCTGCAATGCAAGAGGTGGAAAATGCTAAAGAGGCGGAAAATGCTACACATCGCACCGAGATTGTGAAACGATTGCTGGAGGCCGGGGCAGACGTACATGCCAAAGATTCTGCGGGGAATGGCGTCATCTATTATGCCGTTTGCGGCGGGAGAGGAGAATCTTATGGAGAACTCCCATCCCGTGTGAGCAAGAAAGCCGAAGCGGACATCCTGAGCATGGTGGAGCAGTTGATCAAAGCAGGGGCGGACGTACCCAAGGACATCCTCCTTGAGGAACTGCGTCCGGAAATATCCCCTGCCGGACGGGAGAAGCTGGCCCTCATGTTGCTTGATGCCGGTGCTGACCCGCTGGCAAAAGATGGAGATGGATGGACCACCCTCATGGTCAATGGCATTTTGGGCGGCAAGATTGCTAAGCGGCTTCTGGATGCCGGAGTGGACCCAACCGTGAAATGCGGAGAAACCTCCGCGATGAGTCTCGCTATGGAGGAAGGTTCGGTGGAAGTCGTCAAACTGCTCAAGGAAAAGGGAATCGATCCCGGTGAACTTCAGCTCATGCATCTGCTGGATGATGACAAGCCGCTGCTTCCGGAGAAAATCGAGCCGCTGCTGAAGCTCGGCGCCCGCATTCGCATTCCCGAGGACATGACCAACCGCCTCCTCGGTAATATGACGGGCGGTCACGGTTCGCGGCCCCTTCTCCCCTACGAGGACTACGTTGACATCATCCAAATCCTCAAGCGCCATGGCTACACCCCCAATCTTATGGCCTGGACGCAGGAGAAAAGCGACCTCGGCACGGGCGATTTTAACCAATATGTCCTCCTCGCATTTTTCAAAACGGGCGAAAATCCGAATGAAGTTGATGAAAACGGTGACTCCCTCCTTTTCCACTTCTTATCCACAAAAAAATTCGATCTGTACTTCCGGGAAATGGACCGCGCGTTACCTATTTTTCGTGAAGCCGGGGCAGACTTTAACCACAAAAACAAGGCCGGCAAATCCGTCCTGCAGCTCGTAAAAGAAAAGAAGCTGGGGGATGAGATCATCAAGCTCCTCCAGGAGAACGGCGCGAAGGAGTGAGAAAGAGCCAGGTTCCAGGGCAAGCGCATTTGAGAGAAATGAAGCAACAGAGAAAATACTCATGTTGACTGATATCATCGGTGATACGCATCAACAATTGTCTCGGTTGCAGTGGCACACGAGCCGTGCAAGCTCTGCCGCGCGGCGATTGTCATGCAGCGTGGCATTTTAACATGTTCCTCTGGGGTTCCGTCGCACTACTCGCCGAAGGGTACGTTCGCCACGACCTCATCCTGCTCCGGGGCGAGGAGCGCTCGTCCTCCACGCACACCTGCACGACGCTGCTCAAGCTATACGCTCTCGCTACCCTCGCTTGGTTGATCCTGCGCAACATCGTGGGCATCTGAGCGCGGGGAACTCAGCAGCAACACACAGCAGAGCACGCTCACACCTCCTGCCACCGCATTTCCCAGCGTCGGCGACACACAAATCCCGCAATCCTTGGACTCAAGAAGATAAGCAACGCAAACGGCTGTCATGAAGATGGCCGGCAGTGTGGCTATCCAGTGGCAGCGACGCCGTCCGCGCAGGCAGGCCGCTATGCTCCAGAGCGTGAAACAGGCCAGAACCTGATTCGCCCAGCCAAAGTATCGCCAAATGACGCCGAAATCCAACTGCGCAATCACGACTACAACGGCAAAAAGCGGCAGAGCGAGCATCAGACGCTTGCTCAGCTGTTGCTGCGGCAGATGAAGCGCATCCGCTAGTATTAAGCGGCAGCTGCGCATGGCCGTATCCCCGCTGGTAATGGGCAGCACAACCACGCCGAGCACCGCGACTGCCGCCCCCACAGGACCGAGCAGCATACTGCATGCCGCATTCACCGCCGCGGCGGGGTTCAACAAACTCAACTGCCCGAACGAAAGGGCTTCCCCTCCCTCGGTCAACCGCTCCACCGCTCCCCCCGCCATCATGTAGTCCGTGGCCACCTCTCGCAGGCTCAACCCAACGGTTGCCCACACCAGCGCCACCAAACCCTCAGTAATCATCGCCCCGTAAAATACAGGGCGCATGAGCCGCGCCTCGCCCAAACAGCGCACCATCATCGGACTCTGCGTCGCATGGAATCCGGATACGGCGCCGCAGGCGATGGTGACAAAAATCATGGGCCACACGGGGAGACCTTGCGGATGCACGTTGTCCGTGACATCCATAACGGGCAGCACGGTGTACTCACTCAAAGGAAGCGCAATGGCCAAACCCGCTACCATGAAAAGGAAAAACGCGCCGAAAATGGGGTAAACTTTGCCGATAATCGTGTTGATGGGCAGGATTGTCGCCAACAAGTAGTACACCAAAATGATGATGCACCACACCTCCGAGGAAAGTGAGCCCACCAAAGCATGCAGCATGCCGGCCGGGCCCATCGTAAACACGACGCCCACCATGAGCAGCAAGCCCACACACACGACGCGCAGCGCGTGCCGACACGAACTGCCCAAATAGCGCCCAACCAGGTAGGGCATGTTGGCGCCATCGTGCTCTGCGCTCATCACCGCTGCCATGAAGTCATGCACCGCGCCCACAAAAATGCAACCCACCACAATCCACACCAATGCCGCCGGCCCGTACAAACACCCCGCCAACGCGCCAAAGACAGGTCCCAGTCCCGCTATATTGAGCAGCTGCACCAAGAACACGCGCCAACTGGGCATACGCACGTAATCTACCCCATCTTCATGCGTCGCACAAGGCATCGCCCCGTCTTTGCGCACGCCGTATATGCGCTCCGCCACGCGTCCGTACACGGCGTACCCTACTATCAACAACAACCCGCAGAGTCCAAATGTGAGCAAGCCCGTCATATGAGAATAAAAGCGCGGAGCGAGGTCGGCGCAACCGTACCCTCGCCCCCGGTTTATAGAGAAACAACGCTTCAGGCCACCGGCTTAGCGAGCACCTTGCGCAGACGTGCAAAGCGCGGCAGCGCCTGCACCGTCTTCATCCCCGTTTCGCCCTGAATGAGCGGCAACGCGTAATCGATGAAAGGCATCTCGATGCCGTTGCCCGCCGCATTGATCCACTCACGCGGCACCTTGCGCTCAAAGTTGGCGACGCTTTCCAGCGGCAGCAGCTTGGTGTTGCACACGTACTGTCCGTACAGATTATTGCGCTCAAAGGCCACCATTTTGTCTGTATCGCCGTCAACTGCAGCTGTCACCGCCGTCTTGCCGGCCAGGTAAGCTTCCATCGCATCGGTCGAAGATGCCAGATGCGTGGCGCAACGCTGCAGCAGCGAAGGCTCAATCGCCCGAACCTTGGCATCAATGCGCGTACGCACCACCTCGGCGAGCTTGTTGGCCAGACCGCCCAACTGAGCGTGCCCAAAGCCGTCGTTGCCATTGGTCTTAGCTTCTGAGATAAAGTTTCCATCCTTGTCATGAATACCCTCACTCGCCACGACAAGGCACTTGCCGGTCGCTTTGTAGATGCGCTCCACGTCATCCAGGAAGGTGTTCATATCAAAGTCCACCTCCGGCAGGTAAATCAGGTCCGGCCCAGCTCCGGCAAAACTCGCCAATGCCGCCGCCGCCGTCAGCCACCCCGCGTGACGCCCCATCACCTCGATGATGGTCACCATGCCGGTGTCATAACAGCATGCATCGTGCTTCACCTCCATGCACGAAGTCGCAATGTACTTAGCCGCCGAGGCGTAGCCGGGGCAGTGGTCCGTTCCATTCAGGTCGTTATCAATCGTCTTGGGGATGCCCATCACGCGGCACTCGTAGCCGCTCTTCTGCATGAACTTGGATATCTTGTTGCAAGTATCCATGGAGTCGTTGCCTCCGTTGTAGAAAAAGTAGCGCACGTCAAACTTCTTGAAGGTGTCGAGTATTTTCTCGTAATCGGTCGGATCCACATCCGGGTCCTTCATCTTGTAACGGCAGGTGCCAAGCGCCGAAGCCGGGGTAAACTTGAGCAACTCCAATTCCACCGGGTCCTCCATCCCCAAATCATAGAGTTTTCCATTGAGCACGCCGGTGATTCCGTTCGCTGCGCCCAGCACCCGCGTAATTTGCGGGCTGTTAAGCGCCGTCTGCACCGCGCCCAGCACACTCGCATTAATCACTGCCGTCGGCCCGCCTGACTGCCCGATTATACATGCACCTTTGAGTTCTTTCATAGCTGATTGTTTCCGTGTATTAACGACGTTGCCGCCCACCGGGCGCCACCACGCCGCCCTGTATTATACTCCTGTTCGGCTCTCTCTGCAAGCCTCAACTTTGTCTTGCCCCCCTTTCAAGAAAAAACAATAAGTTAGAAAAAATGCGCCTGTTTGTGTAGAAAAAGAGTCGCGGAGTGCGTCTCTCCTCTATGAGGAGAAGGGGAAGATAGGCCATGCTATCCCCTTCCATATCGCACACATACTGACCAATAACACTGAACAACAATGAAACCACTCCTACTTATTGTAGCTACGTGCCTGCCTCTGCTGGCGCAACAAAATGCACCCACTCCGCAGGACTCACCCCCGCCTCCACCCCTCCAAGGTGAAACTGCAGCCCTTCATGGGAACCCGCATCGTGCTGCTTTCATGGAAAAGTTCGACACCAACAAAGACGGTCGCATCGATGAACAAGAAAAAGAAGCCATGCGCGCCGCAATCGAAGCAAAAAGAGCCGAGTTCCAAAAGAAAATTTTGGAAAAATACGATGCCAACAAGGACGGCCAGCTGGATGAACAGGAAAAAGCAGCAGCCAAAGCAGATTTCCATAAAAATGGTCCCCATCGGCCCCACATGATGCGCCATCACGGCCACGGCCCGGCCATGCCGCCGCCCGACTGTCGCAGGCCCGCCCCTTCGTGTGGCGGCCCACAGGCTGGACCTGAGTGCCCGCCGCCGTCGTGCGGATGCTGCTGTGCGAGACGTCACGGCCATCGGCCGCCGCAGGGTCCCGGGCCAGAGTGCGGTCGGGATTCCGCTCCGGCTGCGCCTCCGGTCGATGCTCCGGCTGAGTAATTTTTCTGCACCTACAGGAAGAAGGACCGGGCTGTCCACCATGGGCGGTCCGGTCTTTTTGGCATGTATAGTCCCCAGGAGATACCTACATGCTCGATGCGACCTTCACTACCGGTGGCAGATTTTTTCTTTGCCCCTGTGATACCTCTTTAGTATAATAGAGCCAAGTCATGGCAAATCCAGATTCCAAGAGCAATCCACAGCTTTCTCCCCACACGCGCCACGCCGAAAAGTTGCGTCCCGAGGTGCCGGATCATGAAATCTTGCGACTCATTGGCCGGGGCGCTTATGGTGAAGTGTGGCTGGCGCGCTCCGTGACAGGCGCTTACCGTGCCGTGAAGGTGGTGTGGCGCGAGGATTATGATGATGAAAAAACGTACGTGCGGGAATTTGAGGGAATTCTGCACTATGAGCCGGTCGCACGAGGCATACCCGGTGTCGTCCATATATTGCACGTAGGACAAGACAGTGGCGACCACCCTTGCTACTACTACGTGATGGAACTTGCGGATGACGCCTACACCGGCGTCCATATTGACGTACAGAACTATGTGCCACGCACACTACAGAGTGATATGGATCTGTATGGACACAATCCTATGCCGTTGGATTATGTGCTCGAAATTGGCAGCCAACTTGCGCACGCTCTGGATGGTATGCACAGCGAGGAGCTCTCGCACTGTGACATCAAGCCTTCCAACATTGTGTTTGTGCACGGGCGCGCCAAGCTGGCTGACGCCGGCTCTGTAGCCCCCAATTCTGGCCACAACTTTGCTGGCACTCAAGGCTATATTCCTCCGGATGGCTCCGGCACCCCTCGTGCAGATGTCTACGCCTTAGCGAAGGTCCTCTACGAAATGAGCACGGGCAAGGATCGTATGGAGTTTCCGGAGCTTCCATCCAATGTGCCGGAAGGAGCCTCCCACCGCCGCTGGATTGAGTTTAACAAAATCATCTGTGCCGCGGCTGAACCGCTTGTGAGCAAAAAAGGTATCGTCTCCGCCCAAGTTCTCGCCGAACGCATTGATGAGCTACGCCAATATGCCCCCCGCCACCACGCGATCATGAAACGTCGCAAACACTGGGCAGGGTGCATTGGAGCAGCCGTGGGGCTGCTCACGCTGGGAGTCATATGCGGCTACACTTTTCTGCCCCGTCACGTATGGCACAAATTAGACGAACTACGCACCTCACTAACCTCTCTGCACCGTACTCCCCCATCTACTGGGACTCAACTGTTCATCACTACGGTACCGGCTGGCGCCTCCATCTACACAAAGGAAGGCGTTTATGTTGATGAAACTCCTTATGGTCCTGTGGACACGCCCCCTGAGCAGGAAGTCTCTTTTATCCTGCGGAAAGAGGGGTACTCAGATCTGTCGGTCAACGGTGTGACCCCCAAGCATGGAGTGCTCGCCCTGGGAGGAGATTTACAGCCCTTCCGCCCCCCCAAGAAGCACGAGGATTGGCAGGATGTACTCGGCTCCGTTTACCGTCCTTCTAACTCCGAACATCGAGCATTGGAGCCTGTTACAGTCGCCCAATTTGAAACTTTCCTGCGCCGCTCGGCCTCCCTTGGACCCGTGCGTTACGAAAAAAGTGAGAAAGGTCCCTACGTACGCACTACACGCGAGAGCATCAACGCTTACACCCTATGGCTTGCACGCATGTGCGAAGCCCGTGGCTCACTGGGACGCGACCATACTCTTGTGGCTTTACCAGAGCCAAACTCAGAGGCTGAGGATGATATCTGCGAGTTTCGCCTCGTAGTGCGCCCTGTGCAAAAAACACCCATCACAATCAATACCACCCCGCCCGGCGCTACTGTATGGCTCAATGGGCACCCGCTGAGCGTTACTCCCCTGCAGGGCGTTCGGATTCCCCTCGCCCCATATTTTTTAGAAATCAAAATGCCCGGCTTTGCCACGGAACGTTTCAGTGGCATCTCCCCCAAGGATCTGGTGATCAATGTCGCATTAAAACTTAACAACTCAGTTGCCTTTGGCACCTCGTGGGTGAATAGCCTGGGCCTGCGTTTTCTTCCTCTCTCTCCCACGTTGATGGCAGGAGTAACCGAAGTGCGTGTATCTGATTACCGCGCCTTTGCAGCCACCACCGGGGCGAATATTCCACCACTTACCGACTTTGTGCAAGGACCGGATCACCCGGCTGTCGGGATATCGCGCGCGGATGCCGAGCGATTTGCTCGTTGGCTAACAATGCAGGAACGCGAAACTGGACTCATTGAATCTACAGATGAATATCGCCTGCCCACTGATGAGGAGTGGAGTGCCATGATGGGATCAAAAGATGAGCACGGCACAACCCCATACGACCGTGCCCGAAGCCGCTACAGCACCCCTCCCCGACATGACTTTGCTTGGGGCCCTCAATGGCCCCCTCCCCCGGGCACAGGTAATTTTGCAGATTCCTCCGCACTGCCTTACGTTTCTCCCCAATATGTAATTGAGCACTACTCGGACAACTTTCCTTTCACGGCTCCCGTAGCTTCCTTTGCCCCAAACATACTGGGATTTTACGACATGACGGGCAATGTGCAGGAATGGGTGAGCGATGAATACGGAGGTCCGCCTGGGTTTGCATTTCGACACTACGCCGTCACCCGAGGGGGAGATTATAGTTCATTCCGCCCTTCTCAACTTTCCTCTGGCATCCGTACACCTCGCCCGGCGGATGACCATAGCCCCACTGTGGGATTTCGGCTCATGTTAGAGCGCAATAACAAACGGCTTTAGCCCAGACACTCAATAATTGGTGAGTTTGCCGGGATGGGTTATGCGACCGCGCTCTATATTCTTGAACATGCGGCGTGCCTGTGGGGCGATGAGAGATTCCGGCGCACAGTAAATAGTGTACTTACCATTGGACTTACGCACATAATACCAGTGCTCTATCGGCCACCTATGACACTCAGGATAAATGCGTTCTAATTCCCTCGTCACTTCCGGCAGATCGGACCAATCATCTTGATCGAGGTCCAACCCATAGTTCACTTTCAACCGACCATTCCACATCCATGCATCCAGAACCCATGCCTGAGGCCACACCGCACCTGCCGCAGCAACGTACACACAGTTGTGCTCCGAACGCCGCGCCCTGTCGCGCACACAGCATCCCACTCGAAAGTACTTGAGGGAGCGCCGCCGAAGTTCACGGTACATATCGTGCTGATAATGCCAGCACAACCCGCGGTCTTGCATGCGCATGTTGACGAGCCAGTTACCTGCCCACCCCGGAAAGTGCGAAGCATTTATTCGCGAAATCCCCGCCGCGGCCTTGTAAGCTGTGTCAGCAAGCCACGTGGCCTCCTGCTGTGCCGCTTTCCTGCGGCGCTGCTCGGGCTCTAGGAGCAACAGCAAATGGTCACGCAATTCTGCACGTCGATTCGTGACTAACCTGGTGGTTGGATATGTCTCAGGCGGTGGATAACACCCAACCATCAAGCAGCTGAGCATGAGTAAGAAAATCCATCGACGCGCTACCATGAGGGCATTCTAGCACGTGCCCCTCACTTCCGCAAGCTCCCTGACCATCTTTTTCATACCCACCTCCCTTTTTGAGTTGATTTTGGTGTAAAATGGGTGTAGAGTCGGGGCGATGACAAAAGCGGGGCAACGGTCTGAGCCGTTGCTCTCGCTGTACCAACATTTCATACCATGAGCACTACATACAGCACTATTGATGCCAACGAGGCCGTGGCATCCGTTGCCTACCGTTGTTCGGAGGTAGCCGCCATTTACCCCATCACACCCTCCTCTCCCATGGGAGAATCAGCGGAAACTTGGACAGCAGTGGACCGCAAAAACTTGTGGGGCACGGTGCCTAGCATCGTAGAAATGGAAAGCGAAGCAGGAGCGGCCGGCGCCGTGCATGGTGCGCTGCAAACCGGTTCACTGGCCACCACGTTCACGGCGTCCCAAGGGCTGCTGCTTATGATTCCGAACATGTTTAAGATTGCCGGTGAGCTCACGCCATGCGTTTTCCACATCGCAGCGCGTGCTCTGGCTGCGCAAGGGCTTTCCATCTTCGGTGACCATGGAGACGTCATGGCATGCCGCGCTACAGGTTTCGCCATGCTCTGCGGGGCTAACACACAGGAGGCCCCTGATATGGCTGCTATTGCCCACGCCGCCACCTTGGAGAGCCGTGTACCCTTCATCAACTTCTTTGATGGTTTCCGCACCTCGCATGAGGTTGGCAAAATTGCCGATATCTCTGATGATACTCTGCGCGCCATGATTGACCAAGAGCTTGTGGACGCTTTCCACGCTCGAGCCCTTACGCCAGACGCTCCTGTGGTGCGCGGCACTGCACAAAACCCGGATGTGTATTTCCAAGGCCGAGAAACGGTTAACAAGTTTTACAATGCCGTGCCCGGAATTGTGAAAAAAGCCATGAAAAAGTTTGGCGAGCTTACCGGCCGCCACTACGACCTAGTGGAATATGTGGGGTCCCCTACTGCCACGCGAGTCATTGTCATCATGGGCTCTGGCGCTGAGGCCTGCTGGGAAACTGTGCAGACGCTCAAGGAGGACGTGGGCGTGCTCAAAGTGCGCTTGTACCGTCCGTTCCCGGCAGCGGACTTTATCGCGGCACTGCCCAAGAGCGTGAAGAAGATCGCTGTGCTGGATCGCACGAAGGAGCCGGGCAGCCAAGGAGAACCTCTACTGCAGGACGTTGTGCAGGCTCTGGCAGATGCTTCGGTGAGCGGGGCTTTGCCCTTTGCCATGCCGAAGGTCGTGGGTGGGCGGTATGGCCTTGGCTCTAAGGAGTTCACCCCAGCCATGGCTAAGGGTGTTTACGATGAGCTCGCCAAAGATGAACCTATGACAGGCTTCGCTGTTGGCGTGGAGGACGATGTAACTGGTAAGTCCATCCCCTACGATCCATCTTTCTCCACCGAGTCTGACGCCGTAACGCGCTGCATGTTCTATGGCCTTGGCTCTGATGGTACCGTGGGAGCCAACAAAGATGCCATCAAGATTATCGGTAAGCATACGGACCTGTACGTGCAGGGGTACTTCGTGTATGATTCTAAGAAGAGTGGTTCTTCAACGGTGTCGCACCTGCGCTTCGGCACAACGCCCATCCATAGCACCTACCTGATCACCAGCGCAAACTTCATTGCGCTGCATCAGCCCAGCCTGCTGAATACTTTTGACTTCCTCAAGAATGCCGCTACTGGCGCGACTTTCCTCATGAACACCTCTGTGGAGCCAGCCCAAGTCTGGGATTCTCTGCCTGCCCGCATGCAAAAGCAAATCCTCGACAAGAGCATCACCATGTACTGCATTGACGCCTTCAGGGTGGCTAAAGCCACCGGCATGGGCGGGCGCATCAACATGATCATGCAAACCTGCTTTTTCAAGCTGTCCGGCGTTATTCCGGCAGATGAGGCTATCGGCTACATCAAAGAGGCCATTAAGAAGACATACGGCAAGAAGGGCGAAGAAGTTGTTGCCAAAAATATAGCCGCCGTGGATGCTACGCTGGAAAACCTGCATGAAGTGCCTCTTGGCTCCACCATCACCGGTCACGAAATCCCTGCTCCTCTGCAGGGCAATCCACCCGCTTTCGTACGCGACGTCCTCGGCAAAATTGTGACCGGCGATGGCGATACGGTGAAAGTCTCTGAAATGCCCTGCGATGGCACTTTCCCCTCCGGAACCACGCAGTACGAAAAACGCGACCTGGCCTTGGAGATTCCCGTGTGGAACCCGGAAACTTGTATTCAGTGCGGCAAGTGCACAATGGTGTGCCCGCACGCATGTATCCGTGCTCAAGTTACTGATCCGACCAATCTCGAGGGAGCCCCTGCGAGCTTCAAGAGCGCCGATGCCAAGAAGATGCATAAAGATTGGCAGGGCAAGAAGTTCATCATCCAGGTATCGGCCTCGGACTGCACGGGCTGCACGCTCTGCACGCATGTATGCCCCACTGGTTCTGTGGTGATGACACCGGCGTCCTCGGCCCTCAAGCCAGAGGCGGAGAATTGGAAGTTCTTCAACGCATTGCCGGATCCAGATCGCACTGTCGTGGGGCGCGACAAGGTAAAAGACGCCCAATTCCTGCGACCGCTCTTCGAATTCTCTGGTGCCTGCGCCGGCTGCGGCGAAACCCCGTACATCAAGGTGCTCTCCCAGCTCTTCGGCAACCGTTTGGTAGTTGCCAATGCGACCGGCTGCTCGTCCATCTACGGCGGCAACCTGCCCACCACCCCTTGGAGCCACGATTCCGAGGGACGCGGTCCCGCTTGGTGCAACAGCCTTTTTGAGGACAATGCCCAGTTTGGCCTCGGCTTCCGCATCTCGCTGGACAAGAAGCAGCAATACGCCTTGGAGCTGCTGCATGCCGCAGCTCGCAAGATCGGCGAAGCTACCGTGCAAGCTCTACTGGATAACCCGCAGAGGACCGAATCAGACATCGCCAAGGCTCGCGCTACCGTGGAACAAATTAAGGCGGCTTGCGGTGCGGACCCCGACTTGTCCGCCCTCAAGGCCCAAGCAAACTACCTAGTGCGCAAGTCTGTCTGGATTATCGGTGGCGACGGCTGGGCTTACGATATTGGTTACGGCGGTTTGGATCACATCCTCGCCTCCGGCCGTAATGTGAAGGTGCTCGTGCTGGATACTGAGGTGTACTCCAACACCGGCGGCCAGTGTTCAAAGTCTACTCCTCGTGCCGCTGTGGCAAAGTTCGCTACGCGCGGCAAAGACCAGGTGAAGAAAGATATCGGCTACATGGCCATGACCTATGGCAACATTTATGTCGCCTCGGTCGCCATGGGCGCCAATGATGAGCATACCCTCAAGACCTTAGTGGAAGCTGAAGAGTACGATGGGCCTGCGCTCATCATCGCATACAGCCACTGCATCAACCATGGCATCAATATGGCTCAAGGGCTCGACCACCAGAAAGACGCCGTCGATTGTGGACGCTGGCTACTTTACAACTTCAATCCCGACCGCATCAAGGAGGGCAAAAATCCGCTTATTCTCAAGAGCAAAGCCCCCAAGAAAGACGTGCGTGAGGCCCTACTTGGTGAGAACCGTTTCCGTCTGCTGGCCAAGAACAACAAGGCCCACTTCGACCAGTTGCTCGCCCTGGAGGAAAGCGATATTAAACGCCGCTGGCGCCTCTACCAGTCCTTGGCCGCTATCGACTACTCCGATCCGGATGCTCCCCAGGCGTAATAACGTTCAAATGATCCACCCCTGACCACACGGGAGGAGCTCTCGTTCCTCCCGTGTTTTTATGCTGTGCACACTGTTCAAATTCCCGGCCATGCGGCCGATGTCGTCCGCGAACTGGAACACATGGGCTTCTCGGCCTACGTGGTGGGCGGGTGTGTACGAGATAGCCTGTTGGGCCAAAAGCCGGCAGATTGGGATGTATGCACCGATGCCACACCGGAAGAGATGCTGCAAGTTTTTCGCAAGTGGCGCGTGTTTATGACAGGTCTTAAGCACGGCACGATCACCGTGCGCTCCCATGGACGCAATGTGGAAGTCACTACATTCCGCTCCGATGGCACGTATTCCGATAACCGCCACCCCGATGCCGTCCGCTTTGTCCCGCACCTGCAGGACGACCTCTCTCGCCGAGACTTCACCATCAATGCTATGGCCTACAACGATCGCGAGGGCTTGGTAGATGCTTTCGGCGGGCAGCAAGACCTGGTTAACCACACCCTGCGCTGCGTGGGAGAACCAGATGTACGCTTCCGTGAGGATGCCCTTCGTATCCTGCGTGCTTTACGTTTCGCCGCTCGCTTCAAGTTCGGCATTGAGACGGAAACAGCCTACTCCATCCGCCGCAATCGTTTGTTGCTTGAAAATATCAGCGCTGAGCGCATTTTTAAGGAGTTGCAGGGCATCCTGACAACCTCGGGTGCTGGAGATATGCTCACTGCTTTTCCAGAGGTTTTTTCTGTCATTTTGCCAGAGCTTGCTGGACTGGCGGGAAGTTGGGACGATGAGGGAACCGACCGATGGATTTACACCGTGAGCGCTGTACAAGCTGCTCCAGTTGACGCCTTTCCCAATCGCCTAGCCATGCTCTTGCTCCTGTTAGAGCCTGCCGCCGTGCACTCTGCCTTGACCCGTCTGAAGAGCGACAACACCACCTCACGCTTCGTAACTACCTTGCTGGGACATCTGCCCGCTCCCCTGCCCACCTCGCGGCCGGAGATGCGGCGACTCATCGGCCTCACCTCCCGAGAAATGGTGCAGCATATCATCAACACGCGCGGCATTATCGATCTACTTCACCATCGCTCATCTGCGGCAACCCGCTCTGCCTCTATGCTGCTCGCCGAAGTGCTGGAATCCCCCCCCGCCTACAAGGTGCGAGACCTTGCTATTGGCGGAAGTGATCTCATGAAGAGTGGTTTCGCTCAGGGTCCCTGTGTTGGGCATATTCTGAACCAACTCCTGCGAGAAGTACAGGACGAAAAACTACTCAACACGCGCCCCGCCCTGATCACCCGGGCGTACGAGCTTGCGCATTCCTGAACATTGCGCACAGAAAAGCCGCTTGCCAAGGCTCCGGCATAGGCGTACAATGGAGGCATCTTCTATGTTCACTCACCTTCTTCGATTCTGTGTCATTTTCCCGATTATATGGATGGGTATGCTGACAGCGGCACCCTCAACCCCTTCGACCGATTCCCCTAGCGTCGCCACCGCTCATCCGAAGTATAATGAGTTTTGCACAGCTTTGCAAAAGCAGGTCAAAGAAAACAGCGCTGACTTTGGCGCCGCTATTCTCTGCGTCATGGAGGCCACTGATGGCGACGAAAGGGCGGTGGACACATGGATGCAGGCTGCCGCCAAACAGGGCAATGTGGCCGCTGAGCACTGGCTCGCCAATATGGCGCTTTCTGAAATACCGGTGGATAAAGCACTCTCCCCGGAGGTGCGCGCCAGTTACCAGCGGTTGGCCAAATTAGCTGAAAAGGGATTTGTCCCTTCGATGCTTGATGCCAGCATGTGTCTTCGGCAGGGCATCGGCGTGCAAAAGGATGAAGCTGCCGCCAATAAAATGATCATGGAAGCTTGCAAGAGCGGCAACTTCATGGCTCGTACACACTGGCTAGTCAGCACTGGCCGCATGGAGTTTTTCAGCTCGCGCACCAAAGCCGAGGTAGATTCCGAGGTCAAACGGGGCAACTATTTTGTCATGTTCCGCCTGAGCAATCTTGCCTCAGATCCCGCCGAAAAAGTCGAATGGCTCAAAAAAGCTGCGGAAGCCGGCAGTCCGGATGCCTACTATGCCCTCTCTGCCATCAACTCATCTAAATTACCCAAAGAAAGTCGCGTTCTGTTGGAGGAAGCCGTGCGCCTCCACAATCCGGATGCCTACTTTGCGATGGCCTCGGGTTTGCTGGATGTGAAAGGAGAGAATGCCTCCGTACGTGAGGCCGGAATCCAACCGGACCCTAAGCGGGGTATCATCCTGCTCAAGACCGCCGCTGCCCTAGGCCATCTACGCTCTTGTCTGAGCTTGGGACACGGCTACCTGAAGGGGTTGTTCGGCCTCCCCAAGGACCCTCAGAAAGCCTATTTCTACTTCAATCACCCTAAACTTCGCAATACCGTGGCTTTGGCCACGGCTCGTGCCTACATGCTTCTGCACGGCATGGGAGTGCCGCAAGACAACGCTGCGGGAATCAAGCTGCTGGAAAATGCCGCAAATGTGGGTCACGCTCCGGCATCCATCATGCTGGCGGCTGAGTATTTCTCGGGTAACCATGTGAAAGCCGACGCGCGCAAAGCTTCACAGCTCCTCACGGACGCTGCAGCAGCCGGCGCGTCACAGGCGTACGTGTACCTCGCTTACATTACGGCCAAAGGTGGAGCGGGACTCCCGGCAGATGCCTCCATGGCGCGTAGTTACCTGCGCCTTGCATCCTTGGATATGGGCGATAAGGCAAAACAGCTCTACGACCAGCTCATCATCAAAGATACTTGGGAGCCAGAGCTCTGACCCTTCCCCTGCATAACTGGCGCTCTCACTGATTCCTCTCTCTCACTTACGCGTCACGCTAAAGGGCGCAAACCGTGTTTGCCCCGGATCCGCGCTCTGTTCTAAATCCTCCACGATTTCGTAGAGGTTCATATTGCGCGTGGCGCCACGGCGCATGTATGTATCAAAATGATAGAGTGCCAGTTTAATGACCGTTGTACGATCAATGAGCCTCTCATCCATGATACGATCTATGGCTGAGCACATCAGGTCCGTAGCGCGAAAACATATTACTTTGGGCATAGGTGAAGTCGGAGGTTGGAGGTTTTGGGGACAGTCCTCACTGCAAATAAAGCTTAGTCATTTACGCTCAGACACTTTGTATGCCTCACGTTGATCCCGACTTCGGCTCGAATGCGGGTACGGATTTCCCCCTGCCACTATTTACTATAACGGATTGCTAATCCGCATGAATTTTTTCTCATAATCATTCATTGATTGTAAATAATTTACGTTAGAATGCCAGTAATTCTATGTTCATCAACTTAGAACGGACGCATGAAGCTTCCGTTGACTAATAGATTGATATGTAAAACATTATAATTTTTTTAATCAATAAGCTTGACAGGCGGATTAGCAATTCTCATGAAAAAGGCCATGAAACCCATGAAGGTTGGGCTTCCCGCTATGGCTTAGCTATAGAGGACGCGCAGCGTTTGGGGCGCGAACTTATTGAGCGTGTGTGCTGCCCGGAGTTACGGGGAGTAGCGTTGCTGAACCATTGCCGAGACATCATAGCACTGGGCAAGCAATCCTACATCGAATCCCAGTGTAGCGTGAACTTTCAGGAGGCGGTAGCTACCTCACTGCGCGAACGTTGTACTCGACGGCCGCGTACGCTCGATGAGCTGCGACTTATGACTGCCCGCATGCTCCGATGCCCAATCGCTCACAAAAAATTGCGCCATATCTGCACCGCAGAATGCCTTAGCTTGCTCAATTCTCTTTTCACGACCCCTCATCAATTTGTCAAAGGGCGCTCTATCCTCCATTCTATCTTTGCCTGTGGCATCAAACACGGCTGGTGTGCTAACAATCCTGTGGATGCTATCATACGACCCGAGTTACGAGAGCATGAAGTACAACCCCTTCCTTGGGACCAACTTATCTCTTTACTGCGCACCGCGCAAAAACCGCAGCACTCCCCCTGCATGCCGGCACTGGGCCTTATGCTGTGGGCTGGTGTGCGCCCCGCAGAAGTCATGCGTCTTGATTGGGCCGACCTAGATTGGGAGGAGCAAGTTATCTCTCTGCGCGCTCGACACAGCAAAACCGGAGGTTGTCGCCATGTCACGCTGCACCGTGTCCTGCTCGCTTGGCTCGCACGCTTTGACTCTCCTCCGCCAAGCTCTGGTTGTATTTGCCCGGCAGACTGGTGCCACCGATGGTGCCGCTTACGCCGCGAGGCCGGTATCCTCCATTGGCAACAAGATGCCCTACGCCACACTTTCGCAAGTTACCACTTGAAGCACTGGCATGATTTGGAACGCCTACAGGAGGAAATGGGGCATCGCTCCACCCGCCTGCTTCGCACTCGTTACCTGAGCATGAAGGGCATTACCCGATCCCACGCCGCTCTTTTCTGGTCGGCCTCTTGGCTCCATCGCATTACTTGAGCACCCGCCCAATTTCACGGTAAGCGGCAACAAAAATTGGAATAGCCGAAATGAAAACGCAACCGAGTAAAGTGTAGGATATCAAATATATCTCCTGCATAATATCTCCTAATGCCAGTGAATATTTACCCAACTTAAGAATTTGAGTGACAATAATTTCCTGAAAATACATGAATGAAATGATGGCAGCTGCAAACGAACATGCCACGATAAATAGGTTCTCCACGATGAATGAACCTACAAGCAACATAGGATGTATCCCAAAACTCTTCATAAGCGTGTAGATATACTCATTCTGGCGGTACTCCATGCCCGCCAATGCAGTGAGCAATATCCCCACAATAGCGCTAATCCCTATACAAAAGGCTACCCGGCACTGCACTTGCTTACTGAGCACTTCATCCATGCGTTTTAACAAAGAGCCGGCAGAGACAATTGATCCGAATGCTTTCTCATAACGCTTGAGCATCTCGATGTAACGTTCCACACGTGTAATCGCCTCCGAGGATTTGAGATGATGCACACGAATAATCAGACTGACAAGATGACCAGCCGTCATTTGCGGGGGAAGTCGATCAGGATTGACAATGAGTGCCCCATAGCGCGAAATCCTCTGCAACGTATGATCCGGCGGCAGAGAGCGCACCATCACAGGTATGCGTGTTTTATTGTATATGACATCTCCTGGACCAAGTGGCAGCAGGGACTCTCCCTCCGGTTGCAGTAATGTAGGCCGACCATCTGGTGCCATGAGAGGAAGCATTTGACGCATGCGCGAAAAATCGTATGTATACACCTGCACACTCTGCCCATTGGGCAAACTGACCATCCCGCAAGCCAGAAATACGTACGATTCAGCATCTAGTGCTTTCTCCATAGCCTCATACGAGGGAATAAAAATGGGTTTGTCTCTATTCTGGGCAGAGAGTGCCGCTACGACTGTATTTGCTCCCCTGGCGATGAGCTCGTGACGCACAACATCTAACGTAATCACATAGCTACCGAGCGCCGCAAGCGCACTGAGCGTAAGAAAATACACCACCAAGACACGCGCTACGGGACTTGAAATGCGCGTGAACCAACGATGCACCGTATCCTTAGCAAGATACAGGATGGTCAAAATCAATGAGATCATCAGCTAATTCCAGCAAGCGGGCATCATGAGTACAAATGATGCATATTCGCTTTGAAGCATCCTTGAGCACCAATTTTTTAATGATGTCGGTATTATCATCATCCAATCCCGAAGTCGGTTCATCTAACAGTACTGTCGGTGCATTTTTCATCAGAGTGCGCGCCAGGGCGGCGCGCTGCGCTTGACCGCCGGATAGCTTATCAGCCCGGCGGCGTCGAAGCTCCTGCAGTCCCAAATCCCGTATAAGCTCTTCACACAGGGGTTTCCACAAGCGCCCCGGGAGCATCGCCATCTCGGCCGCCAACCGCAAGTTACGCTCCACACTCATGAGAGGCAAAAGGTTAATCCCTTGAAACATGTAGGCCACACAGCGGCGATGATACATGCGACTTGTGACCTTCACTCCAGTGGGAGTTATAATTCTTCCGCTTTCTACTTTCAGGTATCCAGCCAAGAGCTTGAGCAAGGTGGTCTTTCCGCTGCCCGAGTATCCCTTCAGAACTGTGATACCAGGCCTAAAGGTGTGCGAAAAACGCTCTAATACCTTCTCCCGGCGAGTATACCCAAAAGTGATGTTGTCACACACGAGATTCATGGCTCGCTAGCAGGCGTAGCAGATTGAGGCCGCATGATAACATCACGCTCGGTGATGAGCATTACAACATGATCCGGGTAAACCAGCTGAGCGAGCTCGCGCCAGTCTTGGCAATCGGGGGCAGAGGGGTGGGTGAGCAATTCGGCCTTGCTCACTCGTTTGCAGCCTCCATCTGTAGTATAATACAACGTGGCTGTGGTGGAACTACCTAGCATTCGAAATGCCGTGTCGTGTGCTTGCTGGGGTATTTTGAAGAAGTAGACAAGCATATCGCCGCGGTTGCCGCCGCGCTCAACCCTGCGGAATGCAAAGGTGCCCGTCAACCGTTGACCCGCCGGAAGCCGCACTGCCACGCTAAAGGACTCAGGCTGCATAAGACTGAGGTCCGTATCAGTCAGGCTCACTGTGATATAAAAAGCTGAATCATCGCAAACCGTTGCAAAAGGAATTGCCGGGTTCTGCACATACTCAAAGGGCCTCTCCGGGTGCTCCGGCATCGGGAAGTGGTACTGCAAGCGCCCAGTAAAAGGCATGCGCATGGTAAGCGGTTCGTGCTTCATGTCAAAATCCATTCTTTTCCTGCGCTCTATTGTATTGAGTTCAAGCTTGTTGAGCTCAATCCGTTCGTTGATATCAGCCACGGATGCCTGGGATGCCTCGCCCTCAGGGCGCAGTTCGCGGGCATAGTTGCGCTCTTCTTCGTTCAGAGAAAGGTAAAAGTTGAGTTTCTCACGTTGCTGTTCAAGTTTGCGGATCTCATCCTTTTTTGTCAGTCGCTCACGGCGAATTTGCAGCTCCATATCCTCACGCTCTTGCTGCGTTTTTTCTTTATCCATCACTGCAATCACAGTTCCCTTCTCTACGCGTTGCGATGTATCGACATGCAAATCGCTCACGATCCCCTTCGTTTGAAAGGAGAGGGTAGCCACCTGCTCCGGTACAATTTTCGCATCAAGGTCGCCAACAGGAACCGTCTCGGCTTTCAGACAGGTTCCGAGAACGATCAGACAACCGATGATGTTGGGAAAATGGCGCATCATGTACGCAACTACATGGGGAAACCCAGTCCACCAGTGACTTTACGCATCTCTGCCTCAGCCATATCCTTGGCCCCCTTCAGCGCATCTTGAACAGTCTTGAGCACCATCGCGGAAAGGAATTCTACGTCCTCCGGGTCCACGACTGAAGGATCTATTTTCAGGTGCACAAGATTGCCAGAGCCATCCGCGACAGCTTGCACTTTGCCACCAGGGGCTTCAGCACAGAACTTCTGCTCTGCGAGGCGAGCCTGCGCCTGGGCCATACCTGCCTGCATGGCCTGAGCTTGTTTCATCAATTTTTGGAGATTCATGACTGGGGAATAATCTGGGCTTCCAATTCACGGAGGGCCAGCTCGATGAGCGGGTCTTCATAGAAATCGTGTTCCGAAATAGGGGATTTTTGCTCCTCGGACGGAGCTTCTTCAACCTGAGGCGTGACCTTCTTGCTGATTTTTCTCGCGGCAGGGTTGGCAGCTGGGGCAGGCAGCACTTCGTCAGCCGCCGGGGCGGGCACGCTCTCATCTGTAACAATGCGGAATCTCTCAACCTGAACCCCGCTGCTAGCGCGCAGTTGCTCGCACACCAGCAAACCCACTTCGTCACTCAGCAGGGCGTCTCGGCTGGCCGTGTCCCTAGGGTGTATCGCTATGGTAGCCAATCCATTCTCCTCGCCCACAAAAAGCGTGCTGCCGATGAGTCCGGCTTTCAGCGGGGATTTCGCGCGGACGCATTGCACCGCTTGCTCCCATAGTTCTGCTGATATGCCGCCCAGTGCCTGCGGTTTTGCTTCTTCTGGGTCGGACCCCTCCTTGCTAAAGTCAGGGGGCTCGTCATCTATGGGAGGAAGCGAAGGAAGTGCGGACTCGGGGGCATCCGAAGAATCAGGTTGCTGAGGAGGCGGCGCGTCCGCCTGAGAGAGGGAGTTCGACTGAGCCAGCGGCTCCTCGGGCTGCTCAGCCGATGGCCGGGCAATGTCCGGCAGTAGCTCTGTGGCAATGGGAGTTTCCGGCAAAGGGGCTCCATTGAGCGCCTTGATGATATCGCTGATATTGGCTTGCGCCAAGCAATGCACAGCTTGAATTATACCCAACTCTAAATGCAAACGCTTGTTGGTACTCCAACGCATCCGTTCTTCCGCGACGGAAAGCGCCTCCATGAGACTCATAACTTTGTCCAGTGGAATACGCGCCATGTATTCTAACAACGGCTCACGCCATGCTGGTGGCACAGCGGTGCTGCTCTCCTGCGGGGCTACCTTTGCCACCAGCAGCTCACGTATGGTGCCCATCATCTCCACCAGAAATTGTCCCATATCACGCCCGGCTTCCGAAAGATCATGCACCAAGTGCAATAAACTTGGTAGTTGGCGTCCCAACAGGTAAGATACAGCACGTGCTACAGTCTCGCGTCCCGTGATGCCGAATATCTCATTGACATTGCGCTCCGTGATCTCATTGCCGCAAAAGGAAACCAACTGGTCAAGCATGGATTGCGCATCGCGCATGCCGCCATCAGCCACGCCAGCTATGGCGTAGGCCGCCTCTTCGCTGAGTCTCACCCCCTCCAGGCCGGCAATATGAATGAGGTGTTTCGCGATGACATCCGCCGGGATGGGTCGTAAGTCAAAACGCTGGCAACGCGAAAGAATAGTGGGCAGAATCTTATGCGGCTCAGTGGTCGCAAAAATGAACATGACATGCTCTGGAGGCTCCTCAAGTGTTTTGAGCAGCGCGTTGAAAGACTCCTTGGTAAGCATGTGCACCTCGTCTATGTAAATGATGCGATACTGCCCGCGAGTGGGAGTAAACTGCACATTGTCCCGCAGGTCACGAATATTGTCAATGCCACGATTTGAAGCGCCGTCTATCTCAAGCACATCCAGACTGGTTCCCTCGGCTATCTCGCGGCACACATCCTCATCCGGATCAAAGTCCACCCGCGGACCACCGGTGCAATTCAACGCCTTGGCAAAAATACGAGCAGTGGAGGTCTTACCGGTGCCCCTGGGGCCTACAAACAGATACGCATGGGCCAAGCGCTTCTGCTCAATGGCGTTGCAGAGCGTACGCACCACATGCTCCTGCCCAAGCACGTCCTTGAATGTACGCGGGCGATACTTCCTGGCGAAGACCTGATAACTCACGCCTTGAGCCTACACCTGTCTATCCGAAAAAGCAAGCGCAATCTTCGCGCGCAACGACACGCGGAGCTCAAGCTGCATATTTTCTGCTTGAGAAACGCAACCAAAAGAGTATGATCCTAAGAAGAAAAAGGCTCGTACCTGCCCTGTTCCTCCTCTCCAATAGATCCCATCAAAATGAACCACACACAAGTATGGATGAGCAACTCAAACAATTAGGCGAGCGCTTGCGCGGCCTGCGCGATGCTCTCAATGTCCCCAAGAAAGAGATTGCCGAGATGATCGGCATTGACGTAGAAAAATATGAGCGAATTGAAAAGGGTGAGCTGGATATCACCATTTCTAACCTCATGAAAATCGCCCATAAGTACGGTCTTTCAACCGAAGAGCTTATGTTTTCCGAAACCCCGCATATGAAATCATATTCGGTGGTGCGAAAGGGCCAAGGGATCTCAGTTGAACGCTCTAAGGCATATAATTACCGGAGTCTTGTGAGCGGCTTCCGGGACCACAAGGCCGATGTCTTCCTCGTTACGGTGGAACCTAAGCCCTCAGCACGCATCATCTACAAAAGCTCGCACGCAGGACAGGAGTTCAATTACGTGCTGGCCGGCAAAATGATGTTCTACATCGGGAGTAAGTCCATCATGCTGGATGAGGGCGACAGCATCTACCTGGACGCCACAGAGCCGCACGGCATGCTGGCTATGGGTGATACAGCCGCCCAAATTCTGACTTTCAGCGTTGAGTAACCCTCAAAATTACCACCATGATCGAACGTTTCCTGAAGCAGACACATTTCGAGTCCGTCGAGGACTACAACCGGCATCTCGAGTTCATCATCCCGCAAAACTTCAACTTCGCTTATGATGTCATGGATGCTTGGGCTCTTGAAGCCCCCGATAAGCTAGCTCTTCTCTGGACCAATGACCAAGGAGAGGAAATTCGCGCCACGTTCGGCAAGCTGAAGGAACAAACCGACCAAGCTGCAAGCTACTTGACGTCACTGGGCATCGGGAAGAACGACCCGGTCATGCTCATTCTGAAGCGCCGCTACGAGTGGTGGATCGTAATGCTCGCGCTGCACAAAATCGGCGCCGTGGTCATACCCGCCACGCACATGCTCACCAAGCACGATATCGTCTACCGCAACACGCGCGCTTCGGTGAAGGCGATCATTTGCGTGGACGACCCGTATGTGGTGAGCCAGATCCGCGCCGCCGCCGCCGATAGTCCCACCGTCCAACATTACATCACCATCGCTGACCATGGCAAGCCTATCCCCGATGGTTTTCGCGACTGGCAATCCGAATGGCTCAAGGCTCCTCCCTTCCGCAAGCCGGCCTCTGTCAACTCCAACGAGGATACCATGCTCATGTACTTTACCAGCGGCACGAGCGGCGAACCCAATATGGTGGCCCATGACTACCTGTATGCCCTGGGACACCTCACGACCGGCGTCTTTTGGCATCATCTGCACGAGCATTCACTGCACCTCACCGTGGCTGACACCGGCTGGGGCAAGGCCGTGTGGGGCAAGTTTTACGGTCAGTGGTTTGCCGGGGCCACCGTATTTGTATTCGACCACGAAAAGTTCAACGCCGACACCCTGCTGCGCCAGATTGAGAAATACAAGGTGACGAGCTTCTGCGCTCCTCCCACCATCTACCGCTTCATGATTCGCGAGGATTTGTCAAAATACGACCTCTCCAGCTTGGAATACTGCACCACGGCAGGCGAAGCGCTCAACCCTGCCGTCTTCGACAAGTTCAAGGAGAAAACGGGTATCAGCATGATGGAAGGATTCGGACAAACGGAAACCACCATGACCCTCGGCACCTTCCCATGGATGACTCCCAAACCGGGGTCCATGGGCATCCCCAATGCGCAGTACGACATTGACCTGCTGCGGCCTGACGGCACACGCTGCGAAGATGGCGAAAAGGGTGAAATTGTGGTGCGCGTGGGCGACCGGAAGCCCATCGGGCTCTTCAAGGAATACCACCGCAACCCCGAGCTCACCCGCCGCGCTTGGCACGATGGCATCTACCACACCGGCGATATGGCATGGCGCGATGAGGATGGCTACTACTGGTTTGTCGGGCGCATGGACGACATCATCAAATCCAGCGGTTACCGCATTGGTCCTTTCGAGGTGGAGAGCGCGCTGATGACTCACCCTGCCGTGGTGGAATGCGCCATCACGGGCGTGCCGGATGAGATACGAGGCATGGTGGTGAAAGCCACGGTGGTACTCGGCAAGGAATGGAAAAACAAGGCCGGCGAAGGACTTGTCAAGGAGCTGCAGGAGCATGTGAAGCGAGAAACCGCTCCTTACAAATACCCCCGCATTGTCGAGTTTGTCGATGAGCTGCCCAAAACGATCAGCGGCAAAATCCGTCGCGTGGAAATCCGCGAAAAAGACAACCTCAAAGACTAGGCGCTATCAGTCCCGGTGGTAGGGAGCGCCGGCCAATAGCGTGTGGATGCGGTACACCTGCTCCAAGAGGACGAGCAGCGCCAGCTCGTGCTGCATGGTGTGGCGACCCAAGGAAAGCGTCATCTCGCATGCGGCGCGCAGTTCCTCCGTATGTCCGTCCGCCGGTCCGATGAGAAAAGCCACGCGTTTTACTGCGTCCATCTGCCATGAACGCCATTGGGCTTCCAGCTCGCGCGTGCTCCAGTTCATTCCACGCTCATCCATCGCGATGCGCACGTAGCCCTCGCTGGCGCGCAGCATGGCATCCGCTACATCGTTCGCACTTCCTTCTTTCACATAGCGTATTTCCACTTTTCCGAGCGGGCGCAACCGTTCCTCATAAAAAGCCACACCCGCCTTCGCGTAGGCGAGCGCAGGCTTGTTCACGGCTAAAATCAACGTCTGCATGAAAAAAAGGAACCGCCGAAGCCTATCCGACAAACGCAGAACGAATACCGTTGCTACCTTTCGGTCCTGGCGGGGTTTTCCGGCTGCATCTCCGGGGGCTCCGACGGCATCGGCATTGTACCCGAACTGAGCGCAGGCGTCAAGAACGGAGAAAAACTTTGCGCGCTGTCGCACGAAATCGCAAAGAGAAAATGACAGCAATGGCCGTAAGCGAGATGATAAAGCTCCACCATGCCCCCTCCGGCCCCATGGCCGGCATCAGCCAGTTTGTGCGGATGAGGATGACGGAGAGAGGAAACCCCAGCGCCCAGTAGCAGCCTACGTTGGCCCAGGTGATGACTGCGGTGTCATGGCACGCGCGCAGCAAGCCCGCCATGAGAGCCTGCGTTCCATCAGAAAATTGATACACGGCGCATAGCGTCACCAGCGTAGCGGCTGTGGCGGTGACGGTGGGATCATCCGTGTAGAGAGAGATGATGGTGTACCGCCAGTAAATGACTGCGGTCATGAGAAAAATTGCCGCCGCGTACATGAAACGTATGGCCGCACGAACCAGTGCACGAAATCTCCGCTCACTTTGCGCTCCCACAAGATACGCGCCGCGAATGGATACAGCTACGCTCAAACTCAGTGGAAACATGAAAAGTACGCCGGAAATATTGATGGCAATCTGCTGCGCACTCACCATCAGCTCACCCAATGGCGCTATCACCAGCGTAATCACACAAAAATAGCTCATCTCGCACAGTGAAGCCACCCCAAGCGGCAGCCCCAGGCGAGCAATGCGACGCATCACCCCGACTTTCCCGAAGCGCCGAAATCTCAGCATCTGCAGCGCCGCCCGCCGATGCCTGCGTGAGACCATTTGCATGCCCAGCAACACCACACACATAAGCCAATGCACGATCGTCGTAGCAAGCCCACACCCAGCGCCACCCAGTGCAGGAAATCCCCACCACCCCAGCACGCATGCGTAGTCGAGCGGCACATTCAGTACTAACCCCAAGAGACATACCACCATTGCCGGGCGGGTCTGAGCATAGCCTTCCCAACACCCCTGCACCACCCTCATGAGCAGGGAGGCGGGAACAGCCCCCATTAGAAAATACACATAGAGCGCTGCATTCTGTGCCATCTGCTCCGAATCAGCGACACACGCAAATACCAAACTACCCAGGTAGAGCAGCACAAGTTCCACCAACATGAGTACAAGGCTGAGTAATTTGGCGCTGTTAAGCAGCAATCCTGCTCGTCTCTCATGTCCCGCTCCCAGTAGCCGTGCCAACATGGGACTGATGATATTCAATACGGCGCCCACCGATACCATGATGGGCACTGTTACCGAGGTACCCAGCGCGACTGCTGCTAAATCCTTGGTTCCCGCTCTCCCCGCCACCACGGTATCAATCACGCCCATTCCCACGCTCATCAGGTTCGCTAGGTAGAGCGGTCCCATGAGCACGAGAATCCGTCTCAGTTCCCGGCCTTCAAGTTTCTTAAAGCTTTTGCTCAAAGTTGACATGTAAGGGAAATGGCGCGTTGCGCTGCTGTGCTATCGGTAAGCAGCTCGCATTGCCAGCGCAGCAAGCCCGCCAAACCCTTCTCTTCATCGGCGGCTATAGCCTCCACCTGCGCGCGGGATGCGATGAGCGATGCATCCAGATGCAAAGCGCTCGCCAAGGCATCTCGACGTGCGAGCCAACTCTCTAAGCTCTTCTCAAAGTGCCGCGGCATCTGACGTGGCTTGGGCCAATGAGGCAACAGCGGGTATTCGTCCTCATCCAGCAACTGGAAACACCGCACGGCACGATGGTATCTGGCTATACGCCCAGCATGGCCATGAGGCGGCAGAATGCGGCGGAAATCTTGCAGCTGGGCACTCCGTTTTAGTAGCTCTTGATTGGAACACACCATGAACACCGGCCTATTAATGCGCTCCGCCTCAGCCTCGCGCCAAAGCCAAAGTGCTCGCAGTGCGGCGAGCCCGCGGCGATTTAGCTGTCCACAGCCGCGTATTCGCCAAGCCTCCCGTTTCTCTGCGCCGCGCAGCATGCGTCTCCTGTGCAGATTCACTGCGCAGCTCTCCAAAAACCAGGAGTAGCGACCCATTCTCTTAAGTTGCTCCACCATGCGGTCTGCCATATCCAACATATAAGCCACATCCCCTTGAGCATACGCTTGCATAGCCTCCGGGATGGGGCGCATCCCCCAATTCGCTTTCTGATTTTTTTTGCTCAGCTTAACACCGTAGAAATGCTCCACCAACGCCGCCAGACCAAATCGCTCATGCCCTAACAAACGCGCCGCTACCTGGGTATCATATATCATGGCTGGCAACTCACCGAAGGTTTCCATCAGCAAGCACATATCGTAATCTGCCCCATGCATCCACACCTCCGCCCCCCGGAGCCAGTCACGAAATGGACTCATATCCTTTATAATCAGAGGATCAATGATTTCGATCCCCTGTTCATCCGCATATTGTATCAAACACAAACTCTCGCGGTAACGGTGCAAGCTATCCGCTTCCAAATCCAATGCTGTGCGCCCCTGCGGCTGAACTTCTGCACGCTTCACCCACAGGTCTAAGCTGGCAGCATCCGAAATCATCGCACGCAGATGCTACCACACGACATTTCTTTTTGCAAGCGCCCTGCACTATTTTCCCAGGGCAATCGCATTAGAAAATGCGGTTGCCATGGACGATTGATGATTTTCGATTGACGATTTATTCATAATGTACGCGTTGAGCAGGTTATTACGGAAATGAACGCGCCCAACCGATCGAGGGGATTTCACTCCTTTCGACTCCTTTCTAATGCGTTTGTCGCGCTCCTACTCACTTCCTGCTTGCATGGCGCGCGGTTTTATGCTTCAATGCGGCTGGAGCGAGCGTCATGCGCACGTGGCGGAATTGGTAGACGCGCCGGTTTTAGGGTCCGGTGAGCTAGCTCGTGGAGGTTCGAGTCCTCTCGTGCGTACGGCCGCTCAGTTGCACTCTTCATCGCGCGGCGTCTTCGCGACATTGATGAGTAAGACCATCTCCCCCTTGTGCGGGTGGGCAGCAAAGTCCGCTGCCAACTCGGCAGCTGTGCCGCGGTGATATGTTTCATGCAATTTGGTAAGTTCGCGCGCCACACACACACGAGCATCGGGGTCCAGTGCCGCTAACTCAGCGAGAGTGGCTGCTATGCGGTAGGGCGATTCGTAATAGATGCACGTACAGCCCGCCTGCAGCGCATTCTGCAACACGCGTTGCCGCTTCCCGCTCTTCACCGGTAAAAACCCGCCGAAGTAAAATGCATCGCAGGGCAAGCCCGAGCCCACCAGAGCCGTCACCACCGCACAAGGCCCCGGCAAGACGGTGTAATCCACTCCGCACTTCTGCAACTCGTGCACCAGCCGGTACCCGGGATCACTCACCCCGGGCATACCCGCATCAGTAACCACCGCGAACTTTTCTCCGCCGGCTGCCCGCTGCGCCACCTCAACGCAACGCGCGCGCTCGTTGTGTTCGTGCAGGCTGAGCAGCGGCTTGCTGATGCCGTAGTGTGCCAGCAAGCGCCCGGTGTTGCGTGTATCCTCGCAACACACGCAGTCCGCATCTTCGATCACAGCCAGCGCGCGGCGCGTTATATCCTCCCGATTTCCAATGGGCAATCCCACAAAACTGACCGGATAGGAAATCATGGAATCGTCAGCTTCTGAACGATCTGTTCCGCCGCCTGGCGCGTAGCGTACGAAAGAGCGCTGTCACGCGCCGTCTGTATGTTGCCGTTGGCATCATCGTTAAAATAGCTCCCTTCAGCGGATACCTCGCCCCTGGTCAACACACGCCCGGTAGACGCTGCCGTGACTGTGTAGCGCACATGCACGATAAGGCCGATCTCAGTACTCAGGTACGTGTTGCGCGAATTAGTGCGCAAGGCGCTGCTCGTCACAGAGGAAACGTAGCCACTCAACACTGCATCGCAGAGCTCAGGGGATGCCAGGCGAAAAACGCCGTCGCGCTGCATGTTCTCCGTGAGGGCTGAGGTGAGCTGCATAGCCACATTAGGGTAGAGCGTGTTGTTAGCAAACATATTGATGCAAAGGCTATCCACCTTTTGCAAGGAGCGGCTTTTCACCCCGCCCAAATGATACCCGCAACCGAGCATGAGAAATGCGAGGCAAGTCGTATAGGTGAACCTGGCGATGAGCGTATTCACGGCTTTTGGGCAGCTGAGGGTGCATGGAGCGCTGCCTGTGCTCGCGCCAGCAGCTGGCGAGCTTTCTGCGCAGCTTCCGGGTTTGCCTCCGCCTGACGTATCACATTCTCAAAGCAAAACACCGCCGGCCCGTACTCGCGGGCGCGCTCCAAGTAGTAACGTCCCACTTCCAGCTCTTGTTCAACCATTAATCGCTCCATCTCCCGCACTCCGTTGCGCGCGGCGCCTGCATCCCGGTGATTGGGAAAGATCAGGGTAAACTCCTCGTACGCTTCGCGCGCGCGGTCCAGATTCACCAGATTATTGTCGCCGCGCGTCCGGCTGCTGGCCCACAGCCTGGCCACCATCAGCTGAGCGCCGGGTGCGTACGGACTGTCAGGGTAATTCTCAACCAACTTCTTGAATACCTCCGCCGCTTCGTCATATCTCTTACGTTTGACGAGATAATTGCCCAACACCGACGATGCCGTGGCAGACATATCCGCATACGGCGCATTCTTGACCACCGATTGAAGCCACTCCACCACCTTCCCTTCCTCCATGGGAACATCCCACAGCCAAAGCACCTTACCCATCAGTTTGCCATTGGCCGCTGCCGTACCAATGGCCAGCTGGCGATTGAGGGCTTGCGCATAAAGTTCACTGCTCTGGTAGCCTTCCACCACCTTGCCGTACTGCCGAAACGCCTCGCGCGGGTCCCCCAACTTTTCCTCGATTTCTCCGAGCATCATGCGCGCTTGTGGAGCGCACGGCGACAAATCATGGTCGGTCACAATCTGCATAAGCGTACTGCGCGCAGCCGACAGCTTCCCGGCCGCGCGTTGCGCCCGCGCCTGCGCCATAAGCGCATCTGCCTTAGCATCTGTTGCCCGCACCTGTCCTGCCGGCAGGGGACCTTCGTTCTGGCTGCACATCGCCAGCACCGCGGCACCCATCAGCGCCATCAGCATCTTTATTTTCCTCATACCCCGCAGCATATCATATCTCTCCACCCTTAGCAAGCGGCAACAATCTAATTGCTCTTGAATGACGCAGGTTTACCATCTCTACTCTTGTTTGAGCTCCCCTTGCTTGGCTTCTCGCCCCAGGAGAATGCACGCCCGGTTGGGCAATACAAAGGCGAAAAAAGGACAGGGGACTAACGTCGCCTAATTTCCCCATGACACAGCTCGCCGAATTCGTACCAATTTTCATAGTTGGCAAACTTGCGGTGTGCAACTCAGGACGGCAAAAATATCGCAGGCATGCCAATGTCCCGCTTCTAAGTTCCGGGATTCAAATAAGCCCTAGGTAGCTTGTAATCATTTTCACTTATTAGTTATTTTCTATATCGTTGGTAATAATTTAAATACAATACTCAAAACACTGCTTATCTCTTTTTGAAAGAGATGTCCAGTCTAAAAGTTAAAAAACATTTAGAAATAAGATTTTGACTTTGTCCTATCGCTTGGGAGAGAACACGCGACACTGTCAATTTATCTTAATTTGAAACTGTAATAGTTTTATTGTCAGCGAATCCATAAGGAATGGGAGGCTTATCTCTTTCAAAATGAGATATACAGGTCGCCAGTCGGCTTGGATGAGCCTGCCAACGAGCAGGACATCCATCCCAAG
>CANQBZ010000017.1 GCA_947589295.1 uncultured Akkermansia sp.
GAACCAGACGATGAGGAGCGCAATGAAGGTCATGATGGCATTGGCAACTTTACTTCCTACCTTTTTCATCACCCACCGGTAGCTTCGTGAGATGGTCGTATCGCGAGCAAGCGGCAGAAACATGATCGGCATGAACATGTAGTCGCGGAACCAGCTCCCCAGTGATATGTGCCACCTCCGCCAGTATTCGGTGATGCTGCGCGAGATATAGGGGTAATTAAAGTTCTCCAGGAATTTGAACCCGAAGATGGAGCCAAGGCCGATGGCCATGTCAGAATACCCGCTGAAGTCGTAGTATATCTGGAAGGTGTAGCAGATCGCTCCCAGCCAGGTGGTCATGCAGTCCAGTTGGTCGATCGGTTGAGTGAAGACTTTGTCGGCTACGGCTCCCAGGGTGTTGGCGAGGAGAACCTTCTTGGCGAGTCCCACGATGAAGCGTTTTACTCCGTAGGCGACCTTCTCGAAGTCCACCGTGCGATGCTCAATTTGGTCGGCGACGTCATGGTACTTGACGATAGGTCCCGCCACCAACTGCGGGAAGAGCGTGATGTAGAGCGAGAGTTTGTAGATGTTTCTCTGAGGCTCAACTTCCTCCCGATAGACATCCACAACGTAGCTGATGGCCTGGAAGGTGTAGAAGGAAATACCGATGGGCATGATGACCTTGATGAAGTCGATATGCCCTCCGAATAGTGCGTTGATGTTTTCGACAAAGAAGTTGAAGTACTTGAAGTAGAACAGGAAGCTCAGGTCTCCAAGAATAGTGAGCAATAATAGCGTCTTTTTACACTTGTATTTTGAGATCAGAAGGGCTCCGACGTAGTTGATGATGATGGTGAGCAGCATCACCGCCACGTACCGCGGCTCACCCCAGGCGTAGAAGAAGATGCTCGCCAACAGCAGGACATAGTCCTTCAGCTCCTTCCTCACCAAAAGGTGCAGAGCGCACACGATCGGCAGGAACAAAAACAAAAATACGGTTGATGAGAATAACATAGCTTATTTGGTTGAACTGAGGTCGCGAAGCCGAGGTAAGTCATTTGAGTGAATGGAAAGGATGAGAATATCCGGCTTAAAGGAGAGAATATCTTTTTTATATAACTTCATGACTTTGAATTGGTCGGCTGTTTTCACTTGACCTCCGTTCAGCCTGATATATTTAGTTTGTGCTGACGAATATGGTAAAAACTGGAGGAAATCTTCATTCTGTGAGGTCCCAAGAAGCATGATCTTGTGTTTCCCATCAGGATAAGTGAAATGCTTTGTATGCTTCCCAACTTGAATCGCCATTTTGTCTCCATTCTTGTGGTCATAATAGTTGTACAACACTCGTTCTGAGAGGGGGACAAGTTCGCTGTCACTAGAGTTAAAGAGCCCCCAAAAATGCGGCGGGTATCTATAATCTCTAAAGTAGTCGTCGCGCTGCAACCAATTTCTAGATTTTTGATAGTCATCCAAGGAGGCAATCGGTATATCAGGGAAATCCTTGCATACCTCTTTCATCAGCTCGCAATATCCGACAAAGGCACCCCAGTCTGTCCAATGGTGCGAACATTTGAAGAATACAAAATCTTGCTTAGTCGCGTTGCGAAGCGCATTATACGGATAGACATAAGGAAGGTGGTGGTTCCGCACCTCACTCCTGACGGTTTCCTTTGCCTTTGATACCTTCGCAAATTGTTTTCTATCAAAGCTATAGTTATCCTCAATGAGTTCCTTGTAAATACTCTCCTTTGGGGGAACCTCGAGAATGTAAAGTTTGATTTGATTTTGCCGGCAAAACAAATCTAGCTGCAGCAAATTTTGGACGATAGCTTGGAGGGAAGGTGGTCTACAGTCCAGATCTGGCACAAAAGGAATAACAAAGTCCCAACCGATTTCTTTAAAATAGACAGCTCTATGTGTCCTGATGATGTAGGATAATTTATTTCGGATGACATCGTGTAGTTTAACCAAGGCAGCACGTCCACAGAAATGGTCGTTAAACCATTTCTCATACCCCCCCCCTGTATCAACATTACCTCTCAAAATTTCCTTCATCTTAGGTTTCACTGCAAGCATTCTGTTCTCACGTTGAGATTTCACCCCATCCGAAATATCCATCGTTGGAATGAATAAACAACAGAAAAAAACAATTATGAGTAGGGCATCACTCAGTCCGATAACTCTATGGCGTTTAGCAAAGACGGAAAATAGACGCAATAGCAAGAAGAAAAGCAGTAGATTCCCTGTAATGAGGTACCATAGGTTCCTGGATTTCAAAAATGTAAAATCATGAATGGTGAAATGATGCCTACAGAACTCAGCCTCAATCTGTAGGATATCGTTATTCCTGATGGGAATTTGTTTAGTAAAGCCTTCTAGAAATGAGAGAGTTCTAGGTTCAGCGAAAAGGACAATGCCGTTTATTTTGAGGTTTCGCCAATCAGTTAGCACTGAATACAAAATACCGTAATCATCAAATACTTTCGGTCCTTTCAACATTAGTGTTATTTTTCCATCACGCTGAGATTTAAGATGAAGCGAAAGTTTTTGCCAATTTCCCTGTGTTCTCAAATTTAAAGTGGCCCATTGGCGATTAGGGGCGTTCGTAAAAAACGGAGAAGGATCATTCAAGGGTTGAGGTATCGATTGAAGGGTGAAAGGTGCTTCTCCTGAGGTCTTGCCTTCATATAGCAGATCAAGTTGTGCTTCCTTGTTGAAAAGAGTGTGAATAAAGCTACCATAGTCGAGTTTCGTCCATAATGGAATGCACAAAATATTGGCTAATAAAGTGAGAATGGTCGAAAATAAAATTTCATGCTTGTGAGATTTAATAAACTTTCCAACATCACTTAGCATGATACCCTTCTGTTGAATTATATTATGAACCGACTCTTTGATGGCGTCATATGAGAAAAAGACAAACAGTGAGCAAAGAATGAATAATCCAAATAGCCGCTCCCATCTGATATTCGTGAAGGAGAACGGCTTTTGGATATCAAGGTTTAATGTCAAACTTTTTCCAATCTCCACATTTTGTGTTCTATATATGAATGGTTTGTTGTGCCAAACAGTCTTCTCCTGAGCAATGGGATTCCCGTTAAGTCGTATATTTTCAAAGCGCACCCAAGCTGGTTTCACTTGTTCATTGATGCGATGCCACTCACCGCGAAAACGCATTTCAAACGATAGTTTCTTGCCTTTTCCTCGAGGGATAAGTGTTATTTGATGAGATTTTTTCAGGTAGGAGGCAGGAAACTGCACCACAACTCCTTGGTTATGGCGTTTGTCCAATAATCCCCGTAGCTTGTACACTTGTAAAGACTTCCCTTGAACCTCAATTTGTCCGTCACTCACATCTCCGGCAAAGGCAATATCTACTCGGCCGAAATTGCCATGGTGGGTCCACTTGGCATCGTCTGTCAAAAATGCACTTGGGAACAGTGCTGCCAATACAATACTAATTCCCAACCCTCCTAAGACCGCCTTTATGATTTTTTTGTTCATACCGTTTTTCCAAAAAACTCACGGTTTGAGTAACTTCCTTATAACCTCGCGTTCATAAGCTAAATTATGTCTTTCATCGGTCAGTATTTTCCCATCAGTGTGAGCCCATACCACTTTACCTTCATCCTTAAACGAAAAACCGTAACAATCTCGTTGCGTAAAGTCCGGATTCACTGAATGGATGAGGGAGAGAAGAATCAATCCTCCACTTGGATGGGGGCACACGTGCCACGTATAACGCATTTCTCCGAGCGTAGTGGGGCGGAGGATGTTCCCATCGTTTGCATTTTTTTCATAACGCGCTATCAATTCATCACTGTACGCGTGCGCCCATGGATTGCACCCCATAAAGGAAAATTTGGGGTTTCCTCGATTGTGAGTTCGTTCTTCCTCGGCAGTCTCGCCTGGCGTACGATGACGCATATCACATTTTGAGCCGTAATCCTTGGAATATGCCGGGGTCAAGTTGTAGGTATTCATGCGGATAACAAAATCGTAAGCATCGATTTGAGCACCGAGCCCTTTGCCTACTTCCTGCGGCCCGTTGCCGACCAAAGCAACGCGTTTGTTAGCGAAAAGTTTTTCCAAGGAGTATTCTTGCGTATTTTTGTACAACTCGCGAAAGAGGGCTGACTGACGCGCATATTGTTTTTCACCGTTGCGGAAAGCTAAATCGGCGACAGGCAACCAATGAGCTGTTTCTTTGCCCTGCTTTTTCTTGTAAAGGTCCAATAAGTAGAGAGCTGTCTCATCATCCTTTTCATCAAGGTAAAAGCAAATCAAAAATGGCAAGAAGTATTCCGGAAGCACGTACCGAGCAAAAATGGGGTTTTTAATTGTTTTGTCGAAATAGTGATGGGCCGTTGTCGGGTCCATGCATAATGTCAGAGGAACCATAACACAGTACAATCCCATATGGGGCGCATTATTCTTGAAGAAATACTCCGCGCGCTTGAGTTGGGCCTCGGGAGTGAAGGTACTCGACCCATAATGCCGAAAAGTTTCAACCAAAGGGAGGTAGGCCTCATTGATATAGTCGTCTAGAAATGGCTGCTGCATTTTCTTGAGAGTGGACTCATAAGTTAAACCGACTTCTCCGTGGGGTAACTCTAATTTAGGCATAAGCCGTCCCGGTAGTTCCGGGCATATGTCTTTCATAAAAATGTAACGCCTTAACCTGACTATTTCATTCTTGATAGACTGTAGTTCCTGTTCATTGCCTGAGGCTGAAGGACTTTTCAATCTTGGCTCTACAAGAGGATGCAACTTGGCGATGCTTTCTTGAAGCTCACGCAAGCTCTCCTTCTCACGCTTCTGCCAGTCAAGTATACAAGCGTGGAGTTGGCTCATATTTTCTGCAGTTGCGGGGGAGAGTTTTCCCGACAGGAGATGTTGGATATTGGTCGCTAATTCCTGCAAATGCACGATATTCTTCTCCCAGGATTCCCGCATATCCTTGCTATCTGCCTCGCTACTGTGCACAAACTTCGCAAGTTCTCGGACAGTTTCTTGCAACTCCTGAATTTGCAAAAGTATATTTTGTCCTTGCTGAGCTTGAGTCGGCATCTCCTCCTTGTCGTGACTGTGCGTCCATTCCCGGCGCAGATAATCACGTTTGCTCTTCTTCGGGATGAAAGAACATAAAATGTTGGCAATCGTTTTATTCATGGTGTTATTTTAATCAATATAAGAATCTCCTCCGGCGTGCTGGCATAGCTCGGAATGTTACGGAAGCCGAAGCCATAATTGACACCGAGGAATTGAACACCTGCGTCTTTGGCTGCCTGTTTGTCGCCCTCAGTATCACCAATCATTACCACAGTGCTCGGATCAAAAATTCCCAATTCTTCTAAACATTTCTTGATGAGGTCGGCCTTTGTCAGCTTGTTTTCATTGTCCGCACCGATGATAGGATCACAGTAGTCAGCTAATCCGAAGTGTTCGCAAATCTCCGTCGCATAATCTTGGCGTTTATTCGTAGCTATCGCCTGCTGAATGCCTGACTTATCCAAGCTCGAGAGCACATCTTCCACGCCGGAGTACAGAGAGGCCTTAAAGAGGTCGTGCGACTTATAACGTTCGCGGAAAATATCTGCGGCACGTTGAGCCTCTTCCTTATTCAGACCGAAATGAGTCATGAAAATTGTTTGCGGCGTGGGCCCGATGAATGACTCTAGCTCCTCATCCGTCTTGGAGGATAAGTAGCACTGTTCGATAGCGTAGCGGTATGCCGCTGTTAAACCCTCTTGCGTGTTCAGCAGCGTGCCGTCAACATCCCATAGAACCGTCTTAATTTTCATAGCGGGAGGTGGTGATGAACCGAATGCGGATGGGAAACTTATGGAGCATTTCGACCATGACATCGTTGCGTCGATCTGTTTCTTCTCCCAGTCGCGCATTGTTGATCATCTCCGGAGCGTAATAGTTGTCATTATCCGAAGCGAAGCCGTCCAGACCCGCGAAGCTCACCGAATTGACGCCGATCTTCATCAACACCTTCAGGAGCATCAATGCCACATTGTCTGCCATATCCGAGTTGTTCAGATACGACCCATAATTTAACTTGGGCACGTCGTTCGTCCGGATATTGGAAGTTACAATAACATTGCTCAAGTCGCTTTGCTCGGAAAAGCGTCGGGCATTACTGATAAATACCTTATCCACCCGGATATTTGCCGGGCGGAAGTTGATGCTAATGATATACGGCTGTTCTTTGGCAATATAGTCTGTAATTTTCTGCGCTTCCTTGACAATGCTCTTGCCGGGAGCCAAGATTAAAATAGCTTTGTCTTGTACAGCACGGTGAAGTTCATCTAACAGAGCATTGTCATTAACTTCATTTTTCTGGTACTTCAGGTACAGGTCTTGGATCAGTTTCTCATCGTAATTGGATCGTTTGTCATCGGGAATCATCGCGAGAATTTCACTGATGCTTTCCACAGAAATCGACGCTTTATCCATCAGGAAAGAGGAGTAATTCGGATGGCACCTCATCGATGCTGCCAGGTAATACGGGACGTTGTACCCCCACGGCATCTTTGCGTAAATTTTATTAATCTGTTCATCGATGATTTTGAGGATCGGCACCAGATTATAAGTTTTCTCAAAATTGTCATTCAGGTACTGCAACAGCAGCTCCGTACACAGATTACCCGCTCCCCTCCCCATGCCCCGAACAGAAGCATCGATGATCAATTCTCGATCTGCGTGCTCTTCAACCAACACCTGAGCACTGGAGAAAGAAAGCTGCAGGTTGTTATGCGAGTGGAAACAAATGCCCACTTCCGGCGCCAGGTTGTAATCCATGAGCCTGAAGATATGCAAGAGTTGCCTCACGCTCATGAGCCCTAAGGTGTCAACAATCGATAGGCCATGGGCTTTCATCTCATTAACACAATCAACAATATACAGCAATTCCTTGTCGGAGTAGACGTAGGTGTGCGTTGGATTCACAAATATTTTGAACCCTTTATCGCTTACCTTTTTACAAAACTCCAGAGCTTCTTTATACTGCTCCGGCTTGAAGATAACACGCACCCCATCGATCATCCCTTCCTCCCTCTCGGGAATCTCAGCTACATCGTATTGCCCATACGTAATCATTCCCAAAAACTGAGTCTTCGTCTGCGGAATCACGAAGGGACTTAATTCACTTACCCTGTTAAATAAGGTCTTATGAACATTGTACTGACAATGCTTTAAGAAACCCAATTCAACGTAATCCACTCCGCTTTGAACCAGATTTTTGACAATGCTCTTAATAGGCTCATAACCAAAAATCCAATCGTTAATATAGCCCCCGTCTCTCAGGGTGCAATCTAACACTGTAATGCTTCTCTTCATCCTTTGATTGTGTGTTATTCACCCCCATGGGGTTCACTCGAATCAGTCCTGTTGTACAAAAACTCTGCGAAAGCGAAATCTTGTTGATCATCGATATCAACAGCCTTGTGCTTGGGAAGAGTGAGCATATAGGGTCTATGTCCGAAGAAATAGGACCACTTCACCATATCTTCGCGTGATGCTACATAAAATCCATTAACGATCACTTTCCAATCCGGGAGTTGCTGTGAGGGCACATGGCCCAGACCTGCTTTGTAATTTACAGGACCCCTACCATCCCATAAGTATTCCTTGAACGATTTCACGGATATAACGCTGTCATATTCTCCACTCAAGACCTCCTCCTCGTAGGTTCGTATAGCCCCCGCAAAGTCATTTTCATCACACAAAGGACATACGCAGGGAGCCCAAATAACATTCTTCCCCCTTGCCCCGTGCTCCGCACAATAGGAAACGACTTCGCCAAATGATTTCGTTTTTTCATCCGCGTATTCTATGGGGCGTTTGTGAATAGAAACACCTTCTTCACAAGCCATCTGAAGCATCTCGGAGCTGTCCGATGAAACTACGATCTCTCCAATCATAGGAACTTTTTTGAGTTGACGGATTTTGTGAATGAGTAAATTAGATTTTCCGAAAGGAAGGATGTTCTTGTTAGGTAACCGTTTTGAACCTGCCCGGACGGGTATGATAGCGCTGTATTTCATCCTCTTTATGCAGCTGAAATGTCTGCAGGAGAGGATGAAAAATAGCTTCTATTGCTTACCCCCCCCCGCATATTGTTGATAATTAACTTGCTATACATAATCTCAGCAATTTCGAAATCTGTAGGTGTATCAATATCCATGGATTCTCTCTGGCTGATTGCGAAAAAATATGGCGTTTGACCTATAATGTCCTTGCACCGTACCATCGTCTCACGAGGCAAAATATGCACAACGTGGTTGAGCAACACGAAGTTTTCCGGCAAGTCCTGCGAGCGAGGCTTACGATTACGGTCATAGTTGGCAGCCTTCCCGTCAATCCACAAAAATTCTTTCAGCGGAGAAACGCTCACCAGAGAATCATGCTTGTGTAAGGTCAGGAATTTCCGAATAGCCAACGAATACGTTTTGTCTTCAACAAGAGGAGCCGTACAATTCGTCGCGACTACAATGTCGGCCTCCATATTTTGTGCCATATTTTCGTAAAATTCGTTGGGAGACACTTCGCTCGTTGCATAGTATTCATCGCGCTTGACGGTTTCCGCGCCGAGTCTCTGCGCCATCTGCAGCATTTCCTCTGAATTGGAATTGACGACTACGCCGTCCAGCTCAGGAATGCGCAGCATCTGCCTGATTTTTATTTCCAACAAAGAACTGCCCGCAAATGGGGCGATATTCTTATTCTTGACCCGTACGGAACCGGAGCGTACCGGTATGAGAGCCTTGATTTTCATTTGTCTATAATTTCTACAGTCTTATAACCATTCTCAGGAACGTCTCAGTATCTCCCGCACCATGCCTTTCAGCCCCCATAATGCAAGCGTGCAGTAGCGTTTTAAGATTTCATTTTGAAGGATTATGTTACTTTGCCATGCTCCTCCCAACCCTTGAGAGGTTGCGAATTCGTGCAGAGTCCTTCCAGCGGAGCATTTCACCCCTACGGGAATGATGGTATCATTATATTTCATAAACAATTATCTGTTATCGTTCTCCAGAATAGCTCTACATTCTTCACAGCGGCGAAGAAACCGACGCCTATTCCAAAAACAGATATAACTTTTTATCTTATTTTGCCTGTACCGGGCTTTGATGACAGAGCGGTGATCTCTTACCATCAATTCCTCAAGACTGTGAATTCTTTGGTCAATGTGTTTAAAATGAGCATTCATATTGGGGAAATGAATACTGGCAAATTCGTTTCTAAGGTTCGAACAGTCCGAATTGGAATTTCCTTCTGCTATCAATTTTTCTAGTCCATTTATTTTAAGTTCTATTTGTTCAAAATGGCGATTCATGTTTGGGAAATGAATATTCGCAAACTCATTTCTTAAATTAGAGCAATCTGTATTTCCAACATGTTCCACTCTCCCTACGATAAGCTTCTGTATAATTTCTCCATAAAACGGACTCTTCCGTGCATATTTCCACCACAAACCGGCACGATCCACTGTGACGTCCACCCAGGGTTTAGGTCGGTCTGCGTAGTGGAAAATACCCTGATCAAGGGTAACTGTTTTTTTGTATTCCCTAAAGCTACGCCAAGGGGCTGCCTCCAGGCTTTTTTTTACACCTATACAAGAAACTGTTGGCATATTCCACTTAAGATCAATAAAATGGATATTACCATACAGGAGCATATTCAACATATCTTGTTCATAAACTCTGACATTTTTAATGTGTTTTTTGATAAAATTGCGAAGGAATCGGACAGAGAACATCTTTCTATACTCTGTGGCATTAAATAGGAGCAGACCTGTGTTAACGTATAGGTAGGGATCTGTCATGCGCATGTATTTTTTTGCGTACTCAAGACTCCCTTCAACGACTCCATTTAAATACCCCATAAATACAATGTCTTTCACTGCAGCAGCTGTATTTTGAGAAACATCCGTTTCAAAAACATGGGCTATGTCCTCAAGGCAAACCATGTCTGCATCTACAGCGAGTATTTTGTCGTAGTTCGAAAGTATATGCGGGATAAAAAGCCGCGCATATAAGTCTGCAGAGTACCCAGAATCCCTGACTGCGATTGGCAAATTGTGTAAATATCTTTTTGCGCTCACGAAACGGATAGACATATTCGCCGGAAGCATCGAACGGAGCATATTCTGATGGTCATCCGAAATATCCTCACTGATGATGATGAAGTCGTAATATTTAGACGAATCAGCGTGTTCAATAATTGATTGTAGGAAGACGCTGAATGGTCCGGTGTAGTTGTCGTTGAAATTGGACGCGATTGCGATACTATCTTTACCCGGGAAAGCCGGTTGAAGGTCCTCGCGCGGTTTAGTATCCCTAATAAACAAAAGGGGGGTGTGATGGAGTTTGTATTTCTTCTTTTCTAACCATAGTTCATATATCCCCATCAGACGTTCACCCAAAGTCCCAATGGCGCGTCTTTGCGTGGTCGAGTAGTTTGACATATCGATTCTTTTTTCTAATTCAAAGAGAATGTCAAACAGCCACTCACAGAAAGAGACAAAGAGCTCCTTCTTCATGATGAAGCAATTGTAGAGGTAACTATGCCCTGATTCGTGCATATATTGATAGGCCGTTTCGTACATGTAAGGATACTTCTTTTTAATAATTTCCATCATGAGGTCAATATCCTTCGCAAAATGATAATCCGGACAACTAACCATCGCTTCGTAATTCGACCTCACATTATAATCGGAAAGAGTAAGTGGTTTGATAAATATGGCATCATATTTGGAAATTTCTGCCCTCATTCTGTCTTCGACCAATCCCATTTTTTGCTGGATATCATCGGTGAGTTCGTCCACGCAGACACACCCATTGCTGTGTTCTTCTGCACGTTCGACACGCAGCACTGTATCATCCCCCGTCTCTGGGAAAGACAAGAAACGCCGATAATGACATAACCCATAATAATCCGCCTTTTCGTTTTTCCAAGCCCAGTAAAGCACCGTAAATTCATTGAACGTATTTCTCTTATCTGAGATATTGTCTCCCGAATTGTCTCCGATAATTGCGCTTTGCTCGCTCTCATCATAAGTGGCACCACAACGAACTGGTATGAATAAAGGGCACGTTGGCTGTACGGCTTGGCTGCCTATGCGATTTGAAACAAATATCTTAATAATTGGTTTTTTCATGTTGCTCATAAGTCAGAAAGCTACAGAGGCGAGATTTATGGCGGCTTCGATTGCTTGATCCATGTTGTAGTACTTGAAATCGGCGAGGCGTCCGCAGCAGGTGAGGTTCGTGTAGTGGCTCGCCAACTTCGTGTACTGACGGTATGCTGCTTGACTTTCAGGCGTCAACACGGGGTAGTAAGGCTCCTGCTCCGAATGATCAGGCAAGAAAGGAAGCGGGTATTCTATGGCGTATGTGGTGCCAGACACCTGCTGAGGGGGCAATTTCTTGTACTCTGTGATGCGTGTGTAGCTCTTTGCCTCTGGGTAGGCGACGACAGGCAGGGGTTGGAAGCTATCTTTCTCCTCATATTGCCATTCGAAGCGCAGTGAGCGATAGGGTAGCACGCCATGCTGATAGTTGAACAAATCGTCTAGGGCTCCCGTGTAGATGATGCGCTCGGCTTCCTCTCCCTGAAGCAATATCTTTTTCTCGCTGTAATCGAATGCCAACACTGGTTGTTCACCAAGACATACACGGATGTTCGGATGGTCCAAGATCTTTGCAATAAAAGCCGTATAGCCATCCTTGGGCATCGCCTGGTAGCGGTCATCAAAATAGGCGTTCCTATAATCAAGACGTACAGGGACGCGACTAAAAATGGAACGATCGAGACGCTCAGGCGGCGTTGCCCATTGCTTGGCTGCATAAGGTGCGTAATCTTTTTCGTACAGAAAGCGAGCGTAGCGGCGTACGGCGGCATCCTCGCAATCGAGTAGCTCGAGAATTGGCACGGTTGAGCACTGCGGAAAGCACGCTGAGAGATGCTGCTTTATCTCTTGCGCCTCAGCGGGTTGGAAGAACGTATCCACCGCTACAAAATTGAATGCGGTAGGAACGCAAATGCCGTCGATGCTCGCACCGCAGACGAGAGTGTAGGGCACCCACTCTCCGAAGCGACGGACGTAGCTCCAAACACGCTCACTGTTCGTGTGAAACGCATGAGGACCGTAGCGGTGGACGAGGATGCCGTGTTCATCGCGCTCATCATAAAGATTTCCGCCGATGTGCGAACGTCGGTCGTACACTGTGACTGCGTATCCTTTCTCAGCGCACTCGCGTGCCATCACACAGCCCGTGATGCCGCAACCTATAATACTGATGAGAGAGTGTTCCACGTTTGAAGCGTGAATGGTATAAAGAGGAGATGGTTATTCCACGCGGTGGTCACCATGATCGAGAATCTGCCTCACGCAGAATGCGTACATATCTTTTGTGGTGAGAGCTGCTTTGTACCAGTCCACCGTCCTACGTACCGCTTCTTTAAGACTCCAATATGGCTCCCACTGCAGCATCGTGTACGCCTTGGTCACGTCCAAGCTCAGTAACATACTTTCATGCACGGAGTTCGGGTCGCTGGCATCCACCACACTCCCCTTGCCGTAGTACTCCACGAGGGTCTGCACCACTTCCATCACCGTCTTGTTCGCCTTGAGCTGCGGACCGAAGTTGAAGCAGGTCGCATACTTCACCGGGTCTTCCATGAGCCGCTGTCCCACCCGCAGGTAACCGGAGAGAGGCTCCAGCACGTGCTCCCACGGACGCGTAGCTTTTGGGTTGCGCACTTGAATCGGCTTGCCCCCTTCAATGCTGCGGATGCAGTCCGGGATGATGCGGTTGGCCGACCAGTCGCCGCCGCCAATGACATTGCCCGCGCGTACGGATGCCACCGCCTTGCCGTGTTCCACATGGCGTGCCGGATTGAAAAAAGAATTGCGGTAAGAAGAAATCATGAGTTCCATGCAGCCTTTGGACGAAGAATAAGGGTCATATCCCCCCATGGGGTCCGTCTCCCGGTAACCCCAGATCTGTTCATCGTTACGGTAGCACTTATCCGTAGTCACCATTACCACGGTTTTTACGCAGGCATGCGCACGAACCGCTTCCAGGACATTAAGTGAACCCATCACATTGGTCTCGTAGGTGTATCTAGGCTGCTCGTAGGAGGTTTGCACGAGAGCTTGCGCCGCCAAATGAAAGACAATTTCGGGCTGGTATTTCTCAATGGCGGCGCTTAGGGTTTCCAAATCCCGCACGTCTCCGCGCAGGTCGGCGTGCAGGTGCTCGCCCAAATGCGAAGCGCAGTAGTTGCCCTTCTCGGAGTACGGATCCAGCGCGTAGCCCACCACCTTCGCTCCCATCATCGTGAGCCAAATTGCCAGCCACGAGCCCTTAAAGCCGGTGTGTCCCGTCACCAGCACCGTCTTGCCCTTATATGCGTCGTTATACATGTTCTTTCCAGTAGTTGATGGTGTCTTGCAGCCCGCTGATCAGGTCGTACCGAGGCTGCCAGCCAATGGAGCGCAGTTTGTAATTGTCTCCCACGACAACTTCGTAGTCAAAAGCAGCCGGGACGGCGCCCCAGAGGATGACGCCGTCAAAGTCCGTGAGCTTCGCAATGCTTTTCACGATGCTGCGTAGCTGCACCGGTTTCCCAGAGCAGATGTTCACCGCCCCGGTGAGTTCGCTCTCAAACACGTCCACGATTCCTCGCGCCGTATCTGTCACATGTAGGTAATCAAGGAAGTTCATGCAGTGGCTCACGCGCACCTCCTCACCTCGCAGGCAGGAAAGGATGACCGAGGGCACAAGTCGCTGAGGTTTTTCGTTGCGTCCGTAGCAGTTAAAAATGCGCGGCCATTGAAAATGCACATTGTGCTGCGCGCAAAGAATACGAGCCATACGATAGAGAGAATTCTTGGCATTCCCGTATAAAGTTGCAGAGTTCGTAAGCATATCGTCCTCGTGCAGAAGTCCGTATTTATAATCGTACTCCGAACAAGTGCCACTACCTAAAAGATGCCTCCCACCATGGCATACAAAACTATGGAGCAACTTCAGGCTTGCCGCAAGGTAATCCATATTCAGGGAGGACATTTGGCACTTAGTTCTTACATACCACGCAAAATGCATGAGATGTGTGAACTTCTGCTCCGCCATGAATGACTCCACCGCGGCAACATCCAGCAAATCCAGTTGGTGGACGATGACTCCCGGGTGAGGCGGTATTGCCCCACTGTGTACCACGGCGTGTACCTCATACCCACGCTTCAGCAATTCCTCCAGCACATGCGAGCCAATGAAACCCGAAGCGCCTGTGAGAAGGATTTTTTTATCTTCCGTATTCATGACCAAACTTTCCATGGTGCATCACCTCGCTCCCAGAGCCCGTTCAACATCGCTTTATCGCGCTGCGTGTCCATGCACTGCCAGAAGCCACGATGCTTGTAGGCGCCCAACTGTCCGGCCGCTGCCAGTTTCTCCAACGGTTCGCGTTCCAAAATCACATCATCTCCGATTCCAATGTAGTTAAAGACTTCCGGTTGGCAGACGAGGAACCCACCATTGATCCAGCTGGTATCATCCATCGGCTTTTCCATGAAGCCGCCGACAGAGCCGGTGGAGTCGATAGCCAAGGAACCGAATCTCGCCGCCACCTGCACGGCTGTACACGTGCAGAGTTTGCCGGATGCGCGATGGTAGTCCAGTAATTTGTCTATATCTACATTGGCCACTCCATCGCCGTAGGTGAGCAGGAAGGGTTCGTCGCCAATGTATTCGCGAGCGCGGGCGATGCGACCACCCGTCATGGTGTGCTCGCCGGTGTAGAGCATGGAAACCATCCAGGGCTCGGTGCGCACCTTGTGGAGCTCCACCGTATTGTGCTCCATATCGACTGTAAGATCTGAGTAACGTTCGTAGTAATTGACAAAGAAATTTTTGATAACGTGAGAGAGGTGCCCGGTAAGGATGACAAAGTCATGGAAACCGTAATGGGAATAGATTTTCATGATGTGCCACAATATCGGGTGCCCTCCGATCTGCACCATGGGTTTGGGGACGAAACAAGTTTCCTCTCCTAAACGAGAGCCTTGACCACCAGCTAGAATGACTACCTTCATATTTAAGTGTTAGAAAGATAAAATGCCACGAGTCAGGAGACACCATGCGCGCCAGAGGAACCCCAAGTGAAATTCCCGACCGAGCGGAGAACGGAAAAGGCAGAGTTGCCCGCGCAGAGACCTTGTGCGGTAGAAGGTTTTGCGGACGGCCCACTGCAGAGACGCCATGACATCGGCCTGCGGGTAGCCATGCGCCGTGAGCTGAGAGGAAATATGGCGAAAAGCATCACAGAGGCGCTCCATATTCCCTGCCATGGGGCGTGCATGGAGAGCATGGGCGAAGAGAAGCGCATCCACTCGGGAAACGCCGTAGAGATGAGAAAGCAAATCGGCCTGGATCTGGCAGGCGAGGACCTCCTGGGCGTCCCGGTAGCGGTTAGGAAAATGGTAGCGGTAAAGAACCAACCGCTCATCGAGTTTGGCAAAGCGGGTTTTGCCGATGAGATCAGCCAGGATTTTAAAATCCTCCGCGGGAAAAAAATCCGCAGAGAAACGGACCCTCGCCTGGCGCAACACTTCCGCACGAAACATCAGGGAAGAAGCATGAAACATGTTGCCAACGAGTACCATGTTGCATTCGATTTGGCGGGAGTTAAGGCAACCCTTCAAGTTCGTGATTTTGCCGGGAGTATCGGCATCGCCACTGCACGAGCCAAGCACACCAACCTCTGTGTGTGATCGTAAAAACGAAACTTCAACTTCTAAACGGTTTGGGAGAGAGATGTCATCGGAATCCATGATGGCCAAAAATTCTCCGCGCGCGACATCGAGGGCTTCGTTGCGCGCGTGAGCCGCCCCCGCATTTTTCTCTAAACGACGGAGCACGATCCGAGAATCGCAGTAGCTTTTCAAAACGCGCTGAGTCGCGGCATCGGAGCCGTTATCAATGATGATAAGTTCAAAGTCCCGGAAGGATTGAGACAACACACTGTCTATTGCCCCACACAACCACTCGGAGCGCGTGTTGTACACGGCCATGATAACGGAAACTGTCGGCGATTTCGTCACAGGGGAAGACCTAGGAGTTGACAGAAATGCATATCCATTCCTGCGGGCTAGGCAGACCATGCCGAACCACGAGCGCAGTGTATCTCTTTTTGAAAGAGATACACTCATTTGTTTCCCTAAAATTACTAATTACAAGTTAATAATGTAAATCTTCGCTTTCTCTAACAAAGAGAGTTTACGTGATAAAACCATCGCCCCGAAATGTCGTTAATGGCGTAAAATAATAAATATGGCAATTTTTTTGATGGACATCTCTTTCAAAAAGAGATAAGCAGCGATGGAACTTGCAAAGATTTAATAGGCAATTCTTAAAGAAAATGATAGTCTCGTTGGATATATCATGGGTAAGAATCGAGATTTTTCAAAACATAAACAAATAAGGTGGCCGTATGGGGTGGCATGCGTAGGGGAAAGGACGTCCCATCGTCCCCGACTGCCGGGGTGCTTTTCAATCCAAAACCAAGAAAGTAGAAACCCTGTCGGGTTCCCCCACAAAACAAGCAGTCTCTGGCAAGGGATGTGGAAGAACGCCACGCAGGCTACTCGCGGACGATGCTTTCCCAATCCATGATGATGGAACCGTGTCCATTTTTCATCACAGACCCATCCGGCCTCACAAACATGGCATTGGGGATACCTCCAGCTCGTTCAAAGCCCGGGAGGCTCTGCCCCATCTCGGCCATCATTCCTGGGAATTTGGCGCGGAATTTCTTGAGGTACTCTTTCGCGGCGTCCAACGTTTTGTCGCAGCCCAGCAAAATGATTTCTCCCCCGGCTCTTTTGATTTTTTTGTACTCTTTGACAATATTCGGCATTTCAGCGCGGCACGGGCCGCACCAGCTAGCCGATTGCAAATAGATGTAGAATTTGGCGTTCGTATTTGGCTTGCCGTTGAAGGTTTTCAATTTTTTGAGAGCCTCGCCTACCAAGTTTTTGTGTTCAGTTTGCTGGATCGCCTCATCTGTGCTTTCACTCGACTGAGCCGTGAGGCAAGGGGCGGCTACACACAGGGCCAGCGCCCCCAAAGAGAATAGGTGAGAGAGGTACTTCATGCGGGCAGCCTAGCACGTCCTGTACCACGTGTCAAGCAAACTTCCAGCCAAATTGCAATTTTTGATATGCGTCAGCGCCGGGAAGAAGGAAGAGAAACCTTTCCGGGAGCATTGCTGCAGAGGCCGGAGACGAGTGAACCGACAGCGAAGACGGAATACACGCAGGCCATGCTTACAGCGGGGTGAGCTGTGTCCATCACATCGCTGGCGATCCAGGCCAGGACGCCACCAAACAGGAACCCCATGCCTTGTGCCATACCAGAAAGAGCGACGGTCGTTGGCGCATCGGCCGAGGAATCGACTATGAGGGTCATGCCCAGCGTAAAAACGCAGCCGATGCCCAGGCCGAAAATGACAGCAAAAACCGGCCACCAAGAAAGCGGACCGAGCAACAGCCCCCATATCGCAAGCACGGAAAGAGGGATGGAAATGAGCATGAGATGTGGGCGACCGCCCAGCCATTGAACAAAGTGATCGGAAAGCAGGTTGCCAGGAAGTTGGGAGACGGTTGAAAGCCCCAGCACGAGTCCGGCTTCCACCATTGACAGGCCGCGGTGGTGCATGAGTGTGCTGAGCCATGCAATGATGATCCATGCTCCCGCCACCCGGAAAAGGTAGAAGATGGATACCCACCATGCCTTACTCTGGCGCAGAAGCGGGCGGATGGGCGAGTGCATGGTGTCTTGGCGAATATTCAACGGATGCGCCCGCTCGATAAGTTCCACCCACAGCAGCAGAGCTAGAATCAGTGGGGCAGCCCAGAAAAGCAGACCGCGTTGCCAATCGCCCATCATAAGCATAACAGGGTCGCTCGTCGAGGCGCCCAACGAGGTGCCCACGCACACACATGCGGTGTATGCTCCCATGAGCTCCGGCACGCGTGAAGGGAAGATATCTTTCACCACGCCGAGAACGACGGAGCCTGTGATGCCTAGCCCTAAGCCGATGGTGAGTGTGCCGCCGTAGAGCCCGATAATGCCGCCGTAACTTCGCCACACGATGCCCCCCACGGCGAAGAGGATAGCGTAGGCGATGAGATGCCGCGGACGCACGTAAGAGACAAGACCGGCGCCAAGTGGCGCTGCCACGCCTAGCGCGATGACAGGCAGCAGCGCAAACAGGGCGCTGCTGCCTACCCGCAGACCTAGATCGTGCATAATCACCGTGAGGATGGGATCGGTGGCAGAGATGGACAGGCGTAGATTCAGGCAGATAAACAAAAAGACGATGACGAAGTGAACACCGTAGCTGCGCGACTGTGGAGTAGGCATACGCCGGCCAGCATAACGTACCTCTGCCGCGCGAGCGAGCTAACTCTCCACCTGTTCAGCAAAATGCTTTTTGAGAGTCCGTGCGCACTTGCGGATGAGCCCCGGCCCTTGGTATACGAAACCGGAGTATAGTTGTACAAGTGATGCCCCCGCCCGTATTTTGGTCAAGGCGTCCTCTGGCGTCATGATGCCGCCCACGCCAATGATGGGTATGGCGCCATGAAGTTCTTGAGCAAAGGCCTCCAATGTCTCATTGGCACGGTTAAAAAGCGGGGCGCCGGAAAGCCCTCCCCTTTGTTGCGCTGCCGGATGGTTCTCCACTCCGCAGCGCGAGGTGGTAGTATTGGTGCAGATCAGGCCATCAAGTTGGCAATCCAAGAACACATGCGCCAGCTCGCGAATTTGCTGCTCGCTCATATCCGGTGACACCTTCATAACGATTGGCACGTACTTGCCGGTCTCTTGCTGTAGGTTAGATTGTTCGCTCTTGAGGGCTGCGAGCAAATCTGCCGCGGTTTCTGCCTTGGCGAGCTCGCAGAGGTTAGGCACATTCGGGCAGGAGAAGTTGATAGCCACGTAGTCTGCCACTTCCCACACTGCCCTCAAACAGGCCAGATAGTCGATGCGGGCTTCGTCATTTGGTGTCACCTTGTTCTTGCTAATATTCACGCCCACAATGCCCTTAAAGCGGCGGGCAGCAGAGAGATTTTCTACGCCTTGGTCCACACCAGGATTGTTAATGCCCATGTGGTTGATGATGGCCCTCTGGGGGATGCAACGGAAAAGGCGTGGCGGAGGATTCCCTCGTTGCGGGCGAGGGGTGAGAGTGCCGACTTCTACAAACCCGAAGCCGAGTGCTCCAAAAGCATCCACAGAGGTCCCCTGCTTATCCATGCCGGCCGCCAGCCCTACTCGATTTGGGAATCTGAGCCCCATCACCTCTACCGGGTCATTTATCGGTTTGCCGCACATAAGCTGCAGCACCCGAAGCCGCTCCGCCACACGAAGCATCATCAACGTTGGCTCATGCACTGCCTCCGGCGGGAATAAAAAAAGCGCTCGCTTGGCGAGTTGGTAGGGCGAGGGGGTCATTTGAGAGTTGCGCTGCCAGTGTAGCATGAGTCCCTTTGGAAAGCAACCTCTAATTTGTTGCTCTGCGCGCGGCGCAATCAGCAGACATTTTTTAGACTTGCAGGGCAGGCTCGCAGAATGCTACAATGCGAGCGTGCATCAGATCGTATTCAATGAGATTAGCGCATCCGAGCTCTCAGCTATTCCCACGCTGGACCAGCTCGAGCTCATCAATAGTTTTCAAGTGGATGGCGAGAAAATGAAGGACGGTCAGGCAAAAGATGCCCCCTTTGGCGTCGTGGAGCGAGACGGTCGCCGCATCTTCCGCTACCGTTGCAAAGACTACCGCATTTATTTCATTATGGAGGATGATAAGGTGGTGGTGCAGCGTGTGCTGCACACCAACTCGCTGCGCGATTTTCTTTTCCGTTCCGGCATGGGCGGATCAGAGGACCAGCGCCTCAGTGAATCCCGATCCTTCTGGCGACTCATAGACGAGGGCGAAAAAGCTGCGCGCAAATAGCACATGCCTGCCCTCGTAAGCCACATGCTGCATGCACCGGACCGCATCGCTGCGGTTGCCGGGGTGACGTTCACCCAATTGGTACGCATGAGGCTTTTCATTGTATTGGCGCTTTTTGCGGTGGGCTTTTTGGCGCTGCAATTTTTGCCCTACCAGCAAAATCTGGGTGTGGAGTTTGCCGGGGTTGGACAGTTGCAGCTCATTCAAGATGTGGCTACCGGCTGCATGCGCCTCTTTGGCATGATCTTTTGCGTCGCTGCCACAGCCTTGCTCATTCCCCGCGACGCCGAAGATCGTATCCTCTACACCATCCTCTGCAAACCAGTGCCGCGTTTTGATTATTTGGCAGGCAAGGCGCTGGGAGTGATCGCCCTATTGGCTGTGATGCTGCTGGTCATGGATGGGCTGATGGCGCTGCTCATGCAACTACGCGAACCAGGAATTGAAGCGCAGGTGCGTCATCAGCTTGCTGCCGCCGGTTTTTCATCGGGTGATATGGAGCCGTACTTGCGACAAGTGCGTGCTGCCGGTGATCCATTACCAACCCAGGCAGGCATCTTTGCCATGTTCCTCGGCCTTGCGGTGCTGAGTACACTGACGTTGCTGATCTCCAGCGTCACGAGCGGCACTATTGTAAGCATTGTGATTTCGCTCGGCGCTTACTTTATCGGCATGTTCCAGGGGCAACTGTTTCAAGGGATCATCGCCGCTGGAAGTATCGGAACGAACTCAGGCATGCAGTGGACGCAGCGAGTTTTTGCCCTACTCATCCCAGATTTTTCCCTCTTTTCACTCACGGATGCTACGGCTGCCGGCGAAGTGGCGCCACCCACCTTGCTGGGCGAGCTGGCGCTCATTGCTCTGGCCTACATGCTGTTGCATTTGTTGCTCGCCGCGTGGCTTTTGGCGCGCAAAGAGTTTTAAGCAGAAAATAGGGGGTTGCAATCGCGTGCTCCCTGTGCTACAATGCGCCTCGGCTGAGCTGTGGAGCCGACAATTCGTTAAATGATGACAGCACCGTGAGAACTAGCTCGTATTTACCGCAGGAGCAGGGACTCTACAGTCCCTCGCTGGAGCATGACGCCTGCGGAGTTGGTATGGTCGTGGACACGCATGCCGTGGCTTCCCACGATATCGTGGAAAAGGGCATTGCAATCTTGGAGCGTTTGCTCCATCGCGGCGCTGCCGGGAGTGACCCGAATACCGGTGACGGCGCAGGCATGCTCTTACAAATTCCGCATGAGTTCTTCTCTGAGCAATGCGCCTTTCCATTGCCGGAGGCGGGCAACTACGCGGTAGGAATGTTTTTCCTGCCGAAGGACGAGGCTTTGCGCAGCGCCTGTTGCGAACAGATCCAGGCCGCTGCCTCTGCCGAGGGTATCACGATGCTGGGGCGTCGTGCAGTGCCGGTGGATGAAGACGCCATTGGCCGCACTGCGCGCGAATGCGCTCCGTATATTGAGCAATTTTTCTTTGCAGCGCCCTGCCATGATGGGGATGCCACTGAGCGGCGCCTCTACATTCTGCGCCGTGTCATGGAAAAATGCGTGGCAGAGACTATGCCGGAGCTAGGCGACCGCTTTTATGTGGTATCGCTCTCGGCACGCACCATCGTGTACAAAGGGCTGCTGCTTGCGCCGCAGCTTCCCCTCTTTTACAAAGACTTAGCCCACCCGCTCTTCAAAAGCGCCCTTGCTATTGTCCACCAACGCTACTCCACCAACACATTTCCAAGCTGGCCGCTCGCTCACCCTTTCCGTTACCTCGCCCACAACGGCGAGGTGAACACCCTGCGGGGCAATCTGAACCAGATGAGCGCATGTGAGCACAGCTTGTCCAGTCCCCTCTTCGGCGATGACATTAAAAAGTTGCTGCCCATCATCCCATCGGGACAGAGCGACTCTGCCTGCCTGGATAATGCTCTGGAATTGCTGACAAGTGCCGGACGCAGTCTGCCGCACAGCATGATGATGCTCATTCCACAAGCATTTGGCTCTCGCTATTTCATCGGGGAGGACCTCCGGGGCTTCTACGATTTTCACTCTGGCTTTATGGCTCCGTGGGATGGTCCGGCGGCTGTGTGCTTTTCCAATGGTCTGGGGGCAGGCGCTATTTTGGACCGCAATGGTCTGCGCCCCGCCCGCTACGAGCTGAGTAACGAGGGCCTTTTTGTGCTCGCAAGCGAGGCTGGCGTACTCGACACCGACCCGGCCAAGGTCGTGAAACGCGGTAGTCTGAAGCCCGGCGATATCGTATGGATTGACTTCGCCACAAAACGCATCTCATACAGCGCCGAGATAAAAACTCAAGTGGCGCGTCTACGACCCTACCGTCGATGGTGCCAGGAAAATCGCATCAAGATTCACGGTATTTTTGACAGTGTGGATGCTCCGCATGTCAACCCCGGTCGCATCCAGTTTTCCCAGACCCTCTTTGGCTATACGGCAGATGAAGTGGAACACTTCCTTCTTCCCATGGCCGACACCGCACATGATGCTGTGTATGCCATGGGTAATGATGCTGCGCTCGCTGTACTCTCAGAACGACCGCAGTTGCTTTTCGACTATTTCAAACAGCAGTTCGCCCAAGTTACCAACCCGCCCATCGATCCCATCCGAGAACAGCTCGTGATGTCTCTCACCACCTTTATTGGCAACCCTGCCAATATCTTAGATGAGACTCCGCAGATGGCGCGCATTATCAAGTTGGCGCGTCCTGTCTTGACACTGAGTGATTTGGAAGCTCTGAAAAGCAACAAAGAAGAAGATTTTCGCTGCATCACACTCTCCACCGGCTTTTCTTCCCTCTCTCCATCAGGGCTCCAAGAGGCTATCAGTGAGCTTGAAAAGCAAACTGAGCAGGCAATTGCTCGTGGCTACCGTATCATCATTCTCTCCGATCGTGAACTCTCCGGCAACGAGTCTCCCATTCCCAGCCTGCTGGCCGTAGCCGCGGTGAATGGTAAATTGCGTGAAATGGGGGTGCGCACGGGCACGGGGGTTATCGCCGAAACAGGAGAAGCGCGGCAGGTGATGCACATTGCACTGTTGCTTGGCTACGGCGCCACGGCCGTATGTCCCTGGCTAGCCATGAGTACGCTCGTGCAGCTGGCCCAGACCGGCAAACTCTCTGCATCCGTCTCTGCCACCAAAGCCTTGGAAAACTACTTGGAGGCGGTGGATTTTGGCCTGCTTAAGACCATGAGCAAAATGGGGATATCCACCCTGCGCTCCTACCGCGGCGCTCAAATCTTCGAGGCCATTGGCCTTGGAGAAGACGTCGTCTCTCGTTTCTTCCCGGGAACGGCTTCACGCATCGGCGGCATCGGCCTCTCTGAAATTGCTCGCGAAGCTGTCGAACGCCTCCACCGCGCCAAAGGACTCATCTTTGAGCCTCAGGACCAGCTCGAAAATGCCGGCCTCTACAAGTGGAAAAAGGGTGGTGAAAAGCACATTTGGACATCCAAAGTGATCGGGCAATTCCAGAAAGCGCTGAGGAATGATGACTATGCGCAATTCAAGGTGTTTTCTGAAATGGTCAATGAGAACTCGGAGACGCGCTGCACGCTGCGCGGTCTGCTGGATTTCGCTGAGACCCATCCTGTTCCATTGGAAGAAGTGGAAAGCGAAGAAAGCATCATGCGTCGTTTCGTCTCCGGCGCCATGAGTTTTGGCGCTATCTCCAAGGAAGCGCATGAAATGATTGCCGTTGCGATGAACCGTATCGGCGCTATGAGCAACTGTGGCGAAGGAGGCGAGGACCCCGCCCGTTACACTCCCCAAGCGGATGGCGAAAACCGTTGCTCTGCCGTGAAACAAATAGCGAGCGGACGCTTCGGGGTAACTGCTGAATACCTTGCTCATGCGAATGAGTTGCAAATTAAGGTAGCTCAAGGAGCTAAACCGGGTGAGGGTGGTCAGCTCCCAGGTGGCAAGGTTAACGAAGAAATTGCCCGTGTCCGACACTCGACGCCGGGAGTCACACTCATCTCACCGCCACCGCACCATGATATTTATTCCATTGAAGATTTGGCAGAACTGATTTTCGACCTCCGCAATGCCAATCCGCAAGCTCGCGTGAGTGTGAAGCTCGTCTCTGAACTCGGTGTAGGAACAGTGGCCGCCGGTGTCGCGAAAGGCGGAGCAGATATGGTGCTCATTTCCGGACACGATGGCGGCACAGGCGCCTCGCCGCTGACCTCCGTCAAATATGCCGGGATGCCTTGGGAGCTCGGCGTTGCTGAAGCGCATCAAACACTTGTCCTCAATGGATTGCGTGATAAAGTACGCCTGCAAGTAGACGGCCTCATCAAGAATGGTCGTGATGTGATCACCGCCACATTGCTCGGAGCGGAAGAATATGGCTTTGCCACCTCCATGCTCATTGCGCTCGGCTGTATCATGGCGCGCGTGTGCAATAAAAACACCTGTCCCGTGGGGGTGGCAACTCAGGACCCCGAATTGCGCAAACGCTTCCGAGGGAAGCCAGAGTACATCGTGTCCTTCATGCGTTTCGTTGCACGCGAAGTACGCGAATACTTAGCGGCTCTGGGATTGCGTCGGCTGGACGATGCCGTGGGACGAGCCGACCTGTTGCGCGTCAATCGCGCGATTGACTTCTGGAAGACGCAACATCTTGATTTTTCGCGCATTCTGCGTTCTGAGTCGCTCCACGTATCCGGAGCAGCGCACACGACGAATGTCTGCCCAACTTTCGATGATTCCCTGGTGGATGAAGCCGCGCCGGCCCTCAACGAAGGCATGCCGGTAAAAATCCGGACTACCGTCCGCAACACGGAGCGGGCTGTTGGTACCCGCCTCTCCTACCACATCGCCTCCAAGTACGGGCACGCCGGTCTGCCAGATGATACGCTGACGGTCGAGCTGGACGGCACGGCGGGACAAAGCTTCGGCGCTTTCCTTGCGCATGGAATCACTTTATTACTTCACGGTCAAGCCAATGATTATGTCGGGAAAGGGCTGTCGGGAGGTAAAATCATCCTCACTCCTTTCCCGGAGAGTCCCTATGTGCCGGGAGACAATGTCATTGCGGGTAACGTGCTTCTCTACGGCGCTACGAGTGGCAAAATGTTCATCCGCGGGCAAGTGGGAGAACGTTTTGCCGTGCGCAACTCCGGCGCCTGTGCTGTGGTGGAGGGCACAGGTGACCACTGCTGTGAATATATGACCGGCGGGTGTGTTGTCGTGCTCGGCCCAACAGGTCACAACTTTGGCGCCGGTATGAGTGGCGGCATCGCCTACGTCTGGGACGAACAACATCTCTTTGACCGCTACTGCAACCTCGATATGATTGACCTCGATCCCGTCTCTGACCCGGAGGATATTGAACGTCTCCGCGCGCTCATTGAAGAGCACGCCCGTGCAACCGGTTCCCAGCGTGCTCGCGACATCCTGGCCGACTTTGAGAATGCCCTCCCCAACTTTGTCAAGGTCTTCCCCATGGAGTACCGACGGGTACTTGGCCAAATGACCCAGGCGGATGCCGCCATCCCGCGTGCCGAGACGCACAGTTAGTATATTGGACCCCTCATTCTGCCGCCACGTCTCCCGCCGAAATTGGCGTTTGACGTTCTTCATCAGTTAGATAACAGGAAGGATCACTGCCAAACCAATGGCCATTGGCGATAGCGGCGCGCGTGCGATATCCCCCGCCGCAAAGAGCAAAATGCCGACAGGTAGCGCACGGGCCACTGAGCCTTCTCTGGCGTTCGGCAGGTTCATCACTGCCACGCAACTCACGCAGTTGCGCGGCACTGGGGGAGAGAGAAGCTTCCCATACGCGTGACAGAGGCTCCTTTTTGACATTGCCAAGAGTGACTTGCTGCCAAAATTGATCAGGATGGATATTACCTTGAGTATCAATGTTAGCAATGCCTCGACCGGAACTATTTGCTCCGCCGCCGTTCCACGTGAGCAGACGGAGCGTCTGTGCAGCGGCTTCACGTTTTCCTTCCCGAATCTGGCGCAGCAAAATATACACTCCATCCGCCGGTTGAGTGACTGTGAGCAGTTCCCGCGTACTGCCGGCGGCATGCCAAGCAGCAGCTCGTTCCAACAGCATATCGAGCGCAGCGCGTGATTCTTCAGGCGTCAGCGCCGCCACATCCACCCCTCGTCCTGTGGGCACCAGATGGTAGAAACACACGCGCGGAATGCGCTCATTCTCAATATAGTCCAGGATCTGGGACAAGCTCTGCACATTGTTGCGAGTGAGAGTAAGGCGCAAGCCGATTTTTTGACCGACTTGTTCACACAGTCGGAAGCCGCGGATGGCGGCGTCAAAGGCGCCGGTTACCCCACGAAATTGATCGTGCACGGCACCGATACCGTCCAATGAAATGCCAACGTAGGCCACGCCAAAATCTTTGAAACGCCTGGCCCATTCCGGGGTGATACGCGTACCGTTGGTTGAGATGGTCACCTTGAGTCCCCGCGCTGTGGCTCTCTCCAAAATATTCTGCAAATGGGGGTGCAGCAAAGGTTCCCCGCCGGAAAGCAGAAGCGCGCTTGCCCCATAATCCGACAAATCGTCTATCACCGCATTGCATTGCTCCAGCGTCAGCTCCCCGGGGTACGTCTTCGCGTGAGCATCGGCATAGCAGTGCACACAACGCAAATTGCACGTTCGCGTGATATTCCACACCACAATGGGCTTGCGAGCGCGGGAGGATGCAGGCGCACAGCCGGCAGCGTCCTGCAATCCGTAACGCAGATGATCGGCGGGCTGCTCAATGCCGCTCCATAGTCGAGAGATGTTGATCATGGCATCATGTGTGGCTCCTAGTGTTTCTCGGGCTGGTAACTGCAGAGCGGCTCGGCAGCAAAGGCATCACCAGTGAGTCCGTAGGCCCGGGAGCGCGACCCGCCGCATATATGCCGGAACTCACATTCCCCGCATTTGCCACCCAGAGCATTGTCATCCCGCAGTTTTTTCATGATGGGGTGCTCACGGTATAGCCGGACTAAACGATCAGTCCTCACATTCCCGAGCGTGATGGGCAAAAACCCGCTGGGCTGCACTTCCCCGGTATGGGAAATGAAAAGCACGCCTTTGCCGTCGCGCGTGGGGATAAGATGACGCAACGGTTCACCTCCCCTCTCAGCCTCCTGCATCAGCACGCGGCGGTAATGATGTCCTTCCGTAGTCTTCACCGCAAAAGGCAGATCCCCGCGCAGGCGTACAAGTTTTCGCCAGATGTCCTCTAAATCCTGCGCCGTGGGCAAATCCACAACCTGCGCTCGCCCGGTAGGCACCAGCACAAAAAGACTCCACACATCTGGCTGAACCTGACGCATCAGCTCCACAAATGCATCAAATTCAGGCACTGTCGCGCGGGAAAGAGTTGTATTCATCTGGAGCATGATACCTGCCTGTTTGGCGAGCTGCGCCGCCTGCAAGGTGCGTTCAAAAGTATGTGCCACGCCGCGAAATCGGTCATGTGTCTCGGCCCTGGCTCCATCTAAACTTAGGCTCAAGCTGCGAACTCCGGCTTCCTTCAACGCGTGAAAGTCCGCATGCAACAGACGCGGCGTGGCCGCCGGACTCAGAGCAACATGCAGCCCGACCCCTGCTGCCGTACGAATGATCTCCAACAGGTCGCGGCGCATCATCGGATCGCCACCGGTGAGCACCAACATCGCCGGGTTGAGCTCTCGAATATCATTCACCAAGTGCTGAGCTTCAGAAGGTGTAAGTTCCTGCGGGTGTGGGTGCGGCTGGGCTACGGCGCGGCAATGCCGACACGCCAACAAGCACGCACGCGTCAGCTCCCAAAAAAGAATAAAAGGTCGAGTATCGAAATCGTAGGCGTGCACAGCGTGCCATTGTACACGTCTTGCCGCGCACTGGCAAGCAGAATGACGTTGGCGCTTGTTGTCCGAAAACTGCGCGAGACTTATCTTCTGTCCCATGTGCTATTTTTATGAAGAAAAACCAAAAATTAGCTGGAAACGTGGTGTAGATATGTGGTAGGATGGGCGAGGAACTTCGTAGCAAAGCTACCAGGATCATACCCATTTACAATGGCACAATCGCAAATATATGTCGGATTAGAGATAGGCACCTCCAAGACCTGCATGGTCGTGGGAGAGGTTCGGCCGGATGCTACAGCTACTATTATCGGGGCAGGGTGTGTGCCAAGCGCCGGAGTGCTTAAAGGAGAAATCGAAAAGCCACAGCACGCGCGCCAGTGCGTGCGCGACGCGCTTGAGCAGGCACAAAATAGTGCTAATGCTGATATTGTTAATGTATACCTGAGTGTGACGGGGGAACATATCTACGGTGAAACGAATGTGGGTTCCTACCGTCTGCCCGAAGAAGAAACAGTCATTGATGAAGAGTACTTGGCACGCGCCAGAGAAAAGGCTGAAAACCTTGATCTCGCCTCCGATCGCTTTGTCATCAACCGCGAGCTAGGAGGGTATTCTATTGATGGCCGCCCACCTACGCTTTTCCCGGAAGGGCTTAGTGGACGCACAGTCGACGTGAATTGCCATGTCATCCACGGTATGCGTACGCGCCTGCAAAACTCTTTGCAGTGCGTGATGGATGTACCGCTCGAAGTGAGCTGCATGGTATTTGCCCCCTTGGCAACTGCAATGCGGATGCTCAAGAGGTCTCAGAAGGAAAGCGGAGCCCTCGTTATTGATATTGGCGGCGGCACTACGGATTACATCTGCTACAAAGGGGGCGAAATCGTCTCATGCGGGTGCATCCCCGCCGGCGGGCGCACCATTAACAATGATATCACCCTGGTAACCGGCCACAGCGTCTCCATGGAGGCGGCCGAGGCGCTCAAATGTAGAGAAGGTAACGCCGTGGGCGATACGAAGGATCGCTCCCTTGCTCTCTACCGCACCGACACGGGGCTGCACGATGTGGCCATTATGCGCGGCGAGCTCAACCAAATCATCCAAGACCGGCTGCGGGATATTTTGGAACGGGTGAAGAACCGCGTGCCCGACGAATTATGGCGCAAAAATGCACTTGAAGTGTACTTATCAGGTGGAACAAGCCTGATGCGCGGGTTGGACGGGCTGGCTGGTTCGATTTTTGGCACCCGCGTGCAACGTTGGCCCATGCAGCCGCTAGGCGAAGAAAAAAGCTACCTGAATGACCCGCGCTTTTTCACCGCCATCGGCCTCATCCGCTATGCTCAGAAATATGAAGATGAGAACTCCCGCGCCGCAGGCTGGCCTTCCTGGCTAGACTGGGTGCGCAGGGTTTTCTTCCGCACTAAGTAATATTTCCCCATACATTATGCTGGAATATCGAGAAGACAAACAAAAGGAGGACGGCATCGCCATCATCGGTATCGGCGGCGCTGGCGCCAATGTGCTCAGATGCTTCAACTCCTCCAGTGCAAACCACGTGCGCCTCTACATCATGTCCCTGGACGAGCGCGTGGGGCGTGCCTGCGGCAACGTGGAGTTTATCCAACTAGGAGAGGGAATCAGCCATGGCCTTGGTTCCGGTGGCGACCCCGAAGTTGGCAGGCAGGCTATGGAGGAGAGCGAGCAACGTGTGATGGACGTTTTGAAAGGCAATGAACTGGTGGTGATGGTAGTTGGGCTCGGGGGTGGCACAGGTTCGGGCGCAGCGCCGCAGCTGGCGCGTTTAGCCAGACAGTCCGGAGTATTCCTTGTGAGCGTGATGATTATGCCCTTTGAATTTGAGGGCAAGCGCCGCTTGGAACAAGCTGAGCTTGCCCACGAACAAATCGCCCGCCTCTCTGACATTGTCTTTTGCTTTGAAAACGATTATATGGAGGAACTGTTCCGCGACCGAAGTGGAGCACGCGAGGTATTTGAGGAGGTGGACCGCCTGTTAGCCAAAGCAACCGCTTCGGTGCCTATGATGGCTACTTCCCCCGGGCTCATTAACCTGGGCTTGGATGAACTGGCAGCAGCTTTAGAGAATAGCGACTCGCGCTGTGTGTTTGGTTCGGGAAGCGGCTATGGCGCCGAGCGTGCACAGCAAGCTGCACGCGCAGCGGTTCAATCTCCGCTTGCCACGTACCATGGAGCACTACGTTTCGCCCGTAAAGCTATCGTGCATATCGCTGGCGGGGACTCCCTCTCAATCAGCGAAATTCGGCAAGCCATGGATGCGGTGCGTGAAGCTCTCGGTGGAGAGGATGTGCAGATATTCTTTGGGGCATCGGTGAAAGCAAACTTGGGTGAAGAAGTACGCGTTACTCTCATCGCCTCGATTGATGCGCAGGAATTCAAAGCTGCCTGTGCCGCCGCACCCACTCCTGTACGGCCACAGGAAGAACTGCCAGAGCAATCAGACGCCATAGATGCACAGGATGACATTCCAGAGGAGATGGCACAAGACGCCACGGACGATGATCAGCGCCATGCGGAACCTCAGGAGGTACCCGGTGAGTCCCCTGTGGATGAGGTCGATGAATCTGAATGCGACCAAGAGGAGGAGCAAGATATCGATGAGGAGCAAGACGACCTGTACGATGATGAGCAGCAGGAACGGCCATCCAACTTCTCCAAGGCAAATGACACCCTGCCCCAGGAATCGACATCTCCCAACCCTCGCCAGTTGGACCTTTTCTCTGCTCCGCACCAACCAGCCACTCCCGATCGCGAGGATTACATGCCGCCCGTAGCTACGGTCCACGCCGCCTCCTTGCGCAATCGTGATGAACTCGCATCTCCCGTGACCCCCATTCACCGGTATGCACCCGCTGGAGGAAATCGTTTGCCCCATGGCTCTGCAGATGATTTGGACACTCCTCCCTCCCTGCGCAATAATGATCTCCGTGATGCTTTTCATAACCGCTGATGCTGCTTGGCATGAATACAAACACTCAAAACAAGAATCGTCGCTCCCACAGGGCTAACGCAGGGCACAGCTGTTTGTGCCGGGGTCTCGCGCGGCAAACCCCCATTGAGTTAACCAGAGCTCTTCGCATCCTTTTCGTCCATCGTCGCAACAGAGATGCTCTTGTCCACTGTGACTTATGCGGCAAACTTTCTATTTCCCCATTCAATCATCAAATTCCACACACACTCCCATTCATCTTATGTCTACCTCATACCTGAAAAAAACGGTCGGCGTTGCCGTCGTGATCTTGGCGGCAGGGGCCGCGCTTTGCTACTACAGACCGGCATTGGTTCGCAAGTACTTACCCGCTGGCTTGTGCGATGCATTGCATATTCCGCGCACTATGCCTGGCAGCTATATTCAACGCATCCTTACTGCGCAAGATTGGAGCAGTCCGGAGCAAGCTACTGCCAAGCTTACCAAGCTGATAGAAGAACGTCTGCCATCCACAGACCCGGCAGCTGTAGCTCAGTTTATTTCTAAACCGCAAAACCGACTACTGCTGGCAGATGCCAATATGCTCACCGCGGAAAAACGCGGCGAGCAGGCACGCACCAAAATTGATGAGCAGAGACGAGCCAATCTTGAAAAACTCGAAAAGGAACATACTGAGCTCATGCAGAATGTACCCGCCGGCACTCAGCTGCCCGCTAAGTTCGCTCATCTTGACAGCATGCGCATGCAACGTATAAAAGCAATTGAAAACGAAATTGAGGCCAACCACTCCATTCCCCAATCGACGAACATCGCAGAGTTAGTAGGCAGCAACTTAGACTGGGCTTCCCAACTGAGCTCCAGCGGAGAGGATTCCCACACCGGCGAGGCTTTGGCCATCCTCCAAAAAATCGCGGACAGAAATCCCGATATGCCCTACAATACTATGGAACGCAATATCGCCACTGCCACAGCCCTCGAGTTCGCGCGCCAGGGGCTTTCGCAGGAGGATGCCGTGAACCGCGCCGAATTGCTCACCAAGTCTTGGAAAAGAGGTAAACTCAACAAGAGTTTTGGCAAATTGCCGATCTGGCAAATGCGCGTCGTTTGCGGATTGAAGGGCAAAGGCGTGCTCGATGGCGTTTTCGGAGGCAATGATCAGTCAGGCTCCGTTAATAGCATGAAATATAGCCAGCAGAACGTTCATCTGCCGGCGTACCGTTACACAGGTTCGTGTTGGCAAGCCCCTTACCGCACTTACAACATCTACGGCGATTCTGTGCAAGGGGCTTTCTATCACGCTCCATTCGATGAGGGCTACGGCGGCAAATTCAACCAGCTCACACGTGAGGTCGGCGGCGTGTGCGGCGGCCTTTCGCACTACGGCGCCACCACTGCCACGGCTAACGGTATCCCCGCCATGACTTCCGGCGAGCCTGCTCACTGCTCCTATGTCGTATTGGTGGATGGCAAATGGACGCCGGCCTACTCGCTGAGCTGGCAGCGCGGACTGCATTGGCAGGTGTTCTCAGGAGTTCATGTCTTTAGTTCTCTACACATGGCGGATAAACTGTTCTCGCCGGAAGAGGAAAAGCAAACGAATCTTTCACGCGCACAGCTGAGTCTTGCCAATCTGTATGCAACCGGCGATGCAGAAAAGGCACGGGGACTTTACCTGGATGCTATCAAGTCCCAACCACTCAATTATTACGCTTGGCGTGACTATGCCAATTTCTTGACGACTACATCTGCAGATAATCCTGCTCCCTGGCTTGAGCTCTGCGATAACCTGAATGCAAATCTCGCCAAAGCGTTCCCGGAAATGACGGCCACCATGCTCTGCCAGCTTGTGTACCCCAACCTCAAAAAAATGCAAGGGGTAAACAAGGAGGAACTGCGCCGAGTTGCTCTTGATTTCTGGAAAAATGTGCAGGAAATGGGTCCTGACCCCGAATGGGACAAGGGATTCAAGGGACGCTGGCGTGTAGAGGATATGCTCAACCAGCAGCTGAATTTGCTGGGCATCGATCCAAAGAAAGATGATGCCGTGCTGGATGTTCTACGCACTGTGTTGGGACATGTGGCCGGGAAAACAGATTATGCAACAGTGCTGCTCTCTTGGGGCTCAGAACTCAGCAAAACAATGTCCCAAGATAAAAAGGCAGCTTTCCTTGGCGCCATGACCAGTGCGCTGGGGGGTAACGCATCCGCTAGCTCCGATGAAGACCGTGAAAAATTGCTCGGCCCGGTGATTTTGGCAGCCGAAGCCGCTGGCGACCTCAATAGCTACAACTCCTTGGCCTCATCCTTGCCTGATAAGTACAAGAACCCACCCGCCAAATTACCTCAAGTCCCTGTTCTTCAAGACCAATTGGTATCACGCGGCGGCATGATTCGAGCTTCTTCCACATCCAACTGGGACAAACCATGCGGACACTGGGGCGTATTGGAACCAAAAGTGGGCGGTAGCTTCCACACCGGCAAAGATAAGGATGCTTGGGTCGTTGTCACTCTCCCCAAACAAGCAAATCTCACCGGCATCGTGCTGGTGACAACAGACGGCAACCTGCAACGCCTCAACAATATGAAAGTACAGGTGTCAGAGACAGGTAAGGACGATGACTGGCGCGATGTAGCCCAACTCGGTCCCTGCAAGCAAAAGGTGCTGCAGATCGATTTGAGCAGCGAGCGCCCGCTGGCGAAGTTTGTGCGCATTCTTCGTCCAGGCGGACCTGACTTTTTCCACCTGCGCGGCATCTTTATTTATGGGAAGCCCGCTGCTTAAGTTTAACCTCCATTATTCATTCAACCACGAGATCAACCATGAAAAAATATACTCTTTCCCTTCTGATTGCCGGACTGGTCATGCAGGCTCCGACAATGGCCGAGCCTGTTCTGGTAGATTCCTATGACGCGGCTCAAGCTGTTCTGCAGGATGATGGCTACATCCTCTTCGCTTACGCGCAAGGTTGGGATAACAACAGCTCCAAAATATGCCGTAAACTCATGAACTCACAAGCCGTCAAGCAAGCGGCTGGTAATGCTGTGTTCATGGAAGTCCCCGTACCCAACGTACTGACAGATGAGTTCAAAGAAGCTCAAAAAGCTAAGTTCGGAAAGCTGGCAATACCTGATGCTTCAGATTACCCCGCCATCCTCATGCTTACCAAGGGAGGTCGCCATTACGCCACCCTCTGCGGTCCCGCCGTCTGTAACTCAAAACCGCAAGATGTTGCCAAAAACATCTCGGATAACTTGGCCGCCATGCGTAAACAGGAGGAGCTGCTTGCCCAAGCTGCAAAGGCGAAGGGAGTGGAAAAGGCGCGCCTGCTTGGCGAAGCTGCCAGCCAGCCTGGCATCAACCCTCCAGAACGCATGGGCAACATCATCGCTCAAATCAAAAAACTTGATCCCAATAATGAAACCGGCTACGCTCGCAAACTTATCAACCCATTTGATTTATCGATGGAAATCTTCGGCATTGAGTCAAGCAAGGACGCTGGGAAGGGCTGGCAAGCCGCTCTCTCTCGAGCAGAGGCTTATCTGAAGGACCCTGTGTACAGCACCGAACAGAAGCAGGCTCTCTATGCCATCAGCATCGGTATCATGCGCCGCCACATGGGTGCCAGAGCTGCTTCTAGAATCCGTGAGTATGCACGGGCTATGGCCTCCCTCAACCCAGACAACTATTTGGGCCAATCTGCCAAAGCAGTGGAGCGTGACTGGGGGCTTGGATTCAACCTGGTGGAGGGATGGACACCGGATGTCGTAAGCGGTCCAAGTGAACCGCTTGAGTTGGCTGGCCCGCTGCCCATCACCACGCCCGGCACCTACAAAGTGACTTTCACTTACACTAGGGGGCGGCATTCAGCCAATATCCGCTCTGTCATGCTCTATGACGGCTCGCAGCTCATTGCACAGGACGAACACGAAGGCTCCGCCGGCAGGGCTGCCAAGGACAACGTGTACACTCTCACAGTGGAGAGCTCACCGAAAGACCCGCACCTCTTTATCCTATTCGACCAGAGTAAAAATTGCGACCAAAATGGCCGCAGCGATTCATACGGTCGAATTACCATCACGCGCTGAAAGTTCTGCCCTCAGCTCCTTAATGAGCTGAGGCATGCTGTTCGCCAGCAATTGAACCACACCGTCAAAGTCTGCTGCTCCACCGTAGTAGGGGTCTGGTACTTCTCGCAATGTGCAACCTGCTGGGAACCACTCTCGCATGGGGACCACCCGCGCAGAGGTCCCACGCAGCAGCTGATGTACATCGCGCATGTTCTCTGAATCTTGCGGGACGATGAGCTCAAATCTCGCTCCATCTTCCTTCCGCAACTGACGAGCACGGTGTCCATCATACCGAAACCCGGCGCGCTCTAGCGCGGCGAGCATGCGCGCATCCGGTCTGCTGCCCACGTGGTAAGAGGCAGTGCCGCAGGAATCCACCGTCACCCGCCCTGCCATCTCGGTCTTTCGCAGTACAGCACGGCATATGATCTCTGCCGCTGGACTGCGGCAAATATTGCCTAAGCATACAAAAAGAATGCGTAACTGAGGTGCTAGGGACATGAGGGTGAATTGCATTGACCATACCCGCCAATTTTGGTATGTATGGGTGTCCGCACATCGTAGCACACCTCCATGCGTATTGCACGCCTGAATCATGCACCAGAGCTCTTTTTCTCTCTGCAAGGGGAGGGAATCCATGCTGGCGCTCCTGCCATCTTCTTGCGGTTGGCTGGCTGTAACCTCCATTGCTCGTGGTGCGATTCCAAACATTCGTGGGGCGCCTCCATTGATTTGCCAACACGAGAAGTAGTGACACGGCTGATGACTTTTCCCGCCAAGCGTGTAATTATCACCGGTGGAGAACCTCTCATACAAACCGATGAACTTGAAGAACTGCTCCTTATGCTCCCTCAGGATTACGCGATCGAAGTAGAAACCAACGGCACTTTTCTCCCGTCACCAAAGCTGCTTGCCCGTGTGAACCAATGGAATGTATCACCTAAACTGCCGCACGCTGGAAACGCTCCCGAGAGCTTGCAACAGTTCGTACTTGACGCATTTGCGGCTTTACCGAACTCGTGGTTCAAGTTTGTCATCACCGGAGAGCAAGACTGGTCACACATCGCCCGGTTGGGCCTTCCTCAGGAGAAAATCCTGCTTATGCCCTGTGCTGCCGACCGCTCCTCCTATCGTCGCCTGCTACCTATTGTAGCTGACATCTGTCTTGCTCACGGCGTCCGTCTCAGCCCACGTCTCCATATTGAACTCTGGGACACTCGCCTTGGCGTGTAAATCCGCAATATAATCACGGGCATCTCATCTCCCGTACGTTTCAAGAGAGCCCAGCCCCTTTGCGCAAAACTCAGTTCTCCCCCACGGCGTTCCAATCGATCCTCTTGTCCCTGAAGTAAATTTCTCTGTCGCGATCTGAAATTGGTCGTAGAACCCGGCAGGGGTTTCCCACTGCCACGGTACGCTCCGGGACGTCTTTCGTAACAACGCTGCCAGCGCCTATGACAGCATTGTCGCCAACGGTGACACCGGGAAGGATACAGGCGCCGGCACCAATCCAGCAGTTGCGTCCGATGCGCACTGGCATGTTAAATTGATAAGGAGAAGCACCACGTAGCTCTGGGAGGACAGGATGCCCCGCTGTGCAAATCATCACATTGGGGCCAAGTTTTGTGCAATCTCCGATGTAGATGTGTGTGTCATCCACAAGCGAGAGATTATGGTTGATGTACACATGGTGCCCTAGGTGCAGAAAACAGCCGCCCCAGTTAGCAAAGAACGGAGGTTCAATGAAACTAGCCTTGCCAATTTCCGCCAACATCTTGCTTAAAAGCTCCGCGCGCTTCTTTGCTTCACTAGGGCGCGTTTGGTTAAAGTCGCAGAGAAGCTCCATATGAGTCCTTTGCGCTTGGACTAGCTCCTCATCCATACTTTGGTAAAGCGAGCCATCGTGCAATTGCGAGTGCGTATCCATGCGGTAACCATTGTACGAGCATCAATCTTGGGGGGGGCGGCATGACCATATTCATGTCTGGCCCTCTACACGAGGAGACAACTCTGCTGCATAGGGCCGGAGGGATTTGAACCCACGACCAAGGGATTATGAGTCCCCTGCTCTAACCACTGAGCTACGGCCCCACCCGCATGGTACAGGAGAGGGCAACGCGTGGCAAGCCCAAAAATCAACGAATGCGTCATGTTATGCTAGCGTATTGGACTTGCTATAGTGCACGAAGCGTGTTAGACTGAGCGCATGTCTCGATACAATGGAGAGCAGGTTCTTGTGGTACCGCGGGCAGCCTATGAAGCTGTTGGAGCTTTTCACGGGGTACGCATGAATCCGCAAGATTATTTGACCGCTTTTCTAAAGCTAGGTGTGGCGAGGTACATGGACCGTGATGAGGCGGAGGGCGATCCTCGGTTTAAGCAGATAATCGCCTATGCCATTTTCCGGCACGAGGGACGCATTTTAGCGTATGCGCGCACGCCGAAGGGCGGCGAAGTACGTCTGCACAACAAGATGTCGTTAGGCATTGGCGGACATATCAACCCGGTGGACGGCCTGACGGACAGTGTTGATACGTACTTAGCCGGTATGGAGCGCGAAATACGTGAGGAAATTCGCTTTTCGGGGGCGGCTACGCAGCAACTCTATGCCGTCATTAATGACGACACGAATGACGTAGGCAGTGTACACTTGGGTATGGTGCATCTTTTTGAGCTGGATACTGAGGAGGTGGCTCCAAATGAAAAAACGCTCGCAGAGTTGGCATTTCACAGTTTGGATGAACTGGCAGGGTCACTTTATGAACGACTGGAGACATGGTCAGCTATCTGTGTAGATGCCCTGCGAGCGGAGCGAGCATAAGCATGAGCGCCACCTATGCACCCGGTCGCATCAACCCATGCACACGCACTGCTGGCAGCCTTGGCCGCAGCGGTACTCATGGGATCACTGTGCATTTTTGTGCGTGAGTCGCACTGCAGCGCACAGCTATGTTCTTTCGCGAGGTTCGGAGTAGGATTCCTGCTGATTAGTTCAGTGGCATGCGGAGCTAAGCTGCGCTGCAGCGAGAGCTTGCGCTTTTCTCCTGCAGCCTTTGCTTCCGGGGTAAGCACTGGTATGTGCATCCTGTTTTACTTCTTAGCGATCCGGTATACATCCGCGGGGATAGCCGCACTGCTGTCCGCGACAGGTCCGCTATTGGCGGCTGTGTGGGAATCTCTGCTCCAAAAGCGCCTTCCGCCGCGTCGGGATGTGATGTTGCTCATGATTGCGGGGATGGGTATTATGCTAATCACATGCTTTGCCGATGAAGATGTAGCGGGGCGTCGTCATGCGCTGGGCATTGTCTACGGTTTATTGTGCGCATTGTTTTATTCCTTCTATGTCGTGCTCAACCGTTTTATGTCTTCAGAAATCAGCCTTTTGCGCCGACTTTTCTGGCAATCTGGCGCTGGCATGCTTGCTCTGGTGGCTCCACTGCTGGCCACCACGGCTCCGTTAGCGAACTTGGAGCAGGGATGGCCATGGTTGCTGGGAGTGGGGGTACTCCAAGGGGTGGGAGTATTAGCGCTTGTAGCTTTCGCCATGCAACGACTCACCTCGCTTGAGTTTGGGATTGTATCCTGCTTAGAACCCACAGAAGCCACTTTTTTGGGATGGCTTGTGTATGCAGAAACGGTGCTGCCCGGGCAATGGCTGGGATTTGCACTCGTGCTGGCTACCATCATTGCCAAATCGCAGCGCCATATAGGTTGGCGCATCTCGTGTTACATGGCACGGCGCTTGCAACACCGCACTTAATGTTCCGCCATCCAGGCACAGAATTGCTTTGCCCATGTGTGGGAAACGCCAGGCAGTTCGGCTATTTGCTCCGAGGTGAGCTTGCGCAAGCGTTCTACACTATGGAACCGCGCCAACAACAGTTGCTTGCGGCGTGGTGTCATGCCGGGGCATGCGTCCAGCCGACTTTCGCGCACGCGTTTGCGCATCAGCAGCTCATTGTAATTATGCGCAAAGCGGTGCGCTTCATCTCGCAGGCGTTGCAGGAGACGCAGGGCGCCGGAATCCCGCGCAAGAACCAGCGGCTCTGGCCGTCCCGGCAAGTACAGCTCCTCATCTCGTTTGGCCAGACCTATCACGGGCATGCTTTGCAGGCCGATTTCCGCCAACACTCGTTGCGCCATGGCAAGTTGCCCCTTGCCACCATCCACCAGTACGAGGTCCGGCACAGTGATAGGTGATTTGCCCAGGGCACGCAACTCCAGCAGCCATGAGTAGGCATCTTTTCCAGCTGGTTTGTCGAAGAGGGCATCACTCTCACCGAGGATGCGTGAATAGCGACGTTTCACCACCTCCAACATAGAAGCAAAATCGTTCTGCGTACTCACAGATCGGATACGGTAACGGCGGTAGGCAGCAGGATCTGGCCTGCCGTCCGAGAAGCGCACCATGGATGCCACGATGTGGTTATCCGAGAGATTAGAAATATCAAAACACTCCATAATCTGCGGCGGGGGTATACACAAAGCCTCTGCCAGCTGCATTAAATCCCTTTCCGGATTGACCGTCCCTGGCAAATCGGCATCGGCGCGCGCAAATCGGCGTGCGGGCTCAAGCGTTTTTTCCACATTCTCACGGATGTCACGCAACTTGGCAGCACGTTCAAAGTCCAGCGCATCAGCTGCTCGCTGCATCTCGCGGGAGAGTGCATCCAGATGCTCGCGCAAACCCCGTCCTTCCAGTACATCCATTGCCGCAGTAAAATTGGTGCGGTAATCCTGCGTGCTGATACGCCCTATGCATGGCGCAGAGCAATGGCGAATCACATCATCGTGACAATGCCTGTAATCTTCGGCACCAGGGCAGCGTACATTGCAGCTTCTCAGCCGGAAGCGATGATTGAGCCACTCCACAGTCTCCTTGAGCGCGCCGCTGTGCACAAAGGGGCCAAAGTAGCGGGCGCCATCATCCTTGCGCAAACGCACCAGTGAGAAACGCGGCAACTCTACATCCCGATCGGCTCGCACCAGCAGATAACGTTTATCATCCCTCAGCTGCACATTGTAGTGCGGCCGATATTCTTTGATGAGCTTCTGCTCCAAAAGTAACGACTCTTGTTCATTGCGTACCTCGTAATAATCAAAGTCCTCAATTGCGGAAATCAGAGCACGCGTTTTGCCGTTTTCCAGTGTAGCGCGCGATGGAGAAAAATAATTGGCCAACCGCTTGTGCAAATCCCTCGCTTTACCCACATAAATGACTCGACCGCCAACCCCGCGCATCAGGTAGACACCGGGACAGTGCGGCGTTGCTCTCCATTTCTCCTTGAGTTTGCCGTTCGACATCTTGCATGGCTATTGTAGCACATAGCGCAAACCCCGGCCGCGACCCCGAACGTAGAACGCATGGGGACAGCCTGCCCCTTTCCCTCCAAAAACGGCTCAAGAGTGCATGGGCATGAGCACGTAGAGGAATTCATCCGCCACACGCATGACGCCCGGGCTAGATGCATCAATAAGGTCAATACTCACCTCATTCTCCCCCACCGCCTTGAGCGGAGCCAGCACATAATCCGCATTGAACGTAATGGAGAACTCACGACCGCTGTACTCTATGGGCACTTCCTCATTCGCCTCGCCCACATCTGCCGAGCCGGACTGCACCTCCAGCACTCCAGGGGTAATGTGAAAAAGCACCGTATTCTTCTTCTCAGCAGCCAGCAGTGAAACACGACGCACTGCCTCGTTAAGCTCCTGAGCCGGCAGCGCAATACGCTCATTGTAGCGACTGGGTATCACCTGCCGGTAGTTCGGGTAATTGCCCGGAATAAGTTTGGTGATGAGCAGCGTATCCCCTAAATCGAAAGAGACCTGGTCCGCTGACACGCGTACTTGCACGTTGCCGGTATCGCCCAGTAAGCGATGCAACTCGGGCACCGCGCGGCTGCGCAGAATCAGGCACACTTGCTGAGACTCCGGGAACTCCAGCTCATTCTCAAAGAGAGCGAGACGACGCCCATCTGTGGCCACCAGCGTAAGCTTACCATCCTGAAAGCAGGTGTAGATACCATTAAGCACATAGCGCATATCATCGTTGGCGATGGCAAACTCTGTGTAGCGCAAACCTTTGTTGAGCATGCCTTGCGGCACCTCAAACTCACGTGCTTCCTTGAAGGCAGGCATCTGAGGAAACTCCTCAGCAACAAGCCCATAAAGCTTGAAATGAGCACGGTTGCAACGCACAGTCACTGCGTTGCCCTTCAGCTCCACATTCACCTCACCATCTTTCATCTCGCGCACAATACTCTGCAGTTTTTTTGCCGGCAGCGTGAAAGACCCGGGGGTTTCAACTGCCGCCGGTATCTTGGCTTGGATCGTCAGTTCCATCGTCGTGGTCGTCAGCTTCAGCTCCCCATCCATCGCTTCAATGAGCACATTGGAGAGAATCGGCATACTCGGACGCGTGGACACGACGCCCACCACCCTGTTCAGTCCGTCCAGCAATACTTGTTTCGCGAGTGAGAATTTCATGGCCCTCTGCAGGTTCTTTACTGCTCCCATTATACCGGCTCCCAAGCACGTTGGCAAGCATTATCTCCTGATTTTTCAAGATTTTCTATACTTATTTCACAACAACCGCAACATGTAGTGTTACATGCCATCTTTGGCACCTGTCCTACTTTTCGTGGTGCCGGAGAGAAGCAAACATGCACCAGGCTGCTACGTGAGGGCATCCAAAACGGCATCCCCCATGCTTGCGGTGCCGATGAGCCGTTCCCCAGGAGCGCCGGTGGCAAGGTCGCGCGTGCGGAAGCCTGCCGCAATGACGGCGCGCACAGCCTTATCCACGGCATCGGCCGCTCGAGGCTGGCCAAGAGAGTACCGCAGCATCATCCCCATGGATAGGATCTGCGCAATGGGATTGGCGATACCCTGCCCAGCAATGTCCGGCGCAGAACCGCCGGAGGGCTCATATAAGCCGAAAGTCTTCCCCCCATTGCGCGTGCAGAGCGAAGCGCTGGGCAACATGCCAAGTGAACCACATATCATCGCCATTTCGTCTGTAAGGATATCCCCAAAAGTGTTTTCCGTGACAATGACGTCGAACTGCCCCGGGTTGCGCACAAGCTGCATGGCCGCGTTGTCCACATACATGTGGCTGAGCTGTACATCCGGGTACTGCGCAGCCAGCTCGGTCATCACACTCCGCCAAAGCACGGACGCACTCAGCACATTCGCCTTGTCCACGCTGCAGAGCCTGCAGCTGCGACTTCGAGCTGCTCGGAATGCCAAGTGGCCAATACGCTCCACCTCGTGGCGGTGGTATATCATGGTATCCAGCCCCACGAGTTCACCATCGCGCTCACCGTAAAATTTCGGCTCCCCGAAGTACATACCGCCAGTGAGTTCGCGCACGCAGAGAATATCAAAGCCTCCTGCAATGAGGCTATCCTTGAGTGGAGAGGACGCTGTAAGCTCTGGCAAACATACCCCTGGCCGTAAATTGGCATAGAGCCCAAAGTACGCTCGCAGCGGCAATAGAGCCCCACGCTCCGGCCTCTCATCCGGCGGTAAACTTTCCCACTTTGGCCCCCCAACAGAACCAAACAGAATAGCGTCCGATGCCTCGCATGCCTCCAGCGTGTCTGCCGGTAGAGCCTTACCGCAGGCATCTATCCCTGCGCCGCCAACGAGTTTTTCCACACACTTGACGCTAAAGCCATATTTCTGAGCCACCGCACTCAGCACGCGAAGCGCTTCGTGCATCACCTCCGGCCCTATCCCATCCCCAGCCAAAACAGCCACTTGATACGTGTTCATATGTGTTCCATGATAAGGTTCCCCCGCTGGTTGTCAAGCCTCTTGTCGAGTATCCGCGCGGTACTGTGGATCGCAAAATTAAATGCAACAGGTTCTTGGCACAAAAAAAGGTTTCAAGAAGTTCAAAGCATGCTTACCTCGCCCACCCCTACTGCGCCTCCGAACGCAGCAGCAATGAAAATGCCAATCGCTTTATCCGTCGCTTCCTCCCCAAGGGCTCGGATTTCTCCCGCGTCCCTCAAACAACTCTCAACTCCATCGCTCTCTGGATGAATCGCTACCCCCGCGCCATCTTCAAGGGCAAATCCGCCTGGCATAGGACTCATTCCTTCCGCCACTATTTTACCCCTCTCTTCTCATGACCTCAACTCTTTCTGTCATATGTTGCATTTATTCTTGCAATTCACGTCATCGAGAAAGACTTTCAAACTTGACTGAATCCGGTAACTCACGGAGCACATTAATCTTGTCCCTCGATAAGCGCCTCCTCAGCCAACAGGCGGCAGCCGCGCAAATCTAGCTTGCCAGTCGCCAGCACGGGTATAGCTTCAACCGGGACCAGATACCGCGGCGCCCAAAGATTGGGCAACTCTTGCTCGGCAAGTTTGGTACGCAATTCGCTGAGAATGGCATGTTCTTGCGAACTGCGCTGGTGTTGAGGCAAAGCAGAGAGCAACACGAGCGCCTCGCCCTTCTGCTCATCTACAACACCCGTAACAGCGATTTGCACCCCATCTTCCGGGGCAAGTTTCAATATCTGGGAAATGGCAAGTTCAATACCCTCGTGCGGCACCATTTCGCCGCCGATCTTGGAGAAGCGCGAGAGGCGCCCGCCAAGCGTAATGAAACCATTGAGATCAAGCTGGCCAATATCGCCGCTCTTGAACCAACCGTCCTTGAAGATGGAATCATTGAGCTCAGGCCTGCCTACATAGCCGCGAAAGACATTGGCGCCTCGGAACCAGATCATGCCTCGTTCCGTGAGGGAAAGTTCTCTGGTGTCGTCCTCTACATCGGTAATCCGCACGGCAATGCCAGGCAACGGCGCTCCAATACTACGTTTCACCATACCAGGTACGTAGAAGGCTGACCCAGGCACCAGCGGCGCATCTTGTATGTTCAGGGAACATACGGGAGTCGCCTCAGTCAATCCATAGCCCTCCAGCAAAGAAACTCCGCACTTGCGCTTGTACTCTTCTTCCAGATCCGGCTGCAGTTTCTCCGCACCCACAATGAAATGGTGAATGGAAGCGAAAGTATCCCCATCGGCCCGGCGCAACATGGCGCGAGCAAACGTGGGAGTCGTCGCCAAAAGGGTGAGTTTGTATTTTTTCACCAGTTCGCAGAGCGTTCGCGCCTCCGTTGGATTCGGGTAAGCGCAAATAGGGTAGCCACACAGCAACGGAAGCATCAACGTCACCGTGAGTCCAAAGCTGTGAAAAATTGGCAGACTCCCTAAAAATCTTTCATCCTGCAACGGTATGCGGCATGAGCACTGCGCCACGTTGGCCAGCACCATGCGGTGCGTGAGCGCCACTCCTTTCGGCTCCCCGGAAGAACCTGATGTGAAAAGCATCACCGCTTCATCATCCCCATGGTGCGCATCCGTATCGCACATTTTGCAGATGACGGATGCCGGAGCGGCCTTCGCCAGCAACACATTGGCAACAAGAGCAGGCTTGGAAAGCGTGCGCAGCAGGTCTTCCACCAGGATAAGCTGATCTTGGGGCGGCCATGGAAAGTTGGGCAGCTTCTCCATGAACTTGCGCGCGGTGATGAAGGTTTTGAGCTCAGCTTGGCGCACAGTGCTCTCAAAAGAGGCACGTGAACTAGCGTAATTGATCATCACGGGCGTTACCCCCGCCAACAAGCAGGAAACCAACCCAATCGTGCCTCCCGGGCCGGGAGGTAAAATGATACCGACACGCTTGTCGCCACGCTTGCGCAGCACTCTCGCCACAGTCATCGCCACCCCGAGTAACTTGAAGTTCGGCAACTTCGCCCCTGTCATCCCATCCACCATTTCCACATTCGGATGGGTGCGCATTGCTCTTACAATATGCGTTGTAAGTGATTCCTTCAAAAGCGGACGCGCGGAAAACAACTCCTCCCCCTTCTCCAACCATGCCGACAGCAAACGCTCGCCCGTTTGCGGCCCCGGCGACAATTTGGGGAGTATGTGGAACTCCTCACAGCAATCCTCATCTTCACGCTCACGGTACAAAGTCATGAGTGTGTCGCCGTAATATCCTAAAAACACAGGTACTGGCGCAATATGCAGGCTCCCGACATGCCTCAAGAAAGGCGAGGGAACATCCGCCAGCGTCCCACGCGTCTTGGCCACCTGCCCCGGTAAAAACACCACACTCTGCCCCGCATTCATGTGCGTGAGAATCTGTTCACGCACGGCGCGCGACGTCGTATGCCGAAAATCGAAATACTCAATGGATATATCCTTCGTCTTGAGGTACTCCATAATCTCCGGAGCCGGCGGAAATGTGCTGTCCACCAAATAACACACTTTGCCCTCCAACAAATGGTGCAGCGCCTTCCCCGTACGAATACTCAACCGGTTGGGCATGTAAAAGCCCGGCATCACCAAATTTTCCTGTCCATGTACATTGAGAGATGCTGTCATAGGAACGTGTGGAGATGGTATCAAACGGCCCTCCGTTTGTCAAGCTTGCGTCCGATTACGCAGCAAGGCAAACGCGTGAAAAAATGCGTTCTGCCTGCTCCTTTAGCCAAGACGGGCGACGGTGGCCGCGAAGCCTCCATCGCCCGTGCACGTGTTGGAAAAGCAT
>CANQBZ010000018.1 GCA_947589295.1 uncultured Akkermansia sp.
GCCGCCCTCCTGCGCGTGGCAGACGCCATGGAACGCGCCCACTCCCAGCGCATATCTCAGTTCTCCGTGCGCTTCAATGCACGACGTCTCGAACTCGTGGTAAAAGGCGTACACGACCTCACCATCGAAAACTTGGCCCTCCGCTCCAAAGCCGACCTTTTTACCGCCATCTTCGGCTACGATATCCAAGCTGTACACGAATGATTACCGACTGCGGCCACTGCGTTTCTTCGACACTACGGCAACCACGTTAGAAAATTAGGTGCATTTTGGGAAGGCTTCAGGAAGTTCATAGGTGCTGTAAATCGTTGCCAAATAGTATCCCATCTAGTACCTGTGTATTTCACATTGCTTTCAGTCTCAGCATGAAGGGTAGCCTTTTCATCTTCTCATGACGTGCTTGAGAAAAGTTCCTCAGCAGAGAAAATGCTCTTGTTGACTGAGATCACCGTTGACACGTATCAAAAATCATGGCAACAAGCGCTCATCATGATGATGGCTCTCAAAAAACCTCCTGCAATACGTTCATGATTCGAAAAACTTCTCAACTGACACATTATCAATAAATCATCAATCGTAGATGCCAACCGCATTTCCTAATGCGGTTGCCCCGACGAGCATGGGAAAAGATTTGACACGAAACAGGCGGAGATGGTAGAGTTGAAAGCATGGAAGAAGTGAAAAAAACGGAGAGCGAAGTGGAAGCTTTTGTTGCAGAGTGGGAGGCGACTACGCAGAGAATCGTAGAAAGTGTGAACATCTGCATGGAAGAAGCGAAAAAAACGGAGAGCGAGGTGGAAGCTTTTGCTACAGAGTGGGAGGCAACTACGCAGAGAATCATAGAAAGCGTGGACCTCTTGGGAAAGAGATTTGCCAGGTGGCATGCGCGGTATTTGAGTCATAAAGTATCGCCCTCGGAGGAAGGATTGGAAAATATAGAGATCATCTGCGAATTATACAGCAAGTGCAATGTCGTCTACAAGGGACTGCTGGAGAAGTACCATATACATGTAGAGACGCCGATAGTCGAGCCCACCAAAGAGAGCCTGAGTTCCGGATTTATTGATAAAAACTGAGCGCACAAGCGTGGATGTGGCTCGCAAATTAAATGCACTCAGGGATGCATGGAACTCTCTGCCCCCAAAAGTGCAGGAACTGATCATGAAATATTTTTCCCGCAAAGGTATGGCTGTGTTGGTAATTTTGGGTGGGAAGATATTGAAGCACGGGAAATTGACACCAGGAGGTTGGCTGTTGAGCATATTGACAAGCTTGGGGCCTTGGGTTTTTGATATCCTGCGCAGGAAGGGACCTAAGGCGAGTACAAAGCTCTGGGTGTCGCTAAACCTTAAGTGGATCAAAAAAGACATAAGAAGGCACGCAAATGCGGCGTGTGAAAAATTCAAGAAAGAGCTCATCCAACGTCTCACCTCGCTTGAGGAGAAGTAGGTACACTATGCCGTCCCATAAATTTGATAACTATGAACGAGCCCATGAATCCTTTTGAGTTCTTAGGAATAATGACATTAGCTCTGACAATGATTATCGTAGCTGTGTACTTATACCAGGCAGTAGCCATAGGTATTTACTCACTTATTGTGTACGTGTTTTCTGAACTCGGAAAAAGACCGTTCCTCCTTCTGGGACTCATTGCAGTCGCAGTCGTATACCTAATCTATATTAATTGCTAATCTAATAACTATCAACCAACAACATATTATGACAACTCTAAATCGTATGCCGGGCAGGGGGATGGGGTTCACCGCCACCAACATAAATTGTCGATGGACGTGCGATGAGCAAATACATTTCCCCAAGCACAATTCCCGACTACACCTCCTGCACACCCCCATCCTTCTCAAGGGTCGCAAAGGAAATTTAGAGGATATAAAGTTTTCCAATATAACGCCATATAAGTGCACAGCCTACGGCAAGAATCCCCGATTAGCCAGGCGAGGAACAGTTGGCGTAGGATAAGGCGGGTAAGAAAGAGCGTGCGCCACCCATCGACACTCCGACAGACGGGCGTCGCCGGGGCGGACTGTTTTGCGTGGGTAAGACTGGAAGGCTTAATCTTACTCTTCGCGTTCGCCGAGGGAGAGGGTATCGCAGGTGCAGCAGAAGTTGCGGTCGCCGTAGGTGTTGTCTACGCGAGAGCAGACGGGCCAGAACTTGTGCGAGCGCAAACCGGGAACGGGGTATGCGGCAACGCTGCGCGAGTACGGGTGCTCCCATTTGTCGGCGCAAACTTCTTGCGCGGTGTGCGGGGCGTTGTCCAACACATTGTCGCTCGCAGGCGCCAGGCCATCCGCCACAGCCGTCATCTCGGCGTGGATGTGGATCATTGCCTCGATAAAGCGATCCAGCTCCACCTTACTTTCCGATTCCGTAGGTTCCACCATCAACGTGTCATGCACCGGGAAGCTCATCGTTGGGGCATGGAAGCCGTAATCCATGAGACGCTTGGCCATGTCATCCACGGTGAGACCGCTCTTGTGAATCATCGGACGAGTGTCCAAGATGCACTCGTGCGCGACCAGGCCGTTCTTTCCGGCGTAGAGCGTGGGGAAGTAGTCCGCCAGCTTGTGCGCCACGTAGTTTGCGTTCAGGATAGCAACCTGCGAGGCGTGTTTCAGCCCTTCGCTACCCATCATTGCGATGTACATCCACGTGATGGGGTCCACAGCCGCCGAACCAAACTCAGCCGAGGAAACCGCACCCTGCGTGCGCTCGCGGCCATCGTGCAAATGCCCGGGCAGGTAGGGAGCGAGGTGCTGCGCGCAGCAGATGGGGCCCACGCCGGGACCGCCGCCTCCATGCGGCATGCCAAAAGTCTTGTGCAGGTTGAGGTGGCAGATGTCTGCTCCGATCGTGCCGGGGTTCGTGAGCCCGCACTGCGCATTCATGTTGGCGCCGTCCATGTAAACTTGCCCGCCGTTAGCATGTACAATATTGCATATTTCGTCAATCCCCGCCTCGTACACCCCATGGGTGGAGGGATACGTGACCATGAGCGCGGCCAAATGCTCGCGGTGCTCTTCAGCGAGACGTCGCAGGTCGTCGATGTCGATATTGCCCATGACATCGCACTTCACCGGCACCACGGCAAATCCTGCCATGGCGGAGGAGGCGGGGTTGGTGCCGTGCGCGGAGGTGGGAATGAGGCACACATGGCGGTGACCCTCACCCTGCGCCACATGGTAGCGGTGAATGGTGAGCAACCCGGCGTACTCACCCGCCGCACCGGAGTTCGGCTGCAAGCACACCGCCGCGAAGCCCGTGATTTTGGCCAGCCATTCCTCCAGTTGCAGCAGCATGACGCGCATCCCCTCGCACTGATCGTCTGGTGCGAAGGGGTGCAGCTGCGTCACTTCATCCCATGTGATCGGCATCATCGTGGCGGCGCAATTCGCCTTCATCGTGCAGGACCCCAGTGGAATCATCGCTTCGTTGAGAGCCAGATCGCGCATCTCCAGTCGGTGAATGTAGCGCATCATCTCCGTCTCAGAGTGGAATGCATTGAAGCATTTTTCCGTGCAGAACGGTGATGTTCTCTCACTCGGCGGAGCGTCCTTCACCGCCGCAGGGCTCACTCCAAAAGCCTTGCAAAGAGCCGTCAAATCAGTATCTGTACACGTTTCATCGAAGGACACGCTCACCGTGTCGGTATCCACGCGACGGATATTGTAACCCGCCTTGAGCGCATCCGCTACCAGCGCATCTGCCCGCCCTTTCGCGCGAAGAGCTACGGTATCGAAAATGCGCCCGGGGACGACCTCTACTCCCTCCGCGGCGTGCATGCTTTCAGCAAAAGCGGCTGCAAGCCGTTGCACCGTGGCGGCGATGTGAGAGAGCCCCTCCGGTCCGTGGTACATGGCGCAGAAGGTGCTGAGCAAAGCCGTCAGCACCTGAGCCGTGCAGATATTGGAAGTGGCTTTTTCGCGGCGGATGTGCTGTTCGCGTGTTTGCAGCGCAAGGCGGTAGGCCGGTTTACCGTCGCGATCCACGGAAAGACCGATAAAGCGTCCGGGCAATTTCCGTTTCAGCGCATCGGTGCAGGCCATGTACGCCGCCGCCGGGCCGCCGTAGCCCATCGGGATGCCGATGCGTTGAGTCGTGCCGATACAGACGTCCGCACCGAATGAGCCCGGCTCGCGCAAGCGCGTGAGCGCCAGCAAATCCGCCGCAACGCAGCAGAGAACCCTGTTCGCATGACACTCCTCAAAAAAGTCGGCGTAGTCCTCCACGCGTCCCAGGTCGTCCGGGTACTGCACCAGCACGCCCGCCAGTCTCGACTCAATCGCGGGGTCAAATTCCCTCCAGTCCCCAATGACCAGCTTCACGCCCGTGGTCTCGCAGCGCGTGCGGATCACCTCAATCGTCTGCGGAAAACAGGAATCCGCCACAAAGAAGGTATCGCTCTTTGCCTTGCTGCTCATGCACAGGTGCACGGCTTCTGCCGCCGCCGTTCCCTCATCGAGCATCGATGCATTCGCCACGGGAAGACCCGTCAACCCGGCTATCATCGTCTGGAAATTCATGAGCATCTCGAGTCGACCCTGAGCAATCTCAGGTTGGTAGGGAGTGTATGCCGTGTACCATCCCGGATTTTCATAGACGTTGCGCTGGATTACGGCAGGCATGTAGGCGCCGTAATATCCCTGACCGATCAGACTTTTGGCAGGCTTGTTGGCGGAGAGCACACGCTTGAGCTGACTCAGGGCTTCCTGCTCGGCCAATGGAGCCGGCAAATCCGGCAGTTGCTTGAGTCGTATATCTGCCGGCACGATGGCGTCTGTCATGGCATCGAGGCTATCGAAGCCAATTTCGGCAAGCATTTCTTTGATCTCGGTCTCGCTGGGGCCGATGTGGCGTGGTTCAAAGGGAGTCTGTGCTGTTATCATAGGTAAAAAGTGTTTTCAGGGAAAGTGATAAAAAGCCGGGCGCAGGAGCTTCTCCGTGGTGAACTCCTACGCCCTGCGAGAAAAAGCGGCGTTCCTTATTTACAAAACTCGCTGTAAGCTGCTGCATCCATGAGCCCGCCCACTTCGTCCGGGGCGCTCAGTTTGATCTTGCATATCCAGCCGGCTCCAAAGGCATCCTTGTTGACCGTCCCCGGTTCATTGCCCAGCTCCTCATTCACCTCAACCACCTCGCCGGACACAGGGGTGTAGACATCGGAGGCCGCTTTCACAGATTCAACGGCGCCGATGGCATCGCCGGCAGCGTACGTGTTGCCCACCTCCGGGAGATCCACATACACAACGTCACCCAACTCAGACTGGGCAAAGTCGGTGATGCCTAACGTTACAACGCCGTCAGCGGCGGGGCTGATCCATTCGTGTTCAGAAGAATATTTGAAGTCTGGGGGTATTGTGCTCATGGCTGATTGAATAGTTGAGTTTCGGGATGATTATTTTTTTAAGAAAGGTTTTTTCACGATAACGGCGGGTACGGTTTTTCCACGGACAACGACTTGTACTTCGGTGCCAACCTTACCCTGCTGCGCTGGCACGTAGGCCATGGCGATCCCCTTGCCCAAAGTCGGGGAAAGCACCCCGCTGCACAGCTCGCCCAACGGCGTACCATCTCGGAGCTGCACTTCATACCCGTGCCGCGGCGGCGCCCCTTTTTCCGTGTATTCAATGGCCACCAGCGCTGTGGGACGTCCAGATGCTTTCTGCTCACGCAACACTTCCACGCCGATAAAATCCTTGCTCAGGTCGCAGCACCATGAAAGCCCGGCCTCCAGCGGCGTTTTCTCGGGCGACAAATCAGAACCATTCAGCGAGTAGCACATCTCAAGTCTCAGACTATCTCTCGCGCCGAGCCCGCAAGGTTTCGCACCACACGCAATCACTTTTTCAAACCATTTGACGCCTCGTTCCGCCGGGCAGAACATCTCAAACCCGTTTTCTCCCGTGTAGCCGGTGCGGCACACAACCAACGTGTCTCCATCCGCCGTAAATTGTCGTATCCCATTGTGCTCCGGCAAGACTTCCCCCGGACACATTTTCGAGAAAACCTCCTCGCACTTCGGTCCTTGCACGGCCAGCCCCACATAATCGGCGCTCAAGTTTTCCAACCGGACGTCGGCGGGCTTATGAGCCTCCAACCAGGCGTAATCCTCATCAATCATTGAGGCGTTCACCACGATAAAGTAATCCTCCTCCGCGAGCCGGTAAATAATCAGGTCATCAATCACACCGCCACGCTCGTTGAGCATCATCGAATACTGCCCAACTCCATCTGAGAGCTTATGCAGATTATTCGTAAACATGCTGTTGAGCCATTCTGTGGCGCTTGGCCCCTGCACGTGAAACTGCCCCATGTGCGATATATCAAATACACCGCATGCATGGCGCACACTATGATGTTCCTCCAAAATTCCTGTATACTGCACCGGCATCAACCACCCTGCAAAGGGCACCATCTTTGCTCCGAGAGTCTTGTGTTTCTCGCACAGCGGCGTACTCTTCATGACATCATCGCTCACGCCGCCCATCCTACTCACCTCACTCTCTCTTGTCAAGCTTCTTAAAGTTATCATTTTCATTTTTTTCTCATTTTAGGCTTGACATCGCTTCTCCAAGTCTCTATACTCTCCCTGTTCCCGCTCTGGCGGGTTCTTTCAATCGCGGGATGGAGCAGCCCGGTAGCTCGTCAGGCTCATAACCTGAAGGCCGCAGGTTCAAATCCTGCTCCCGCAAGCAAAAAAGCTGTCTTTCTACGTCTGTCAGAAGTTGTAAGCGACTGGCAGACGTTTTTTGTCTTGGCAAGGGGTCGGGGAGTGTATAGTAAAGAGGGGGCATATTTGGGGTCACATAGCGGGGAAGAGACTCTTGGTTGTGCGGCGATACTGGAGATGTATGCCAATGTGGCGGTGGACATGGGCGACCGCTGCAGCAGGGAGGATGTTTATAATCATGACCTGCAATCCGCCGGACAAATCGTTCTTCCGTCGCTGACAAATAAGTTCTATTGAGGATCAACCGCTGTCTCAGCTGGAATAGCTGCTGGGTCTGGCGGAGAAAATTTGGAATTGTTGCTCCACATGTGAATTGCATAGACCCAATAGCCAATGCAGAACAGAATGCCGGTGAGTTGCAGAATGCGACCAATGATGTGGCTATCCGTGAGGTGAGCTAGCACAAAAATAAACAGGCCGACACCCGCGGCAATCCCCGCCATTACAGCTGTGCCCATATAATCGTGCCCCGAGTTCACATAGTAGAACACGGCGGGGACAATGGCCAGCATGGCCGCGGCCCCGCCGCTGTCCCAGCTGTTGAACTCATTGAAATCTTCACTCATGACCAGTTGTAGGATAGCAGCGCTCTCCGAAGATCAAGCTGCCCACGCGCACTTCCGTCGATCCTTCCTCAATGGCTACCTCAAAATCGTGGCTCATCCCCATGGAGAGAATTGGCAGCGAGTACGGTCCGCGGACGCGCAGCTCCTCAGCCAGCAATCGCAACGAGGCAAAAGCTGGTCGCGATTGTTGCGGCTCCTCCGTTGGTGCGGGGATGCACATCAGCCCTCGTATCTCCAAATGCGGCAGGGCAGCGAGTTGCGCCCACTCGGCACGCAGTTCCTGGGGAGAAAATCCATGTTTACTCAATTCATTGTCTATATTCACCTCCAGCAAGACGCCAGTCTCTTTGCCTAGCTCTCCGCTGATGCGCGATATGGCTTCTGCCGTGCGCAGAGACTCCACTGCCTCAATAAGCTTCACCCCGGCTTCCAACGCTTTTCGGACTTTGTTCCGCTGGAGAGGGCCGATGATATGCCAAACTGCATCTGCGGGAAGCTGTGGCATTTTTCCCAGGGCCTCCTGCAGTCGATTTTCACCGAAAAGTCGCTGACCGGCATCGTAGGCTTGCTGCGCAGCCGCCGCAGGAAACGTTTTACTCACCGCCAACAGCTGCACGCTACCGGCAGTCCGTCCAGAGCGTCTTTCCGCTTGGGCAATGCGCGTTCGTACTTCCCGAAGTCTGGAGGCTATTGACATGGTATGCACACGGCTGAGGGGGGGAAAGCGGCACGTGCCGCCTTTCCTCTCTACGGGACGGAACATTTCACGCTTGCGAACGCTCGGAGACGGGCTCTGCCTCCTCAGGCAGCGTCACCACAACCTCTTCGCCGAACGCGACGCCCTCTGCGCTTTGTTCATCGGAGTCCCGCGTTAACTCGGTCTGCTCCGCCACGCGGTCATCTTCCGTTCGTTCCGTTCTTTCGCTAGCGGCGCTCACGCGTAGCTCTCGCCCCATAAAGGGCTGCCCGTGGAGTTCCTTCGCCGCGCGCTGAGCATCCGCAAGTTCCTCCATCTCCACAAAGGCGTAGCCCTTGCTGCGATACGTGTGCGAGTTATATATGATTTCGACGCTGCGCACACGTCCGAACCCCTTGAAGAGGTCTTCCAGCTCCGGCTCCGTAGTTTCGAAAGAGAGATTACCCACGTACAAACGCCCATTTTCGGTTGGTGGGGTGGACACAGGGCGGCGGCGTGGTTTCCTGTCAGTGGCGGCAGCAGGGTTACCGCTATGCTGGCCGCGCGGCTGTGCAACGCGCACACGCTGCACGGGCTGGTTACCTGCACCTTTGGTTGACTTATCCTTTTTACTCTGATTTTTACCGAGTCCAAAAAAAGAAAGCACGCGCTTGAAAAGCGAAGGCTTGGGGGCTTCGGGACGCGGCATGCGATGGCGATAATTGCGATTGGACTGATAACGACGGCGACTGCGGGCTCCTTGTCCCTGTCGGCCTTGCGTATAATGTTCTGACATGGTCGGTTTATATGTGTTCTCACAGCTATCGAATCCGCATCGTAACCCGGGACTGCGCTATGCTGTGTATGGTATTGCTCTCGGAACGCTACCCAGTCTGTACTCAGCTCCACTGCTCCGCATAACGGGTAGCCATACTCCGCGCAACAATGATACACCTCTCACTCCATCTGGCAAGCCTTATTTGAGTCAGCTCCGCCTTTGATGTTCTCTGAAACGTTATGAGGCAAGTGGTTATGCGACAATATTACGATTCTGCCGAGTCGGTTCTTGCCACATGCGGTTCGGAAGAAACACGCCGGAGCGTGTGTATAACGCGGCGCCGTAGCGCATCATTGCTCTCTTCCACAACTTTGCGATCCAAGTAAATTGTGTAAGGAGCACGATCAATGGAGAGGCTTACAGTTCCATCCGGAGTTGGCGTATCCAGTAAATCTGCGAAGTGCTTAAAAGACCTCACTTCAACACCATTCACATGGGTGACACGGCAGAACCCCAAGGTGTCATAGCCAAGGGTTGCCGGAGTCGGAATCACAAACGTGAGGGCAATGGGCTCTTGTATGCCTCGCTTTGCCAGCTCTCTTTCTCCCTCCCTGACGCGCACAAAAGAGATGGGGAGCGAGCCAGCGCGTTGCTCCAGCATATCGAGATAGTCAGCCGTGAGAGGTTGAAAAAGCAGGCCTCCCCACATGATGTAACGCGGAGCTGTGCCCGGTTTTTCGCGGCGAAGCGGGGACTTCTCTATGGCATCACGATTCAGCGCTACTGTTGCCTGATACGCTTCGCCATGGCGCATCATGCCCAGCGTGATGCCTTCTCCGCAGGGCTTGAGGCAGCGGATCATGTCCGACACATTAATGACGCCATAGATGGGGTGTTTGCAGTTACCCACAGCATCGAGCGGCTCCCCCTCCACAGATACTAGAACATCCCCGGCTTTCACTCCAGCCGCTGCAAGAGCGCCCATAGGCTCCACCTTGCTCACATAGAGCCCTCCCTGCTTGGGGTCCAATTTCAAGTATTTGCGAAATACCGGGTCATTGAGCGCAAGGAATTGTCCGCCCAACACGGGAACCCCGGAGGTACCGGCTTCCTGCAGCAGGAAGCGTCGTATAAGCTCTGCATTCACCACATTGAGGGATTGCTCACTCGCTTTGTAGCTCATCACCACTCCCACAATGCGCCCATCCTTGATAATGGGCAAGCCCCGATTCAGCGACTGCGGCAAAGGGGAAAGCGCACGCATGGTAACGAGCGGCACCTGCATCTCCTGTGTGTTGGCGCTCTCAGCCTTGACAGGAGCACACACCGGTGTCACATTGTTGATAAGGCTGTGCAGCTGCGCCACCTCCCCCAAATGCAGCGGTGCGCCCACCTCATGTGCACGCATGGCATCGAACAAGGTTGCGTCTTTCTCGTGCTGTACTGTCAGCAATGCCAGCCCTAGATCTGCATCTACCTTTAGCACGCGTGCCGGCACTGCCTGTGTTTTGTCCGGCAAACTCAGCTGCACGTATGTGGCGGTTGGCAATTTGCCTGCTGTAGTCAGTACACGCCCATTGCCCAAATACACCCCCATCGACGTACTCGCCTGGTCTTCTCCCATCTCCCACGGGCGTAGTGGGTTATATGCCCTGCTTACCGCATCTACCCTAAGGAGCCCTGCTGGCTCTCGAGGAGCGGGAGGGGAGGGCGTTGAGGTTGGCTGTTGCTGTTGGAGAACGGGCTGATCAGCTGTTTTTTCGGCCTTGCGAGGGTGATCATTCGCCGTGCGTGGTGTGGGCTTGCACGCTCCAACTAATGCCACCGCTACTGTCGCTGCTATGCATAAAATTTTTCCTTTCGTATTCATTGCTCCCAATGGTTTCTGCGTTAATCCAAATAGGCATTCTGAGGCACATTGTACAGGACGCGTATGCGCTCATGCGCTGCGGGCAGTGCTGCATTTTCCACGACAAAAGGTCGCTCAGCATTTTTGAACTCAATAACACTGTAATCATTTTCACTCTTCCCATTTTCAGGGTAAAGCAAGCTGTACAAATGTCGCAACCCCTTTACCTCCACTCCATTCACTTTGGTGACTATCCCACTACCGTATGATTCAAACTTGGCGTTCACCTCATCTTTGAGCACGTGTGTCATCACTACGACATCCTGCTTCTTTTGCGCACCGCCCCGACGGATAAAATCATCCATCTCGACGATAAAGTCATTTGGCTCCAACTCATGGGCGCTGATTACATCATTTTGGAGCGGCTGGAAGACCAGCCCAGCGAATTGCACGTAGCGCGGCATGCGGTCGAACTCTCTCCCCATGATATCGTTGGCCGGAATGGGTTCCGGGCTTATCTGCACTTGCATTTCCTTGCCGCCGCGCAGAATGCGGAAATTGAGCTTATCTCCGCGAAATGCTCGCTCAGCTATTTCTTCCAGCTTCACCCGTTGACCATCCAATTCAATCATTGCTGAACTATCTACGGGGTGTCCATTCACTTCAAGCACAACATCCCCCACCTGCAACTTTCCATCGCAACTGCCTCCTCGCACAATATCCCCCACCAGGGCTCCCATGGCATCATCTGCCAGCTTGTAGTGCTTGCGCATTGCCGGATTCTCCATCGTAAAAAAGTCTGCCCCAATTTCCACGTAACGGTCGTAATGTCCATCCTCGACATCCTTTAAGAATCGCTGTATCACGGGCAGAGGTATCATATAACCAGTTGAATTCGCTTGTCTTAGTCCTTGAAATGCCACTCCCACAACTTTGTCGTCCATCAACACCGGCCCCCCGCTGTTGCCGGGATTGACCGCCGCATCTATCTGCATAATCAAGTGTGATTCATTTTGAGGGTGCGCGTAAGGTATTGTATCGATACGAGAGATGATCCCGCGCGTCACTGACAACCTGTCCCCGCCTATGGGATAGCCTATTGCACGCACTTCATCCTCCAACTGCGGCATCCTTTGGCTAAACTCCAAATACGGTACATTTTTGAACGCATCCACATCCGCGACTTCCACCAGAGCCAAATCAGCATCATGTGCCACGTGCTTTACTCGAGCCGGTATCTTGCGTGCATCCGCATACGGCGACACGTGGATACGCTGCGCATTTGCCACCACATGGGCATTTGTCATAAACAACCCGGGCGCTACCATAAAACCCGTCCCATTTCCACGCCCAAATTGACCACTATTCCACGGCGTACCGTAGTCCGGCACTCGGTTTGCTACTTCTATCTTCACGATACCGCGGTAGGCTTCGGTCACATCCTTCTCGCCCTCTTGGAGCTCTCCTCGCTTCTCGTCTTTTTTGTCGTCCGCGGTACCTCCCACTTGCTCTTTAAGTTGCTCAACACATCGCTCTCCCGCTCCGTCGCCTGCAATGGGCTTTTCGGTGGTCGCCGACGGGGCTGTCGCCACCGGTTTTGGAGTGCTTGAGGCGGCCTCCGCCTGCTCAGTCGTCTGTGGCCCGGGAGCTGGCGGTAGCGGATACGGGTTCGCCTCTTCGCTCCCTGCCGCCATTCCCGCAAGCATCATCATAACTATGATCCTCTCACGCTGCTTCATCACGTTTCCATTCTCATCCCGCTTCTGCCACAAGTCAAGGCTAAATCCGGACTTAAAAGCAAAACCCATCCGGATGGGCGAGTCGAATTTTTACTCACCGATGGAATCGTATTGATTTGTACGGCATGTCCTAAGAGCACGACCTGCGAAAGGAGAATCCGAGGGACTTCTTTCGTACAGCCTCTTCCATCAATTAGCAACAAATTCGGTATTCCTCCGAATTATCGGCGATCCTGTCCATGCTTTCAGCAAGTCTTCTATTCTGTGAAGTACCGGGGATTCGCGGCCAACCAAGTCGGTCCATATCCTTCTATCAAGTATTTGGAAAACGGTATATGTAGTGTCAATTTTTTCTTGACGCCACCATCTATTGTGGTAGGATGGGGTCATGAGGTGCATCCAGTGCGGTTACACGGAAGATAAAGTTATTGACTCTCGCATGTCGCGCGAGGGTTCGTGCATCCGCCGTCGCCGTGAATGTTTGCGCTGCGGCTACCGTTACACCACCTACGAGCAACTTGAGCGTACTGAGCTGCGTGTAGTCAAACGCTCCAATGTGCACGAGGCCCTCAACCGCGAAAAAATACTACGCGGCATGATTGAAGCGTGTGAGAAGCGGCCTGTCAGCATGGAACAGCTTGACAATGCTGCAGATGAGCTTGTGGCAGACCTGCATCGCGACCACGTGCGCGAGGTACCCACCGCTGTCATTGTCATGAAGGTGTCGGAAAAGCTTCAAAACATAGATCCTGTGGCCTACATCCGCTACTCTTCAAAATACAAGCAATACCAAAACGCCGAGGAATTTATTGAAATCGTGCGCAGGCTGGAAAGCGTGCGCGCCAATGATCCCCTGCAACGCAAATTGAGACTTGGATGAACGCAACAGTCACAAGACGCCCCTATCTGCAACACGGGGACTGTGTTACCGCCGACTATGACTGCGAGTGGCTGGAGTATGTGCTACATCAAGCGGCTGAGCAAGCCGGCATCTTCATCCCGTACGAGCGTGAGGTGGCGCAGGGACTCCTACGCTACATGGATCGTTATTGCCCGCTGAGGACCGTGCCTCTGCGCTACTTTTTCGGACGGGTGCGCTGCGTGTTGCGCGAGATTGGTTTACCGCGCGTGGCAGAGGCGCTCCAGGAGCAATTTCCTCCCATAGCCATCCCACTGGATACGTTGGCGGGCAAGAACCCGCTCCCGCTTTTCTTTTATACCGAGTTAAAGCACAGAATGGATGATTTGAAACGCCGTGGATTCACTGCCTATCGATTTTCCGGGGCGCATCGCTGCAGCTTGGTGTTGGGCAGACGGCGTCGCTCTTGTCCGACTCAGCGCCGGGCGCTGCACGAGCTTGAGTTATTCTTGGCCACCCAGACTGCTTAAATGAGGGACAAGAGCGAACTGCCCGGCGCTGTTACAGCGTCCACAGCGGTATCATACCTCGGCTTTCTTCACAGTTTGTAGCTCGCTGAAGCAGCAAAATTATATACTCTGGGAAAATCGGATGCGCGGGTGAGCGAGATCAATGATTGTCTTTCGCATCTGTGCATTGGGCTGCATGGGTCAGCTCTGCTTGCTCATCGCGAATGATGCGCATCACCTCCTCCCCGGGTTCCGTAGCGTGGGGCAGAGGATCGAGCGTTCTTACATCAAAGGGAGGAAAATCCTCTCCGGGCACAATGTCTCCCCCCGTTGCCAGCGAAAAATAGCCACGGTGCGGATTGAGCCGACAGTTGATGTTGTTATTTGGGTTCGCATCCCGGGTGAAGCGGAACTGCGTTGCCTGATGCCATGCAGAGCCATCCCAACGAAACACTGGACCAAAAGTGGCGCGCCGTTCGTTGCTCTTGGATTCCACATTGCGCATGAAATCTTCCACAAAGCCACAGCTGTTCCCCAGCCCCTGCCGCACAGCCTGAATACGCCAACAGCTCAGCAGCTCCCATTTGGCAACTGTCGGATTGAAAATATAGCCGGCGATGCGACGGAAATCTTCCCCATCCTTGCGCTCTACCACGAGGGTGCGAATCACTTCTCCCTCACGCCAATCGAACCGGCGCATTGATTTACCGCCTGTGCCTTCTCCACCAAAGCGCTCCACGACTACACCTTCCCCGTGAGAGACGAGTTTGGCTCTTTCCTCCTCAGGCGCAGCGTGCGGGTTATCTCCCGTTTCTTTCGCATCCCACACAGAGAAAATTGCCACGCGTATGGGCTGCCCTTTCTCATCCTTTCTCCCCAGTTCCTGAACCCCTATATACCCATCAGTGAAATTGTTGCACGCGAAATAAGTACCGGGCGCAGATTTTTCCACCACCACTTCTTGGTAGGCTGCTGTGTGCCCTGGCAGATTTGGTAGATACACCAAATGCACCGAAGTACACTGCCTAGCCGCCATACTCTCTGGGGACCAATAATCCGAATTACGGTCGCCATGTACCACGGGCAGTCCCGCGACCCACGCGCAAAGCGCACTCACGATGATTCGCACGTCTCTCCTCATCATCTCTACGGTACCAAATTCCATTCCCCAAAGCAAGTAGAAAAAGCCCCTGATTTGTCTTGCATGTGGGCCTTGGACATGGTATATAACGCGCTCAACTTTACCCGCTCCATCCGCCCTATGCCCCACCGCAGATCCCAACCCATACGGCGCAAAGTGAAAAATTGGACCGCCGCCGACTCAGCTGAGCTCTACTGCGTCCCGGATTGGAGTAACGGCTTTTTTTCCGTGTCGAAAAATGGTGAAATAACAGTACGCCTTGTTGATAGCAACGGTGAGCCTCGGCACGTGAGCCTTGTCAGCATCATGCACGAATTGACGGATCGAGGAACAGCGGCTCCGGTGCTGCTGCGCTTTCGCGACCTGCTGCGCGCCCGGCTCGATGAACTCAACAAGAGTTTTGCAAGTGCCATTCGAAAAGCTGACTACCAAGGAGTCTACCGTGGAGTCTACCCTATCAAAGTCAACCAGCAGCGTCACATCGTCGAAGAGATTGTCTCTTACGGTGCGCGTTACCACTATGGCTTGGAGGCAGGCTCGAAGCCTGAGCTTATTGCCGCTATGGCATACATGCAAGATAAAGAAGCCTTCCTGATGTGCAACGGGTACAAGGATGACGAGTTTATTGATTTGGCACTGATGGGACAACGCATGGGGCTTAATATTTACCTCATTCTGGAGATGCCCAATGAGCTGTCAGCCATCCTGCGGCGCGCTGAAAAGCTAGGCATTGAACCGAATTTGGGCGTGCGTGTTCGTCTTTCCGCTAAGGGTTCCGGTCATTGGAGCGATTCTGCCGGCGATAAATCAGTTTTCGGCCTCAACACCGCTCAGGTGATTGACGTAGTCGACCACCTCAAAGCCGTCCACAAGCTACACTGTTTGAAAGTGCTTCACTACCACCAGGGCTCTCAAATTCCCAATATTTCTGTGATCCGAGAGGGGCTTTCCGAAGCATGCCGTATGTACATCGACCTCGTGCGTGAGGGGGCCCCTATGGGCACTCTTGATATGGGAGGAGGATTGGCTGTGGATTACGATGGTTCGCAAACCAATTTTCACTCTTCGTGCAACTATTCTGTGGAGGAGTATGCGCGTGATGTGGTGGAAATCGTGGGTGAAATGTGCACGCGCTGCGGTGTGGCGCATCCCACACTGGTGACAGAGTCCGGCCGCGCTGTGTCGGCTTATCACTCGGTCCTGGTATTCAATATACTTGATGTGATGAGTTCGCGCGGGTACGGTAACGCGCTGCCCAAGCTCCCGGAGAATGCAAGTGAATTGCTCCATGCGCTGGATGAAACTTACCGCATGCTCACGCGTAAAAATATTCAAGAATGCTACAACGATGCCAATTATTACCGCGATACCCTGAGCATGCAATTTTCCTACGGCAATGTCAGCCTGCGGGAGCGCGGTATAGGCGAGTCCATATACTGGCACATCATGGAGCTCATTGCCCATCGCATTGCCGAAATGAGTGAAATCCCGGAGGACTTGAAAGAAGTTTCCGACAATATGGTGGACTTCTACTACGCCAACTTCTCGCTCTTTCAGAGCTTGCCGGATTCCTGGGCTATCGATCAGCTTTTCCCGGTGATGCCCATTCAGCGCCTTTGCGAACGTCCCACGCAGAAGAGTGTGCTCGTAGATATTACCTGCGATTGCGATGGTAAAGTGGCTCAATACATCGATCGTGAGGATGTGGCCAAATCCTTGCCCCTGCATGAGGTAGAGGGTGATGAGCAGTACTATGTGGCCGTATTCCTTGTGGGGGCCTATCAGGAAACGCTCGGTGATATCCACAATCTGCTGGGCGACACGAATGTGGTAAGTGTGCATTTGGAAAATGGGCATCCGGTGTTCACGGGAGAAGAAGAGGGCGATTGCGTCGCGGATGTGCTTTCTTATGTCAAGTATGACCCCAAGGTGCTCGTGAGCCGCTTTCGTGAGTTGGCAGAGTCGGCCGTAGAAGAAGGCCGCATTTCGCCACGCCAGCGCAGAAGCGCTTTGGAAGCCTACCGTGATGGCCTGAGCGGTTACACGTATTACGAGCTCTAATGATTCGCTTTTCCGTTCCCCAAGTAGAGGGAAATGAAACGCAAGGTCACCTTTCCAGACTCTGCAAGCGAGTCTGCTGAGATGCGTTGCATATTGTCGCGCGCTGTGTGCCACCATCTGCTCCCCATAAAGGAAGCAATGAGGTTGAGCGTGGGCACTCCAGCCTCCATGAAGGGGCGGTGATCATCCCAATACGAGCCAGGATATAGTGTCCAACGCTCCTCTGGCAATCCCAGCTCACGCACAACTGTGCGGTACAACTCATACATCTCTGGCAGTGTATCCATAATGGGTATCGCGATGGTCTTTCCAGCGCCGCCCACCATGTCCAGGTTAACCATGCAAGCGGGGAGTCCGTGCTCTCCGCGGCGAGCCACGTCATAACGAGATCCGTACAGTCCATCCTCCTCATTGATGTGTCCGCCTAGCGCCTCCTCACCATCAAAAAAAATCAGTTCCACTTGTTGCGCTTTTTCGGGTGTATGGGCCAGTACGCGCGCTAGTTCAAGCAGGACCGCCGCCCCGCTTGCCCCGTCATCGGCCCCCAATATGGCTTCTTGTCCTTGGCCTTTAGTATCAATATGACAGGATACAAGAACCGGCCGTGTTCCAGCCTCCACGCCGTAGATAGCACGTAGATTGGTCATTCTCCGCCCGGGGCGCGGGGAAAAGGTGTCCCGCTGTACATGCCAACCGACATTCTCAAGCTGCTTGATCACATAATCGACTTGCGCGGCATACGCCTGAGAGCCTGTGGGACGCGGCCCGAACGCGCATAAAGCCGCGCAATGGTTGTAGGCGTTACGACCGGAAAAATCTGCCGTATCTTCCGGGGCACAAACTGTTTGTTCAGCCTGTGCGGCAGGGGCCCTACGTTCGCGTTCACATCCGTTCAGCGCAAGCGCCCCTGCAAATGCCGCCACCGTTACCCACCTCCGCATGTTCTGAAAGCATCGGCTACACATGCCGGGGGCATTTACGCACGCTCAGTGATACCAAATATCTCCAGCAAGCGAGTCAGCTCAGCCCTTCCGTTATAACTAATTTCAATGACACCGCTGCGATTGTTTTTCGGCAGTATGTTCACTTCCGTCCCCAAGCTCTTGGAGAGTTGATGACATATTTCTCTAGTGACGTTGTCCACTGGAGGGGATTGGACGTGCCGTGGCTCGTGTGGCACAGGAGGCTCCAGCACATCATGCACTAATTTCTCAGTTTGGCGCACAGTAAGCCCCCGCCGTACCACGTTCGTGGCTGCCTGAACTTGCTGCTGTTCATTTTTGAGCTGGAGGAGCACCTTGGCGTGTCCCACAGACACTTCTCCCTTGGTGAGCATTTCGCGCACGGGAGCCGCCAAGTCGAGCAAGCGAACCATGTTAGCGATGACCGCACGAGACTTCCCAACGTGGCGTGCGATTTCTTCCTGCTTGAGTTTAAAGCGCGTCTGTAGCAGGTGGTACTGATGGGCTTCTTCCAGCGGGGTTAGGTCTTCCCGCTGCAGATTTTCAATCAATGTGATTTCGGCTACTTCCTGGTCCGTAGCTTTCATCACCACAACCTTCACTTCCTTGTGGCCAAGGCTTTTCACGGCGCGCAATCGCCGCTCGCCTGCTATCAGCTCAAACTTGCCTTCTACCCGCCTTACAACCAGCGGCTGCACAAGCCCACGCTCACGGATGGATTTGGCAAGCTCCTGTATCTGTTCGTCCTTAAATGTATGTCTTGGCTGAAAGGGCGAAAGCTGTATCTCGCTCACATTGGCTACGATCACCCTCTTCTCATCATTCATCTGCTGAGTGAGCGAGGCTGATATTTGGTTCTGCTGAATGAGGGCACTTAGTCCCTTCCCTAAAACTTGTCGCGCCATACGCGGCGCATTCTACCTGATGCTGCCAAACAATGCAACCTCTTTTATGCACGCTCACGTTGCTGAGAGGAACCTAGCAAACGTAGGCATCACTGCATTTGGTGTAGGTCTCGCGCATGCCCTACCACATCATGCGGCTGCGTATTTTTGTGACGGCTGTGCCTGGGTTTTGTCATTTTTGCTGTCCTGCTTCTCCGAGGACTTCCGCAAGCGCCCGCAGACAGCGGGTGTTTTGCTCGGCTGTGCCAATGCTGATGCGGAGGTATTCGGGCAAGCCGTACCCGTTCATTGGTCTCAGAATGACCCCGCGTTTCAGACATTCGCTGTACACACGCTCGCCATCCCCCACCTTCACCAGCACGAAGTTCCCCTGACTCGGGATATACGAGAGCCCGAGATCATCAAAGGTGCGCTCGTAGCGATGCATCTCCGAACGCACCAACTGAACCGAATTGCGCAAGTGCTGCTCATCATCCAGCGCAGCGGCGGCTGCGACCTGCGCGAGACTGCTTGTATTGAAAGGTGAGCGCACCTTGTGCAGGAGTCCAGCTATCTCCTCCGTTGTGATCGCAAATCCGGCCCGCAGCCCCGCTAGCCCATACGCTTTTGAGAAAGTGCGCATCACCACGGCATTCTGCCCGCGTTGTACGTAGCGCAGGGTGTCTGGCTGCGGATCAGCAAAGTGGATGTAAGCCTCATCAAAAGCGACAATGACGTGGTTTGGCACCTGTGCCATAAAGTCATCCAGTTCTGCTTGCTGAACCATCGTGCCCACGGGGTTGGTGGGATTAGTGATAAAGACGATGCGCGTGCGCGGGGAAATGGTGCGCAGCATGGCCCGCAGGTCGTGACTCCAATCCGGCTTGTTTTCCACTTCCACAAAGGTAGCGCCGAACAGTTGGCACATGAGCGGGTACATTGTGAAGCTGTAGCGCGCCGCCACTAGTTCCGATCCCGGCCCCAGGCAGGTGTGGCATAGCAGCTCGATGAGCTCACTGCTCCCGCTTCCTGCCACAATCTGCTCGATGCGTACCCCATACCGCTTTGCGATTTTACTGCGCAGTTCGTACGCCGACCCATCAGGGTATAAATTCACCCCTTGGGAGGCGCGTTTTATCGCCTGCATTGCCATGGGAGAAGCGCCCAGTGGATTTTCATTGGAGGCTAGCTTCACAATATCATCGGGGTCCATGTGCAGCTCGCGGGCCGTCTCACCGATTGGTTTGCCGGGCTTGTATGCGCGGATTTTCTGTACGTGCTCGTGCGCGTATGGCAATATGCTCATGCCGCGCATTATAGCCCCGCTCCACCCACAAGACAAGTCTTGATTCCGCACTGTATCTTGTGTACAATACCCCCATGCATCCAAAAGAGCGGCGCAACATTCTGCTGGTTATGTGCGCTCTGATCTCGGTATCCGTCATCGGATTATGCTGTGCACTCGGCTGCGGCTCAAGTACTGGTGCGCTCTTGGGCAATCTCTTGCCCCAAGAGGCGCAACGAGCGGACTTTGATTTGTCTTTCCCCTACAATTTGGGAGCGCCCTCTCCTTACACTCAGCTCCTCAAAACGAAGTCATACGACCCGTACACTCGCATACCTGGCGAGGCTCCCTCACGTGTGCATATTTACACGCGCCGGGGCATGCTTTTTGCTGTCGTTACGTTGCCCAAGGAGGAAGAGTTGACTGAGCATCTGCGCGTACGTCCGAGTGTGCAGCAGGTTAAGGTGCGTTACCGCCGCCACCCGGATGGTCTGCGGCATCCGCTGCGCCTCATCCAGCTCTCCTATGAGTTTTTTTATAAACACAACCCTGAGCCGGTAGCCGTCATCCGGCAAATGCTGGAACTTGACCTGATGATGCGCACGGTTGATTACATTCCTCAATCCGAGTCAGACATCCCGCAAAAGTACGCTGGCATGTCCGCCACCATGTACCAGACACCATGGCGCGGCGAACTGCCAATCAAAATAGACGCCGCCCCGGTGCCGGCATCTATGCTTCGTATTGTGTACGCCATAGCGGCTGTTGAGGACAGGCAGCAGGCAGATGCCACAGCCCGCGCTTTGCGTGATTTTGCAGAACAGCTCGTGCACTTTGAACCTCTTCCCAACGCTCCCTGGCCTCGGAATTGGGGGGACTATGCAGAGGACGCTCGCTATGCCGCTCGGTTACTCACCCCCACTCTCGTGTACCTGCAGCAGCACGAATGTTTTCACTCCGCCGCACTCGCTTCTTTCATCAATGGGCCCCTCTTCGAAATCATCTTTGGTACGCGATTCCGCGGGGAAACTCCGCCGCTTTCCGCTTCCTGATGAGGCCTAGTACAGATTCTGCCCGCATCAGAAAACGGGCATCTCGCGCAGTGGCGGCACCGGATGGTCCGTCGGCTGATTGGCATCCGGTTGGGTCTGAGGCGCAGGCTCCGGGGAGAGGCTCGTTTTTTTGCGCTGTTTTGACATGTTCTTCCAGTTGTCCAACGCCGCCTGCAGCTGCATATTTGGATAGCCGTGGTAGAGTACGCGCGCGTGCTCATTGACCAAGACCGCATGTGGCAAATGCTCCACCCTGTACGCCCGCCCCGATGTGCCTTGCTCATCATCCATGTAGCATATTTTTATCCCATTGTTCTGCATCATGCGGAGCCATCCCTCGCGCTCGCCGTTCACCACCACCGGGCAGAGCACCAAATCCGGGTACTGCTGCAACAGCGCCGCCTGCTTTTGCATGATGGTCATCCCCACATCCTCTGACGGGTCCCAAAAGAAGATTAAATTCACCTTGCCAACTTCCGGAAAGAGGCGTTCCTTGCCTTGTGGGTCTGTCAGTTTCAAACGTGGTGGTATGGCTCCCTCCTCCAACTGAGTGATACGGTAGATCAACTCAGACGCCGCGTCCGTCAAGTTCACAGCGCCAAACATGGCGTCCTGTGGTGCTAAATTAAGAGCCTGTCGAATCAGGTATATTCGCTTGGCCCGGGCGCGAGCCAGTCCTCCCTCTTCCCCGGCCACAGCTGGATTAGCCAGCATGATGCTCATGGCCAAGGCTGCCGCCGCACGCGCAGCTGGCGTCGTGTTGCGTTCGTAAACCTTCTGCAGCACTTCGTAGACATCCGACCCGTTATTTTCTGCCAATTTAGCGCAGGCCTCGCCAATCAACGGCGAGTTATAATGCCGATACCGCACTGCTTCTAACAGTGCCTTAGCGTACATTGCCAGTTTTTGCGGCGAGTTCTCGTACATCTTGGCCAGCGTCTCCGGGTGATTTAAAAACCACACTACCGCCGGGGCCGCCCATGGCTCATCGAACTCGTGTGTGGCGACAGTGCCCTGCATTGCATGCCCGCTTCCAGCGCGTGCCTGCGGGGCTTGAGCTCGCGTGCCGGTCTGCTTGCGTATCGCTTTCCACAAGGCAGGCGCCACTTCACTTGCAGATGGCTCTGGTATCGAATCGCGCTGCTGCTGCGTGGTTGCAACACTGAGTACCGCCTTGTACTCAGCCTGCCTCTGTGCCCACATATCAAGCGCCGCTTTCATCTCCTGCTCGCCGGCGTGAAGCTTGGGCAGCGTAAGAATCGCCATCGCCACCCCCACAATGGTTCGCATCTTCATGCGCGCCATTATACCGCCAGCCCTCTTGTTCTTCAAGCATGAAAAAACGCGCAAATTATGGAGATCACATCCGTCCAAGGATTTGTCGGGAGTGTGGGACGTTTCTCGGAAGAAGAGGTGGTCCTTTCAATCTTGTCGAAACAGGAGCTTTTGCAGGTAGTCAGACTCTTCCCATCCCTGCAAACAATCACATTGCTTACTAAAAAACTCGTGCTGCCACTCGTGCCAATATCGTGTTTCATAACACGCTTATTAAACAACCCCACCCCTCCCCAAATCAATAAAAAGAACCAGGTGCGTTTTCTGAACATACCTGGTCCCATACCATCGACGGGACTCGAACCCGTACAGCCCAAAGGCCGGGAGATTTTAAGTCTCCTGCGTCTACCAATTCCGCCACAATGGCACGTGGCGCGTATTGTACAGCAGGATCAGGTAAAAAGCAAGACATGCTTTTGAGGCGAGGGGAGTTAATGAGCGATCTGCAGAATGACAAGTTTCCATGGATTTGTCTTGCATTTCGGGTGGGAATGTGGCATATATCTGCAAGTTTACACGGACGTTATGCCGAAAGATACATCCATCCGCAAAATACTCGTTATTGGATCGGGGCCTATTGTCATAGGGCAGGGGTGCGAGTTTGATTATTCGGGAACGCAAGCGTGCAAAGCTCTGAAGGAAGAAGGGTATGAGGTGGTGTTAGTGAACTCAAATCCGGCGACTATCATGACGGATCCTGAGACAGCTCCTCGTACGTATGTGGAGCCAATTACGCCGGAATACGTTGAGAAGATCATTGCTCGAGAGAAGCCGGACGCCCTGTTGCCGACGTTGGGCGGGCAGACGGCTCTCAACTGCGCCATGGAGCTGTACCGCCAAGGAGCGCTTGAAAAATATCACGTTCGCATGATCGGTGCGAGTGCGGATGCCATCGACAAGGGTGAGGATCGCCAGCGCTTCAAAGAGGCGATGATCAAAATAGGGCTGGATGTGCCGGCTAGCGGTACGGCTCACAACATGACAGAGGCTTGGGATGTCGCCAGAAACGTGATTGGCAGTTACCCCATGATCATCCGCCCTGCTTTTACTCTGGGCGGAACTGGCGGCGGCATCGCATATAACAAAGCTGAGTTTGAAGATATCGTGACGCGCGGGTTGGACCTTTCCCCCGTAACGGAGGTGCTCATTGAGGAGTCGTTGCTCGGGTGGAAGGAGTACGAAATGGAGGTGATGCGTGACCGCAAAGACAACTGCGTGGTTGTGTGTTCCATCGAAAACATGGATCCCATGGGCGTGCATACCGGGGATTCCATCACTGTGGCGCCCATACAGACCTTAACCGACCGTGAATATCAGATCATGCGCGACGCCTCTTTTGCCGTGATCCGTGAAATCGGCGTGGAGACCGGTGGCAGTAACATCCAATTCGCCATGGATCCCAAGACGGGGCGCATGATTATCATCGAGATGAACCCGCGTGTGAGCCGCTCCTCTGCTTTAGCCTCCAAAGCCACAGGGTTTCCCATCGCCAAACTCGCTGCTAAGCTCGCCGTGGGGTACACGCTGGACGAACTCAAAAACGACATCACCCGCGAAACACCCGCTTCTTTTGAACCCTCCATTGATTACGTGGTCACCAAGGTTCCACGCTTTACCTTTGAAAAATTCAAGAAGGCGGATGAGCGACTCACAACGTCCATGAAGAGCGTGGGCGAAGTCATGAGCATCGGTCGCACTTTCAAAGAATCTCTGCAAAAGGCTCTGCGTTCTCTGGAAACCGGGCGTTGGGGATTTGGGTTTGATACGAAATGCCCACAGAATCCGACCCACGATGAAATCGCCGCAAAACTTGCCATACCTCACGCCGAGCGAATCTTCTGGCTTCAAACCGCCTTTACCCATGGCTTTTCTATTGATGAAGTCCATGACCTGACTCAAATTGATCCGTGGTTCCTCGACCAGCTGCACCAGCTCGCGGAAGCTGGTATGAAGCTCAAGCAGCTCGACTTGCGAGAGGCTAAAAAGATGGGCTTTTCTGACCGCCAAATTGCACTTGCCCGTGGTTGCACGGAGGACGATATACGGGCTGAACGAAAGGCGAAGGGGATTATCCCGACTTACCGTTTGGTGGATACCTGTGCCGCCGAGTTTGAGGCTTACACGCCGTACTACTACTCCACGTACGGAGATGAAAATGAAGCGCGCCCGAATGACAAGAAGAAAATTGTCATCTTGGGGGGCGGACCCAATCGAATCGGTCAAGGTATTGAGTTTGATTATTGCTGCGTTCATGCTTCTTTTGCTCTGAAGGAACTCGGTTACGAAACCATCATGGTGAACTCCAACCCCGAGACGGTTTCCACTGACTACGATACGTCTGATAAACTCTACTTCGAACCGCTGACTTTGGAGGATGTACTCAACATCTGCGACCAGGAGAATCCGGATGGTGTGATCGTACAATTTGGCGGACAGACTCCGCTGAATCTCGCTGCTGCTCTGCAGGAACGCGGTGTGCCCATCATTGGCACCAGCCCGCGCAGTATTGAGCTGGCTGAAGATCGTAAATACTTCTCTGCCCTTTTGGATGAAATTGGTCTGAAACAGGCAGAGGCCGGCACCGCCACGAATGAAGAAGAAGCTGTGCAGGTGGCGCACCGCATTGGCTTTCCCGTTCTGGTACGTCCCTCTTTTGTGCTGGGCGGACGCGCCATGATGATTGTGTATGATGAGAACGAGCTGCGCACCTACATGCGCGAGGCGGTGGATGCCTCACCGGAACGCCCGGTGCTGGTGGATCGCTTCTTGCAACACGCCATGGAGATTGATGTGGATGTGATCGCCGATGGCACAACGAGCGTCGTGGGAGCTATCATGCAACACGTAGAACCTGCCGGCATTCACTCCGGCGACTCTGCTTGCATGATTCCGCCCAACAAGGTTTCCCCCGCCATGCACAAGGAAATGATGCGCGCCGCCAAGGAATTGGCTGCCCGGCTCAATGTGAAGGGGCTCATGAACTGCCAATTTGCCATCAAGGATGAGCAGCTCTACGTCATTGAAGTGAACCCGCGAGCCTCGCGTACCATCCCCTTTGTCTCCAAATCGATCGGCGTGCCGTTGGCTAAACTCGCAGCCAAAGTGATGAGCGGCATGACACTGGCAGAACTGAACTTCACCAAGGAGGTGGTGCCTTCGTACTACACAGTGAAAGAGGCTGTATTCCCGTGGAACCGCTTCCCGGGCATTGACGTCGTTCTCGGACCGGAGATGCACTCCACAGGTGAAGTCATGGGCATTGACCGCGACCCGGAGATTGCTTACATGAAGAGCCAGATTTCAGCTTTCAATCCGCTGCCAAGCTCGGGCCTCGTGTTCATTTCCGTCAATGACCGTGATAAAGAAGCTGTGATCCCCATTGCGCAGGATATCGCCAAAGCAGGCTTTTCCATCTGTGCTACCAAGGGGACGATGGACCATCTGCTTAAACACGGCATTACCTGCACGCGAGCTTACAAAGTGCTGGAGGGATACCGTCCCAACATCGTCGATCGCATCAAGAACGGCGACATCGTTTTCGTCGTCAACACCCCGGGCTCCCATGATGCGCGCGAGGACGAAGTGGCGATCCGCGCCGCAGCTGTGAACAACAATATCTCCTATTGTACGGACCTCTCCTCCGCCAAAGCTTGCGCCGCCGCAATTTTGCACAACATGCACAAAGTCACCAGCGTGTGTACTTTGCAGGAGTTTCACGCATGCAATCCCTAAACTGCTTCACTGATGAGAGAAAGCATGGCGACTGGGTGGACGAATGAGTTGCTGACGCTCTGGCACAAGCTGCTGAGTGGCGGTTGGGTGTCTTTTGCAGTGTACCTGCTCATTGCATTTGTCATCACACGTGTTGTGAAACACGTGTTTTTGCGCTACATGCGCACACGCAAGCACACACACCCGGCTGTGCGTTTTCTGGCGAAGCTCATCAACTCCATCATTTGGGTTCTGGCATTGGTGCAGGCTCTACGGGCAGTCGGCGTGGATTTGGTGAGCATACTGGGTGCGGCGGGCGTTGCTGGTATTGCGATTGGCTTTGCCTCCCAAACAGCCCTCAGCAACCTTATCAGCGGCTTTTTCCTCATCTCGGAAAGCAGTTTCAAAATCGGCGATTACGTCCGGGTGGATACCCTGGAAGGCACGGTGGAAAGCATCAACCTTCTTTCCATCTACCTGCGCCAGCCGGATCACTCGCTCATCCGTATTCCATGCGAAACGCTCATCAAAAATCCGGTGGTCAACATGACAAATGACAAAATCCGCCGTTGTGATTTGGATGTGGGCGTGGATTATTCCTCAGATTTGGCGCATGTGCGACAAGTGATCGAGCGTGTGGTTACGGAACAACCGGGATTATTCGTGGACGACAAGCACAGCACCACCATCCAGTTCTCCTGTTTTGGCGATTCCTCGCTCAACCTGCATATCGGCGCCTGGTGCCAAACCCAGGAATACCACGCTGTGCGCTACGCTTTCGCTACCGCTCTTTTGCATGCTTTTGTCGAGGAAAACATCTCCATCCCCTTCCCCATCCGTGATGTTCGCCTCCCCAAGGGACGCTGAATCACCCACGGTCAACTTGCTCCGTGTCAGGACGAAGGGGGATGTGCCTCAAACGCGGATTCACATGAGAGCACGGAGCGCATTCGCTGCCGCGCAACCGATGGATTCCGGGTCAGTTACGGGGCCCCGCTGGATGTGGCGCAGGGCAACGCCATCCGGGCAGAAATACAGCACGCGCAGTTCGAGCACCGGACCCTGAATTTTCGCATAGCCTCCGACTGGTACGGAGCAGTCTGCGTGCAACGCTGCCAAGAAAGCGCGCTCGGCACGGACGGTCAACTCGCTCGATTCGTGATTGATGCTGCGTACGAGTTCATACGTTGCTGCATCACTGCGCCGAACCTCCACCGCGATGGCCCCTTGGCAAAGGGCAGGCATAAAACTGTCGCAGTCCAAATCTACCAACGTTACGGTGTTCGGCACAATGCTCTGCGACTCACCTAAGCGGTTCAATCCTGCGCGGGCAAGAATGATGGCATCCATCTGCTCGCTCTCTGCAAGTTTGCGCAGGCGGGTCGTCACATTCCCACGTAGCTGCACCGCGTGTGCACGCCCACTCCAGTACGCCTGCACCAACGCTCTCCGTCGCACGCTGGAGGTACCGATGACCGGGGCGTTCATGTTCGCCCCGCGGCGGATGATAAGTGTGTCGTTGATGACCTCACGAGGCAGCACAGCGACAATCTGCATACGCTCGTCTATCACGCCGGGCATATCCTTGCAGCTGTGTACTGCGCAATCGATTTCTCCGCGTGCCAATGCCTCCTCAATTGCAGCGACGAATACCCCCCTATCCGCCGTGCCCGTAGCTTTGTTGACCTCACAGAGAGGAATATCTGTTCGATCATCGCCTGCGGTGTGGATGGGAACAATCTGCGTCTGCATATCTGGATGTGACGCGCGTAAGGCCTGCTCCACCATCCGAGTTTGCCGAACAGCCAACTCACTGCTGCGTGTGCCAATACGAAAGAATTTACCCTGCATAGTGGCATTGTAGCGCATGTGGCGTGTGCTGTCAAACGTGTTGCCCGGCGCAACGGCCCAACCGCATGAGAAGATGCGATTGCTGTTTAAGATTGATGATTTATTGATAATGTGAATATTATGATGTTTTTTTGCATCATAAACGCATGCAGAAGGGTGCTTGAGCGCCATTATCATGATGACCGCTTGTTGCCATGATTTTTGATGCGTATCCACGGTGATATCAGTCAACAAGAGCATTTCCTCTGCTGATGAACTTTCTTCCAAATACGTTTGCCCGGACCTCCTCCCTGAAAGCGCCCCAAAAAACAGTGGTTATCTCTTTTCAAAAGAGATACACAACACAGTTTTCATGCAATAAGTTGACTACAAACATTTTTCACATGATCACCCTCCTTATTTTTTGGAGTAGGCGTCGGGACGATTTTTTTGTGTCATACTTGATTTTCGGGCATTTGCGGGCGGTCGTTGACAATCTCTTTTGAAAAGAGATTTCCGTGTTTCATCTCATTTAATATGTTCATAATAAATAAGGTAAACAATGAATCTGTTTTCTCGCGCCCTGTCAAGAAAAAAAGATTCCGTTGAAAAAGATGCTGGACATCTCCTTTGAAAAGAGGTACGCTGAATATCCCGTGGGAGACTTCACGCGCGTGCAGCGCGTGCCCCCGCGACTCCAATTTTCATCATCAGCATCATGAAACTCCATTTACCTACCGGTCTCCGCAAGGCTCTGTTGGCCTGCCTTGCAACCCTTCGCCGGACGCCGCGCGCTGCGGCGACCGTGGCATCCGGGACGGCTCTCTTGGGCGCCTTCTCCCTGCTGTGGAGCACGGCGACCCCTGCCCAGGCGGACGAAGAGCCCCCGCTGGCAGCTCCCTCAGGTGACGAGCTCGCGCTGGGGACGGAGAGTGAAGATGAAGAAGAACAAGACCCCCTCGCCGCCAACAGCGAGGAGGATATCCTGGTGCTTGCTGCCACGGAGGGTGTAATGCCCCTTGCCACCGGGGACGCCTTGACGTGGTCCGGTACTGCGGGAACAATTACTTTGGGTACTTCCACCAGCGCGAGCAGCGATAATGATGGTTGGGAGACCTCTGAAGCTACGTCTGTCCAGGGGCGGGACGTTATCCTGCTGGGACAACCTGGCGAGGGTGACACGAATACGGTGACAGTCGATGGTCAAGGTAACGAGGTGTCCATGGGTTCCCTGAGTGTGGGTGGTGCCTCGGACGATACCACCAAGTACGTCTTCAAAGCCGGAAGTACGGGACAGACGCTCACCATCACCGGCGCTCTTACCTTCCGCGCAGGGGATGTCACTTTCGGCAGTGCGGAGGGTAACACGCTTTCTCTTTCTGCCGGGAGTATTGTAATCAGCAGTGGGAATGTAACTTTCCAAGGCGCGGGAACTTTCGATGTAACGGGCACGTTGACTTTGGGCAGTGGCGCAGGGGTTGTTATTGGCGAAGATAGCATTCTGACCGTGGGCGGTCTTGCCGGGAATAGTGGGGGTGCGTATGGTACGATCACCGGTCAGGGCACGTTGAAGCTCACGGCGGCATCGGGGAGTTATGCAGGGAGCATTGGGTCGGATTTTGAGTTCGCGGGTACAGCATCGAACTCAACGTACATCCTCACGGGATCTTTCTCCGGTAGTCATTTGGCGGTTTCTCAGGGGAAATTGCAGTTGCAGATTGCCGGGAACGGCAACAGAGAGGTGGATTTGGGCGGAGTAATCCTCAATGTGAGAGCAGGATCTCTGGAATTCCTCAATGCGGTGGGTGTCACGGGAACGTCTACCAACGGCGGCACTCGCTACATCGTCGGCGGGTTGACAGGCAGCGGCACAGGACTTATTGGGGCGCCATCCGGTGTATTCACCACACTGGTCATTGATTACAACGGAAGCGAAAAACTAAAGGCAGAGGTGAACTTGATAGGCCCTAGTAGCACCTACTACATGTCGCTCGAGAAGAAAGGAACGGGCACGCAGGAGATTGCTGGCATAAAAGATGGAACAAAGCTGTTCCATGTATTCAGTCTTGCCGTGACAGGTGGTACTCTGGAGACGACTGTCGAAACTTTGGAAACATGCGGAGTTGTCAAGGTAGGGAACGATGACGGAAACGAGAGCGGGGCCCATCTGATCGCGAAAAATTGGACAGCTAGCAATTACAATGGCGCCGGTTCAGCCATTACCGTTGGACAGGGCGGTACGATCGAGCTAAGTGGGGAATTGGCTAGTGCTGTCGCCATCACTGTCGGTGGAGAGGTGAGCGTAGGAGAAGCTCTTAAAGGGACCTCAACCTCAGGTTATACTGGCGCCATCGTTGTAAATGGTGGTACACTGAAAGTGGGAGAAGAGCATAAGGGTGAAGGTCAAACCGCTGGGCAGAGCTCTCTCAACGATGCGTGGGTGCACAGCCTTGCGGTCCATGGGGGGGAGGTCAATATTGCGGGCAGCTTGGTGGTGCAGCTCAATGGTGGCAATGCGGCTATCACCGTGGATAATGGGGGGCAGTTGACCATTGGCGGGCAAATTGCTAATACGTATAACTACAACGACAAGACAGGCAATATCAATGTGGGGGCGATGGACAGCAAGGGTACTCTCAAGGCGGATATGATGGTGAATGCGGAGCACATCACCGTTCAGTATGCAGGGAGTTCAATGACTGCAATGAATGGGTTGAACGCCACCTTGCTCAGCGTGACCAGTGGCGGCACGGCAATGCTCACTGGGGCGCTGACGATTACGGAGGGTATTTCTGTGAGCGGCACGGACAGTAAGCTCGTGCTGGGCAGCTCTGTGACGGTAAACGGCGAGCAGACGTGGACGATCGGGGCAGGCTCGAAGCTGGAGATGACGGCGACAGGAGCTTCGCTGCAGGTGGCGAGCAGTGGGTATCTGAATTTGAAAATTGTCACGGATATCAGTGAAGGGTGCGGAAAGTTGAGCCTTTCGGGCGCTGCGATGGGTGCCTTAGCGACGATGGGTGAGAACGTGAGGCTGACGCTGGGCGATTTTTCGCCAACGCAAAGTTGGGAGTGCTTGCTCTTTGACACCAGTGCAGATGGATGGACAGCAGAGACTGCGCTTTCCATGCTGACCGCTCTTCTGGGAGTAGACTACGCTGGGCTTGAACACAATATCGTGGTTGATCAGAGTACTGGAAAGGTTTCTTACACCATAGCCAATCCCAGAAACCTTACATGGAGCGGCTCCGAGGGAGGAGGTACGTGGTCAAACGCAACGAATCCAGATTACCAGAGCAATAAACCTTGGAAGGTAGGCGATGATTATGTTGGCTTCGCCTCTTACGATCACGCCTTTTTCATCGGGGGACAGGGAGAGGGCGCCATTACCGTTGATGGTTACATCCTTGTCGGGTCGATGAACGTTTCCGGTGGGACGGCGTGGAGCTTCAGAGGGAGTGATGCGACACAGGACACGGTTCTGCTGCACGGCGGGCTGCACCTCACTCAACTCGGCACGCAGGTCAGCTTCGGTGGGAACTTGGCAGTAACGCTCGGGGAGATAACCTTTGCGAATGGGGAAGGTGGCAGCGGCGAGTCGAAAGTGACCTTTGACGGCACGCAGGCCAAGCTTGAGGGTGAGATATTTTCTGTAAGCGGAGCCGGTACGGTCGAATTCACCAATTCTGCGAGCCTGAGCTTCGGATCGAATGTAGCCTATGGACTGGCAATTGGGAATGGCACGGACAAAACGATCTTCCGGTACACCGGATCAGGCGCGCTGACGCTGAACAGTCTTGAAGTGCAGGGTGGCAGTGAGATTACGATTGCAAATGGCGGCGCTTTCCGGTTGAATTCCGGGATGACGCTGTCGGGCGGCGCCAAGGTCACTCTGGGCGGGGGAACGGATGGGTTTGGCTCCGCTGTGGGCGGCGTTGTCGTGATCGAGGGAAATGGCACCGTGTTGACGTACGCTGAGGGAAGCTACGGATTCCAACAGCAGGCTGGCACAACCGTCCGCTCCGGCGCTACCTTGATTGTGGCAAACTCGGGCAACAAAAACTTCGGCCCAAGCACAAACGGTATTCAGATTGACGAAGGCGGCGTGGTAGAACTTAGAGATTTCGGCAGTCTGACGAATTTTTGGGCTCACGGGAACGGAACGCTGAAATTAGCTGTCGGAACTGCCTTGGGTGGACTGGGAGGTACGAATTTCAAACTCATCAGTGATGGAAATTTGGCGCATTTGGTTCTGTGTGACGGAACTGCCCTGGTAATAGGGAGTAGCAACGACAGCAATTATACACGTGCAAGGGAATACGTTGTCGAGAACGGCGCTGCTTTGGCCTTTGGAGCCGATGTGATGAATCCCTCTGGCACTACCATTACCGTGCATATAGCGGGTGATGGCAGGCAAAAACGCCAGGGAGAGATAGATCATCCATCCACGACGGCTTCCTATGCCGCCTTGGGCTTGTATAATTACAGCTCCTGGACTTCCCATGGTGATCGCCATGCCATCTGCAGCCTCAACGTCGTCCTGGATGCCAATGCGAGTCTGGGCGTGGGGAACAACAACGCCGATACCGGTAAGATTTACGTTGAGATGCAGGGCAGCATTGACTTTGCAAGGCATACGCTCGCGAAGGTGGGCTATGGGAATTTGCTTTTGAATGGCGCGTTCTCTGCTAGTGGAGAGAGCGGCGTTATCAACGTTGAAAACGGGAGTATCACCTTGGCCTATACGCAGAACGCCACTGCCCTGCAGAACATTGACATCAACCTCTGCGGCTCCATCGTGGGCGAAACTGCTGTTTCCGGGGCCTTGGATGTAAATGAAAGCGCCGCCATCGGCGCGCTGTATGGCAGCGGCTCTGTAACGATTGCAGACGGCAAGACTCTCACGCTTTCGAATGGCAGCGCTGATCAATCATTCACGGGCACGCTCTCCGGCTCCGGCACACTGCAGGTGCAGGGCGGCGCCCTCACCCTGGGAACGGGCTTCAACGTTGGAAACGCCACGCCGCACATCATGGTGAGCGACGGTGGCACGTTGACCTTGGGTTATGAGAATGGACAGACAGGCGGTCTCCTCACCATGAACGGAGGCGCTTTGAATGTCGGCACGACGGCGACAGATGTCTACACCTTCGCAGGGCTCTCCGGCAGCGGTGGCGCCTTCTCCGGCAACGGCAAGTTGGTGCTGAATGTTGGCAGTGGAGAACAAGAGTTTGAGGGAGCTATCCAATCAAACTACTCCCTTTTGCTTGAGAAGAGTGGGGCGGGCACGCAGAAGGTGAACGGAACTGGAGACAGTAACTTGAAGGAACTTACGGTGAGCGGCGGCGTGTTGGAGTTTGCCGGGAACTTGACTGAATCCAATGCTGCTGATACTTATGGCGTAACGGTGAATAATGGGGGAACTTTGAAGGTAGGGAATGACACAGCTTCGAAAAATTTGCTGACAAACAGAAGCGTGCAAGTGACTGGTACGGGAAGTACTTTATTTGTCACCGGTAATCTTACGTTAAATAATTGGACAGATTTCACGGTGACGGGGGGAGGTAGCGCGACTGTGCAGGGAGCATTGGGAGGAAACAAGAGTGGCAGTGGCGCCGCTCTCGTTGGTCAGGGTCAAACTGGACAGGTGACGGTAGGCGGACACAGTGAGACAAACTCCATCGGTGCTTTAACACTCGGTAAGGAGGGAGAAGGCACGCCACAGACACAACGCGTTGGCGGGTTGACGGTGGCAGGAGCGGTAGAAGGACAGACTTCCAGCCTGACGGTGTATGGAAACGTTGATGTGTATGGATATTCGAGTCGGGAAGTCTCAAGTGGCAATCATACACTGGAATATGGCATGCAGGTGATTTGGGGGGCCACGGGTACTATCAGCGGTGCGCTGACGGTGGGCAAGGGCTTTGAAAGCGGACTTGCCCTAGGTGGTGCGGAGGAGGGCAACACGGGCACGCTGACGGTGGGAGGTCTGTTGACGGCGCATCATCTTGCGTTGGCTGGCAACGGAAGCAAACTTACGGCCAACGGCGGGTTGACGGTGACGGATGCTGTGAACGTCACTGGGGGGACATTGGAGTTGGGAGGGACGGTGTCGGCGGGATCGTTGACGGTGATCAACGGCACTGTGAAGGCGTTGAGCGGCATGACCGCCACGCGCGGACAAACCTGGACTCTCGATGCAGGCGGCGTGCTGGAGGTCGGGGACGATACGACACTGGCTCTGTCGGAAGGAGCGGCAGAATGGACGCTGGATATCCAAGTGAGCGAGAGCAATGCCCAAGGCGGGCAGTTGAAACTGACGAATGATGGTTTGACCGTGCTCTCGGAGCTCAGTGGGTTGAAACTCACCCTGACCGGTCTGACGGAACAGGAGGGAAATTGGACGTACCAGTTGTTTGATGTGTCTGCCATGTCAGGCGGGGATAAGGGGAGTATGCTCACCCAATTTGTGAGGGAGGTGTTGCAGGACTATTCTGCTCGCGGTCTCAGTGTGAACGATCAAGGACTACTCACGTACAACAGTGCACTGGCTGGGGTGCACGATCTGACATGGGGGAATGGAGAGGGGCCGTGGCAGTCGGGAGGCGGGGGATGGAACGATAGCTCCTTGGGAGGCGGAGATGGCGTTTTCGAAAACGGCGACAACGTCACCTTCACCAGTACCGATGACGACATGCATACTGTGGGGATTGTAGGCGCGGTGGATCCGGGGAACATGCAAGTGACAGACGGCACGTGGACTTTCTCCGGAGGGGACTTGAGCGTCACAGGTTCTCTGACGATCGGAACTAACGACTCCGGCGCAAATGTCACTTTCTCCGGCACGGGGGCCCTTGCGTTTAACAGTGGTGTGACAGTGAAACGACAGTCGAGCATGACGCTTGATAAGACCGGAAATGTGAATTTAGGGAACGTGACCGTGGAAGCCGCAGGCGAGTTTGTCACGGCGAATCATGATACTTTCTGCAATTATACGACCGACTGGGGCGCTGTGTCCGGGCCGGGAAGCATTGTGTTACGGGATTTGGGAGGCTCTTTCTCAACAACCGGAGCTTATACTGCCGGGAGCAGAGAGAACGACGGCACGAAAGGGCTCTACGGCATGCTCAGTGGCAGCACGGGGATCGGCAGCATTGTTTTGCGCGGCAACAGCGTCATGGCTACGTGCAATTCTGATGCGGGTTCCGTGTTTGGCAAGGTGACGGATTCCGTGGTGGTGGAAGATGGTGCGAGCTTGTGGTTATACCGGGTGGATAACCCCCTCGGCGATCGCGAAAAGGACGAGCATATTCGCACCCTCTACCTGTGTGGGGACGGTGGAGAGAACCACGCAGCTGCCTTGCGTTCCCAGAGTATAAACCATAGCATTGCTTGGGACGTGTCATTGGCAAAGAGCACAGATGGCGCCACAATCCAAACGGACAACAATCTCACTCTTTCGGGAGGCTTGACCTTGGGTGGCAAGACGTTGACCAAGACCGGAGGTTCCAGCCTGACGTTGAGTGGGACGGTCAGCGGTTCCGGCATGATTGTCGTGAGTGGGGGCACGCTCAATTTGGCGAAGGGGATAGACGCTTCCGGCGTGGCGATTAACCTTGATAATGCAAACGCTGGAATCAACACTACAGACGGCAGTGGCGATCGTGTCACCATCGCAGGAATCACCGGAACGCAGGCGGCCAACATACAAGGCACGTGGACGATTGACACCGCTGGGCAGACGTACGAGTTCAGCGAAACAGTGAAGAGGAATGTTGGAGGTAACGAGGCGCGGTGGGGCGTCAATCTGACCAAGAAAGGAGCGGGAACGCAGAAGTTTGGCGCTGCGGAGTCTATATACAGCCTGATCGTGGAAGAGGGGACTGTTGAGATAGGTCGGTGGCACATAGGGGAAGGAGCGGGGTGGGCCAGTACTATCGTTATCGGCCGCGTTGAGACGGATGGTGATGGGGGCACGTATAAAGCGGCCACGTTGCTGCTCTCGGGAACTTCAGGGGCAAATAAAATTAAGTCCGCTGGCGGTGCTCTGTCTCTCACGGTGAACAAAGGCGGAACGCTGGAGTCCAAGGGCGACTTGAGCTTAGAAAACTCTGGGCTGAGCGGGACTTCTGTGGGTGCGGTGAGCGTTCATGGCGGCAATTTGGTGGTGGATGGGCTGTTTTCCGTGGCAGGAACCGCCGCCATCACGATAGATAAAGGCGGCTCCGCCACGCTGAGCGGAGGACTAACAGCCTCTTCTGTGGCTCTGTCGCAGGGAAGCCTGACGCTGGGCGGGGCATTGAACGTAGCGAATGGGGTGACGGCAAGCGGCGGCACACTGAAGCTGGGTACGGCGAACGTGGCGGAGAGCCTGGCGATCTCGCTGAGCGGCAGCGCGGTTCTCGAGATGACGGAGGGGACTCTGACCATAGGTGCGGGAAAGACACTGACACTGACGATCGATGTGGCGAGCGCCACGGAAGGCGGCAAACTGCGGCTCACGGACACCGTCATGAATGCGTTGCTGGATTTGAACGACCAGATCAATTTCAGCATCACGGGTGCACATATTGGAGCCAACTGGGAGTACCAGCTCTTCGACGTGGACGAACTGAGCGGTACGTGGTCACATACCGTCGCGGAGTCTTTCCTGAAGGGGCTTCTTAATCCGGGTGAAGGAGCCAGCCTGACTGTGGATGAGCAAGGCACGGTGCGCTATGCTCTCTACGCTGCAAGCCGCGACCTCACATGGACCGGCAGTGACACAAGCCATGTGTGGGACACGTCTGCAGCCAACTGGCAGGCGGGAGGGCAAACGGGGCAGACCTTCGGAGAGCACGATTCCGTTACATTCGACAACACCGCAACTGCGAAGAACGTGACAGTTTCCGGCGCCTTAACGCCCGGAGATATCCACGTGACAGGCAACAGCACGTACACCTTCACCGGGCAGAACTCAGCATCCATCGCAGCATCCGGGAACTTGTATGTGGATGCTGGTTCGTCGGCAAGCTTCAGCGGTTTGAGTTTGTTCAGCGTAGTCGGCGGCGAGATAACCGGCTCTCTCAAGCTTGAGAGTACGGTGACCGGCACAAAGAGTCTGGGCAGCATGACCGTGGGTAGTAACGGCACCATCACCATCACGGACGGCACGGCAAGCAACTGGACCAGGACCGCACTCTCCGGGGATGGCGCCGTGGTGCTGGATGCGAGTGATATTGACGGTGATACCGTGACTGTCAATAATAACAACAATCTCTTTGCTGCCCTCTTCGCTGCGGGCGATGCCAATATCCAGCGCGATGCCACCCACCCGGGCATCGGCCGGTTTGAGGTGGCGAGCGGTACGACGCTAGATCTGAATAACAACGGCATCGGCAAAGGACTGAGTCTCATTCAAACGCTCACCGTGAAGGAAGGTGCAACTCTGCAATTGAGCGCCAACGTGTTTGATAACTCTTCAAAGCAAGGCAACTACTCAAAAGTTGGCACCATCGAACTGGCAGGCAGTGGAGCGACAGGCAGTTCTGGCGCGCTGACAAACGGCTCGACGAACGTATGGGTGAAGTGGAACGTGAGTCTGACCAACGATGCAACTCTCCATACTGATGTTCACGGTACCGGGGGCGAAGACTATTTCTCTTTCGATGGAGGAGCGGGCGCCGGTAACACGCCGGTGAAACTATCGCTCAATGGACACACGCTGACCTTTGCCGTCGGAGTGAGTGGGGGAAAATTCCGATTTACCGCTGGGTATGGGGTGGAAGAAGGAGAGGCGGGTACCGGCATTTTCCTCCTGAACGATGGAGCCAAACTGTACATGGATACGGATGCTGGCAGTACTTTTGCCAATGTGGGAATGCAGTTGCAAGGAAATTCAACGCTCCAAGTGAATCAAAACGCCACCTTCCACTATTTGGAAGATGCGAATGTCTTGGGGGAGAGTGTGACAGCTGCCCAAGTCACGGGTGGTGGTACGCTCACCCTGAACTACGATACGGAGACGGCTCATGCCGATGGTCGAAGCTTCTCCGGAACGATTAACATGACCGGCGCCCTCATCAAGAGGGGTACGGGCACGCAGAAGGTGACTGGGGCCGGAGACAGCCAAGTGAAGAAACTCACGGTGAGCGGCGGCGTGTTGGAGTTTGCCGGAAGGTTGTCAGTAGCAGGCACAAGTGCTTCGGATATCAGTACCGCTGGCGTAACCGTGAGCGGTGGTGGTACTCTGAGCATCGGAGAAAAGGGTGCGAAAGATTTGTCCATGAATTATTACAGCCTGGAGGTGACCGGCGCCGGGAGTTCTTTATCCGTCATTGGAAATCTCCAGATGAATTCATGGGGGAACCTGACGGTGAAGGATGGGGGAGAGGTGACGGTCAAAGGTCGTCTGTATGGCAACAAGAGAGCCAATTCAGGTAATCAATATACATACGGAGTGGGGCAGGTGACAGTAGGAGGCCACAGTGAGGGGAAAGGTTCTATTGGCAGCCTGACGCTTGGCACGGAGGGAGGGAGTCAGACTAGTTATGCCAACGGACTGACAGTGATGGGGTCCGACGGTGGGCAGGTTTCCAAGTTGACGGTGAATGGAAATCTCATGGTGTATGGAGGATCGCGCACAGAAGTTTCATCCGGCAATTATACCTTAGAATACGGTATGCAGGTGGGCTGGGGCGCCACAGGTGACATCAGCGGTACACTAACGGTGGGGGATAGTGTTTGTCTGAGCGGGCTTGCCCTAGGTGGTGAAGGGGATGGCAACACGGGCACGCTGGCGGTGGAGGGACTGTTGACGGCGCATCACCTTGCGTTGGCTGGCAACGGAAGCAAACTTACGGCCAACGGCGGGTTGACGGTGACGGATGCTGTGAACGTCACTGGGGGGACATTGGAGTTGGGAGGGACGGTGTCGGCGGGATCGTTGACGGTGATCAACGGCACTGTGAAGGCGTTGAGCGGCATGACCGCCACGCGCGGACAAACCTGGACTCTCGATGCAGGCGGCGTGCTGGAGGTCGGGGACGATACGACACTGGCTCTGTCGGAAGGAGCGGCAGAATGGACGCTGGATATCCAAGTGAGCGAGAGCAATGCCCAAGGCGGGCAGTTGAAACTGACGGATGATGGTTTGACCGCGCTCTCGGAGCTCAGTGGGTTGAGACTCACCCTCACCGGACTGGAGACCCAAGAGGACGGTTGGACGTACTGGTTGTTCGATGTAACTGGCATGACGGAGGAAGGAAAGGGCAAACTTACTGAATTTGTGAAGCAGGTGTTGCAGGACTATTCTGCTCGAGGTCTCAGTGTGAACGATCAAGGAGTACTCACGTACAACAGTGCGCTGGCTGGGGTGCACGATCTGACATGGGGGAACGGAGAGGGGACGTGGCAGTCGGGAGGCGAGGGATGGAACGATAGCTCATTGGGAGGCGGAGTCGGAGTGGGCGTTTTCGAAAATGGCGATAACGTCACCTTCACCAGTACCGATGACGACACGCACACTGTGGAGATTGTCGGTGCGGTGGATCCGGGGAACATGCAAGTGACGGACGGTACGTGGATTTTCTCGGGGGGGAATTTGATCGTCACAAGATCTCTGACGATCGGAACTGACGATTCCGGCGCAAATGTCACTTTCTCCGGCGAGGGAGATGTGGTCTGGCAAGAGGGAACAACCCTCACCATTGGAGGAAACAATGGTGAGGCTACAGAACTCCACTTGGCCAAGAGCGGCAGCCTTACTGGCGGAGATGCTGTCATCAAGGGAGGGGCGACGCTGTTCTTGGAAATGGGTGGCGACACGAGCCGCAACTTGGCTGGGACCTTCACCGTTGAGGAGGACGGCACGTTTGTGGTGAAAGGATACGAGAATTACGTGCACCTGCCCTCCTCCTCCTCAAACACCTTCAAGGTGCAGGGAGAGGGTACGCTCAAATTGGTGGATATAGGCGGCAACCAGAATGCGAACGATAATAACAACACGACAGCTGCCACCACGTATGGCAATAGTAATGGATCGCAAGGGTTGTACGCTCTTCTGCAAAATGGTACGGGTATCAGCTCGCTCGTGTTGAGCGGGGACACGTTTATCAAGACGGGTTCTGGCTCAGATGCAACCAATGTAGCGGCAAAGATCAAAGATTCGATTGTGATTGAAGATGGTGCAAGTCTTTTGCTGACTAACTGGAATGGCACCATGCTGAGCGCGAATGCGACAAAGGATGATGGTACCAAGAAAACGCTCTATTTGTCCGGTTCAGGCGACAGCGGCGTTGCGGAGAAAGAGACAAAAACCCATGAATATGCGCTGGGTTACGGGTATGGAGGTGGTACGGAGGGAAGTAATACCGTAGCGTGGGATGTTTCTCTGGAGAAGTCGACCTCAGGAGCTACGATAGATGTGAATTCAGGGAAAACTCTCACCATCTCTGGGGCCCTGAATTTGGCAGGACAGACGCTCACCAAGGCAGGTTCTGGCACATTGACCCTCACCGGAGCCGTTGGACTTGGGAACCCTGGTGCGAATTCAGGTGTTATCGTGCAAGCGGGAACGTTAACCATCTCTGGGGCTCTGAACTTGGCAGGACAGACGCTCACCAAGGCAGGTTCTGGCACATTGCAACTCACCGGAACCGTTGAACTTGGGAACCTTGGTGCGAATCCAGGTGTTATTGTGCGAGCGGGAACGTTACAGATTCAGGGTGGTACAGTGATAAAGGGACTCGTGATCAAGCTTGAATCAGGAGACGGCGGACTCAATACCGATACCAGCAACAATCCCGTCACTATCGCAGGAATCACCGGAACGCAGGCGGCCAACATGCAAGGCACGTGGACGATTGACACGGCCGGCAAGTCGTACGAGTTCAGCGGAACAGTAAAGCGGGATGCAACAAGAGACAATGACAAGAGGTGGGGCGTCAATCTGACCAAGAAGGGGGAGGGCGCCCAGAAGTTTGGCGCTGCGGAGTCTATATACGGTTTGACCGTGGAAGAAGGAACTCTCGAGATAGGTCGGTGGTACAAAGATGATGGCAATCAAGGGCAGGCGGGGTGGGCCAATAGTATCGTCATTGGCGGCATTGCGGCGGATGAGGAGGGTGCGTACAAAGTGGCCAAGTTGCTACTCTCGGGAAGCTTGGAGAATAAAATCAAGAATGCTTACGATGCTTTGTCTCTCAGGGTGAACGAGGGTGGAACGCTGGAGTCCAAGGGAGACCTGAGTTTGGAAGGTAGCGTGGGTACAGTGAGCGTTCACGGTGGCGAGTTGTCGGTGGAGGGAGAGTTTTCCGTGAACGGCGGCGCGGCCATCACGGTGAATGAAGGAGGCAAAATTCAGGTGGAGCAATTGACGGCGGGCGGAGCAACGGTGACATTGAGTGGCAGTGCAGAGGACAAACAAGGCAAGCTTGTGCTTGCAGAGGGGGAGAGCCAGGTAAGAGGCCTGCTTGTTGGCGCGCACGGCGCCCTGGAGCTGCAAGAGGGGGTCACCCTGACCGCTTCGACTCTAGCAGGTGTTGAGGGGCAATACGGCTCCATCACTGGCCCCGGCACCTTGAAACTCACGGCGGCAAGCGGCAGTTATGGGGGGAGTGTAGGCAGCAATTTCACGTACGATGCGGCGGGAGGGGAGTACACTTTGGGGAGCTTCAGTGGCAGTGCATTGACGGTGGCGCAGGGGCATTTGATCTTGGAGAGCGTGCTGAGCGATGGGAGCAACGTGACGCTGGAACATGGAGCTGAATTGAGCTTGGCGAGTGGTGGCAATGCCGTAGGGGGACTGACAGTGACGGATTCCGGAACACTGCATATGGCGGGCGGGACTTTGATTGCGGCGTTGAGCGGTAGCGGCACCTTGCATGTGACAGGAGATTTCTTGGCGGAAGACGGTACAGCGACGCTTTCGGTGTCCGGTGATACTGGAACAAATGTGGTGGTGGATCTGGGAGATAATATCACGATATCAAGTACGGGGGAGACAACGTTGAAGAGCGTGACCGGCAGTGGCAGCATTTCGGGCAACCTCACCCTGAGCGGTACGGAGGCGGACGCTGCCAAGGCTTTCGCGGGCACGGTGGATAGCGCTTCCCAGGTGACAGTGAGCGGCGGGAGCTGGACGCTGGGCGGCGGTGCGCAGTTGGCCGGAGCGGTGACGGTAAACAGCGGAGCCAGCCTGGCTCTGGTGAAGGGCGACACGGTGGAGCTGCAGCACACGCTGACGCTGAATGGAGGGCTTACGGCTGTGGGAGGTGACGCGAACGCCAAAGCTACGTTGAGCATCTCCATGGCTTCGTCGGATGAGGTCGCTGCAATCCAGCTGGGCGGCACAGTGAATGGCAACTTGTTTGAGGGCATCACCCTGACCCTCACCGAGGAAGCAAGTGGACTGAGTGGTTTTACCGATGATAATTTCAACGCATGGAGCTACCATCTCTTCGATTTGCCGACCAGTTGGGTCGATGACTACAGCTTGACTGATTTCAAGGCAGATGTGGTGGGGGCGCTGGATGCGTCTCTTCTCAGCGGTCATTCTGGTTGGAAGTTTGTTCTGGACGACCAGGGATACTTGAGGATTGAGTTAGCCGGTACGCTCGTGTGGAATGTAGGAGGCGCCAATGATACGTGGTCGACGACAGATGCGAACTGGGGAACCGGGGACCACGTGCCGTGGGAGGATGACGAGGCGGCATTATTTGATGATGCCGAAGGCGAGGCTATCACGCTCAGCGGGGAGTTGAGGGCAAGCGGGGTGACAGTCAAGCATGGAACGCAGTGGAGTTTCACGGCGCAGGATGGAGGCTCGCTGGAGGTGGCCGGCGATCTGACGGTGGCGGATGGAGCCGCCCTGACCGTGGGAGCTGGCACGCCCATCACGGTGGGTGGTAACATCGCCTTGGCCGGTTCACTGACACTGGCGTCTGACATCACCTTTGGCGGCGGCATCACCGGTTCCGGTCCCATTGCTCGCGACGCAAGCGCCAGCGACCGTACGGTCTATGTTCTCTGGTCGCCGGGCGCCGACTCGACATGGACAGACTTCACCGGTAAGTACGGTGCGGATGCCTTGGGAACTGGCGTTGGCTACGGTGTCCAACTCAGCGGCGGTAGTCTCACCATCTCCGGCGCCGCCACTTTCAACCACGATTGGAAAGTGTCGGGCTCCGGAACCTTGACTTTTGGACAGGGCGTCTCTGTTGCTTCGGGCGCTAATCACTCGATCATCGTGGAGGACGCTTCCATGGTCGTGACCGGAAATTTGGAGGCGGGAGGCGTCAGCAGCAGTATTACTGTTGACGGCGGCTCATTAACGGTGACGGGGAATTTACAGCAGGCCAACGGCGCTTCTACAGGGTCATTGACTGTACTCAATGGGGGTCGAGTGACTCTCGGGACTGAGACTGGGAGCAGTCACTATGCATACGTGACAGGGATCACCGTAGGAGCTGAAGGAGACAGTGCGGCAAGTACGGTTACGATTCACGGCGATGTGGCGAATGGTACAGGAACCGTGGTTGTGAGCGATGGAGGCGTGTTGGAGATTGACGGACGATTGGCGAATAGTAGTCAATACAATGCCGCCACGGGAGCAATCACCATCGGTAACACGACGAGCTCCGGCACGATGTCAGTGGGAGGGGCGGTTCTTACCAGCGGCGTGACCATCCAGGGCGAAGGGAGCAGCCTGACGCTGAAGAATGCAGAAACCGCGCAGGCGAGCAGTCTGGGGGCTCTGACGGTAGGAGCGGGAGCGACATTCAGGATAGGCAGCAACCACACCGCGACCGTGACTTCGTTGGCGGGAGTGAGTGAGGGCTACGGCAGCATCACGGGGGATGGAACCCTGATTCTGACGGCAGCGAGCGGTCGGTTTGACGGCGCAGTGAGCAGCGTGCTGACGTATCAAGCAGAGGGGGGAACCTACACCCTCGGGACTTACAACGGGAGCGCCCTGACGGTGGGGAGCGGGACGCTGCAGATCAGCAAGCAGCTTGCGACGCCCGGAACGGTCACGCTGGACGGAGGCGAGTTGGAGCTGACGGATCGGGAAACAGCGGGTGCAGCCGACAGCATAGGAGCCTTGACCTCCGGATCTGACGCTTCTTCTGTGACGATTGGCAACAACCGTGCACTGACCGTGAACACGCTGAGCGGGAATCTCGAGAGCCTGACGATGGGCAATCAGGCGAGACTCACGGTGCAGAGCGGCAATCTGAGTATCAGAGGTGCGTGGAACTGGGGCGAGGGAAGCACGTTGGCGTTGAGAGGGGAAAACGCTCAGATCACGCTGGGAGGGGGCATCCAACTACCCGGAGGAGGGAACAAGCTGACCATCGATCTCTCGGAGGCGCTGCTGGGAGGAAATGGTGGAAGGAGCGCTGGGGAATACCAGCTCTTCACGGGCGATGGACTGAGTCGTTTGCCGGAGGACTGGGCGGACAACTTTGCTTTCACGGTGGGTGAAAGAGAAGTTGGAGAAAGCTACTACAACGGACTCGCGTTGGATGGTACGGGGTTGCTGACATGGGACGATGCGGTTGGGAGCAACAACATGTATTGGGGAGCGAACGCGAGCGATGCGGAAGTCGTGCTGGGCGCTTCGGAAGAGGGCGAATGGAGCGCCGAGCAGGGCGTGGCGGGGACAGAGGCGTGGGCAAACAATAAAAACATTTTCCTGCAACGCAACGAAGCCGGCAATGTGAGCGTGACCGTGGTGAATGGCGCAAGGATGAGAACCCTGAATATCTCCGGCAGCGCCACGTACGTGATGGAGGCGGGAGGGGAGGGTTCTGTCACGGTGACAGTGAACTCCACCTTCACAAACCATGCCACGGTGAGCGTGGAAGAGAATGTCACAGTGAATGCGGAGGGAGGGTACACGGGAACCGGCACGCTGAAACTGGCGGGCGGCAACGTGAGCGTGCGGACGGTGTCCACCGTGAACCGAGCCGACGTGACGGCTGGTACGCTGACCCTGGCCGCTGGCAGCACGATTACAGAACTGACCGGTACGCCCGGAGAGGGACAAGGAGCTTTGGTAACGAGTGAGGGAGCCCTCACCGTAGGCCAAGGCAGCTACGGCGGCGCGCTGAGCGTGGCGGGAGACTTGACCGTGACGGGCAACTTCACCTACGGCGGGCAGAATGGGAACGCGGGGGCATTGAATGTGGG
>CANQBZ010000019.1 GCA_947589295.1 uncultured Akkermansia sp.
TGAAGAAACACCCTTGCAAATTCCTCTAATTTGCTAATCTGTCTTGCAATTTGTCAATCCTCCGACCGCGCGTTACATTTGCAAGGTTTTGATCAGTAACTAAGTCAAAAATTAGGTTCCTTCTTTGTCCTTTCACTTGCCTCATGTATCCATAGAGTTTTCTCAATCCCTCCTCTGCTTTGCGACCATGTTCTATAGGGTTGAATCGAGCGTGTTGCTCCACGAGCTTTTTATATCTTTTTGATTCCACGTTGAGGGTGGCTAGCAGACGCTGGTACGGCGTTTGGGGCTTTTTCGGCTTTTGTAGCCAGCAGATTGCATGATGTAGTCGATGATCCTTGCTTTCTTGTATCGAGCGACCAGCGAGGCATATCTTTCTCTCCATACAGAAAGTAACTCTATTCTTGCTTGTTTACTCATCTTAAGTAGCATATGTTTGATATTAACCCTTTGTTTTTGAGGCATCAAGCTTTCACAAAATTCTCTTTTCCAGTTTTTGACGACCCTTCGGTGACTTTATTTTTGAGGCAATGCGAGGCAATGCGGAAGAGGGGAGGCGGCAAAATTGTGCTTGACATATCACGATAATAGGTTACAATATGCGCCCGCGCACCGGGCGCGGGAATCCTTATAACACGTAAAAACTATGAGCAAGAGAACATACCAGCCTTCCAAACGCTGTCGCAAGCGCCAGTTCGGGTTCCGTGCACGCATGGCTTCCAAGAACGGACGCGCCTTGCTGGCACGTCGCCGCGCTAAAGGCCGCAAGCGCCTGCTGCCAAAGGGCGCAGAAGTGCACTACAAACGCCACACAGTTCAACACGGCGTATAATGCCCCGGTGCATGCGGGGGTGACCTGCAGGAAGCCGGGGAGGAAGCCAAGCACCCCTCCACCAGCATCGGAGATGCAACTGAGGCGCCAGCATACCATGAAGCGGGCCGGAGAGTTCGCCTATGTGCGCAGACAGGGCAGTTCCAGCGTAGGGCGCCATCTCATCCTGAGTACGGCGCCTTTGCCGCGGCAGGGGAGACCTCAGTTATCGCGTTTCGGCATCATTGCAACCAAGCGGGTGGGGCATGCTGTGGTGCGCAACAGGCTTCGCCGACAGGTGCGCGAACTGCTGCGGGAGCAGGGGGACGCCTTGAGGAGGGAGTGCTACGTGGTTGTCGTGGTGCGGCAGAGTGCGCCCGGAGCTGATTATGATGCGTTGCGCAGGGAAATGAAGAAGCTGATAGCTCGTCACGAGAAGAAGGAGGAGACATGCTGAAAAAGGTTCTCATACTACCGGTAAGATTTTACCAGCGTTGCCTGAGCAAGCCGTTGCACGCGGTGTGCGGGCCGATGTCCGGCTGCCGGTTTAAGCCCAGCTGTTCAGCGTACTTCATTGAAGCAGTGGAGGTGCATGGAGCGTTCAAGGGCGCAGCGTTGGGGATATGGCGAATTCTGCGATGCAATCCATGGGGAGGCTGCGGGTATGACCCGGTACCTCCGAAAGCTCAAAAAAACACACTAAAATAATATGGACAAAACAGGTTGGTTTGTTGTGACAATTTGCGCAATCCTGCTCGGGATCAACTGGTATTATTCTCCCATGACTCCCCCGCCTTCTGCGCCGCTGACGGCTCAGCAGGCGAGCCCCGCAGATACAGCCGCATTACCCGCTGCAGAACCGGTTGCAGAGGTGGTGGCACAGGAAACAGCGCCCGCCCCGGCACAGGTTTCTTCAGCTGCACCTGAGCATCAGGTGGTTGCCACCCTGACTTCCCGCAATGCAGAGGGCCAGGAGCTTGCCAAGTTCGAATTTCAGAACATCGGAGGCTCTATCCGCAGTGTGGAAATGGCGAGAATGGCCATCAACAGCACCAAGGAGGACTTGCTGGATGCGGTGAAACTCAACTCACAGGCGCAGCAGGGCATTGGCACACTTATGTTTAGCTTGAGCACGGAGAAAGCCCCGGTGTTTGACCGCACGGATTATCACGTGGTGCCAGGGGCAACGAACGACAAACAGGTGACGTTGGAGGGACGGCTCAACGACCTGCGCATTGTGAAAACGTACTCTCTCGTGCCGCAACAGGTGGGTGAGGAGATGGTGGAGGGCAATGCGTACTGTCTTCAGCTCACTGTGCAAATACAGAACATGGGCGACAAGACGCGCCGTGCCAAAAATTGGGGTGTGTATGCTGGCGGTGCTGGTCCAATTTCACCCACGGAGTGGACGCAGTTTACCTACTATATTCGCAATGAGGATAAGGCTTTTCGTAAGGAAAACGTGGGTAGTTTTCGCCCATGGTTCGGCAGTGCGAAAGAACGCGTGGTGGAGATTGGGGAGGACCCCATCGCATGGGTGGGCGTCATGAATCAGTACTACGCCACTTTAGTGCAGCCCAAGGAGACCAAGGGAGTCAACACCTACTACGCTGCTCCCCTGACTAACATCACTCTTCCTGGTAAGGAGCGTAAGACGGTCGAGGGAGTGGAGAGTGCGGTAGGTGTTCCTGAATTCACGCTGGCGGCGGCGACTTCGGACGCAGCTGGTGGCGTGCAAACTCTCTCCTACACCATTTTTGCCGGGCCGAAACTCAATCTTATGCTCAGTGATATGACCAAGGAAATCCCAAAAATTGACCACATCATGGACTATGGGATTTTCCATGTCATCAGCTATCCCATGAATTGGCTCATCAATGTTTTCTACGGCTGGTTCGGCAACTGGGGCTGGGCTATTGTGGCGATGACTTTTGTGGTGAGATTGCTCATCTGGCCGCTCTACCGCAAGAGCTATATGAGCATGAAGAGCATGAGCCTGTTGCAGCCTAAGGTCAAGGAAATCCGCGAAAAATATTCCAATGACCAGCAGAAAGCAAGCTTGGAGATGATGAACCTGTACCGCGAATACGGTATTTCACCCATGGGAGGATGCTTGCCCATGTTTTTGCAAATCCCCATATTCTTCTCCTTCTTCTATGTGTTGCAGACGGCAGCAGAGTTCCGTGGCGCTCCCTTCATTGGCTGGGTTCATGATCTCTCGCAGATGGATACCGTGTGCACGCTGCCGATATTCGGGTATAATTTGCCAATCAATGTGCTGCCGGTGGTGATGGCTATCACCATGCTGTTGCAAATGCGTATGACTCCGCAGGTAGGGGGAGACCCCATGCAGCAACGCGTTATGCGACTCATGCCGCTCTTCTTCTTCGCATTCTGCTACTACTATCCAAGCGCATTGGCTCTCTATTGGACCACCACGAATATCATCTCTATCATCCAAACGTGGATTATCAGACGCCTCCCCCAACCGGAGCTACGTAAGCAGCCCAGGCAGAAGGGCCCCAAGCGCAAGAGCTTTATGGAACGCATGATTGATGCGCAGAAGGCTGCTCTGGCCGAGCAACAAGCTCGCCAGCGTCTCAGATGAATGCATGGGTTAGAGAACATCGTTGACATCTCAATTGACTTTAGACTAAGATATGCATATGAAGTATGCTATTTGCGAATTGTTGGCGCTGGTTCTGACCACGGTGTTGGTCGGGTGTGGTCCCGATGGTCCCAAATGGAGTGAGGATTATGCCGGAGAACTGAAAAAGGCAGCGGAAGATCATGGCTTGATGCTCGTGTTGTTGGACGGTCCAGGGTGGAACAAGCCGAGCGACGAATTGCACCGAAATGTGCTCAAGAAGCCCGAGTTTACCGACCTTGTTAAAAAAAATCAGCTTCGCTTGGTCGAGGTCGTCATACCTGATCCAAGGGGCAAGGGAGTCAAACCTGCTGAGGCTGATCGGCTGCAAGAAATTGTCATGCGTTATCATGTGCATGCCTATCCGACATTGGCGCTTGCGGATGGCACTGGTTTCCCCTTTGTTTCCTTCTCGAGTACCGATTTGAAGCAGGTTGTGTCCACACTCAACCAGGCTGTGCAGAAGCAAAAGGATTTCTCAGCCAAGATGGCAGAGGCTGAAACCGCGCAGGGGGATAAGCGGTTGGAGCTGCTCATGCAGGCGCGAGAGGTGTTGCCGGAGGAGCGTCGAGATGCCTATCCTGGACTGATAGATACCATCATTAAGAATGATCCGGAAGATAAGGCGGGATTCCGAAAGAGAATTGCCGAGACCAAGCAGATTCAGGAGCAGTCGAAACTCTTCAATGAGAAACTCACTGAAAAGTTGGGGGATGTTGCCAAACTGAGCCGCGAGGAGGCGGTTCAGCGATTGCGTGCAGGGGTACTGGAATTGTTGAAAGATGATTCGTGGCTCCCGGTAATCCGCCAGTATTTTTACCAAGTGATGGTAGTGAGCTACCTTCAGGAGAACAAGCTGAAGGAGGCTCTTCCCTATTTGCAGCAGGCGGTGGATGCAAACCCGCAATCGCCAGAGGCTGAAATTTTGCGGCGTGAATACAAGCGACTGTCGGCAGAATCGGCTAAAAAGGAGCAGAAGAGCAAGGGAGGTGCATCTGTGCCAGTCGAGAAAAAGCCTGCTGAGCAGGAGACTGCTCCAGCTCACCGGTGACGCTGCTGCGGAAGAATTCTAGCTTCTTCAGCCCGCGCCAGGCACGTAGCAAAGGAGTCTGCAAAATCCTGGGGACGTCGCGCCAGCCACGCTTTCACCAGGCTTATTGGAAAGGGAATGACAGCAGATATTTCCGCTGCGGGAAAGTGGACCTTTCCATCAAATTGAGTGGTGTAGAGCATGACGTGTTCCATGCCTGTGGAGGGGCAGGGGGTGAGCTTTGCGACAGGGTGCAGGGGAATCGAACAGGAGATGCCAAGCTCCTCGGCCAACTCGCGGCGTGCGGCGTGCTCGTAGTCCTCCCCGGCGTCCAAATGTCCGGCTGCAGAAGAATCCCATACGCCCGGGTGACGGTCTTTGAGCAGGGATCGCTTTTGCAGCAGCAGGTCCCCACGCTTGTTGAACACGAGGATATGTACAGCTCGGTGGATGAGCCCCTGCTCATGCACGTCGCTTCGGGTGGCTTGTCGCAGGGTGTGGTCATCCTCATCAGCCACATCGAAAAGTTCGGAATCTTTTTGGGGTAGCGCGGCCAGGGGATTAGTGTCGTAGGCGCGGGTCAGGTGAATCCATTGCAGCAGGCTCAACTCTTCCGCTCGCGCGGTTGGAGAAATGCCCAGTTGCTCAGATACGATCGACCACGGAGGCTCTGCGGGCAGTTGTTTGTGCATTTGCTTGCGTCGGCAGGCGAAACAGCGCCGCATCAGTTCATCCATGAGTCGGCGGTCGTACACCGGCAGGCTTCGTGCATCCCTCGGGGTGAGAAGCATGACGGCAGAGTCAATTTTCGGCTGCGGACGGAATGCCGTGGGAGGCACGATGCGCATGAGTCGCCCTTCCCAATTCATTTGCATGCGCAGCGACAGCAGGCCGTACGCCTCATCCCCCGGTTGGGTAAGTATGCGTTCCACTAATTCTTTTTGCAGCATGATGACCGCACGACTGCAGGGGCTTTCCCCGTGCAAAAAATTAGCGAGAATAGCGCCGCCAGCAGAATAAGGTAAATTGCCCAGCAATTTGACCGGTTGTTCGGCGAATAGACAACGCGGATCCCACTTGGCGGCATCGGCATGATGCACCTCCACATGCGGGGCGTTTGCCCAACGCGTCTTCTGATACTCGGCCAGGCGGGCATCGAACTCCACGAGGATGAGTTTGCGGCACAGTGGCGCTACATGCTCTGTGAGAGCTCCTGCGCCTGGACCCACCTCCACCACGCAATCCTGCGGCTCGACCTCAAGCAATTCCACGATGCGCCTGGCGATGTTCTCATCAACTAAAAAATTTTGGCCGAGAGCTTTGGAGGGGGAGACGCCGTATTGCTCCAGCACGGTGCGAATTTGAGATGCATTCATGCGTGTGGGGAGGAGGTGAAATGTTGCCAACCGCCGGAGAGCTTGTCCTGCGTTCTTTCCGTCAAACGTCCGATGGGAATGAGTCCGAACTGCGTGCATACCTGAGGAGCCGTTTCTGGCGCCAGGGCGCAGAGGAGCTCGTAATCTTCGCCATCATTCAACGCATCTGAAATCGTGCACCCCGCATGGAGCGGCAGTTTCGCTTCATCGATGTCGTAGCCGCAATGGCTCGCTTCAGCCAGCCTCGGCAGGTCCGCTGCCAGTCCATCGGAAAGGTCCATCACGGCGTGCGGGCGCGGCTGCGCTGACTGGAGCGCTCTGCCCAACTCGATGCGCGGGGAGAATGTGAGATGGCGGCCGCTCGCAAAAGAACCACCCAAGGGTCCGGAGACGCAAAGGATGTCGCCCGGTTTTCCGCCACGGCGCAAAAGAGCCTGTCCGCGCTCCACCCGGCCGGTGAGGGCTACACTGATAATCAACCCCGGTTGCGGAAGTGATGAGGTTTCTCCGCCAACGATGGACACGCCGTAGTGGGCTGCCAAGTCAGACAACCCCCGATAAAGTTCTTCCGCAAATTCCACACTGCGCTGCGGGTGTACCAGCAGGGTGATAAGGGCATGTTCCGGGATGCCTCCCATGGCTGCTACATCGGAAAGGACCCGCGCCAGAGCTTTGCGACCCATGAGTTGGGGGGCGGTGTCCGCCGTAAAATGGACTCCCTCCACCACAACATCTGTTTTGAGCAGAGTATCCCATTGGGTATTCCGGCGCGTTACGGCGCAGTCGTCCCCCGGACCGAGAATGAGGTCGGGTTGAGCAGCATTCGGCAGGCAATCAAGCAGACGGCGCAGCAATGCCTGTTCGCCGAGCGTGCAGATGGGGGTGGAGACCGTGTTCATGCGGGGGGCTGTGTCAGCGAAAGGAGAATGGCCGCCGTCACAGAAATGGCGTTGAAGATGAAATGCATCAGGATAGGGGCTATGAGTGTGTGTGTCTTCATGTAGAACCTGCACTGCAGCAGCGCAAGAACAAAGAGCGGGATGAACTGCGGCAGGGAGAAGTGGACTGAGGCGAATGCCAGTGAGGAGATCATTGCGCCGATGATGGCTCCCCATTTGTTGCGGATGATATTGAAGAGAAATCCTCGGAACAGGCATTCCTCGCCAATAGGCGCAATGAGGAGAGCTTGGATGATGACATAGCTGCGCATTGTCCAATCGCCCTTCATGACCATGTTCACGGAATCTTGGAGCATGTTGCTGTCGGTTGCTTCGGCAATGGCTTTCAAACACCCGGACTCTACAAAAAATATATTGAAAGCCATAGCCAGTATAACCGCGGGTACCACCGGCAGCAACTTGTCGCGCATAGGAAAGGGACGATGGAATCCCATCCCGTCTGTGCATCTGGTCACATTGACCAGTCGCATCATGAACGGCAGATACAAAACCAGCATTCCGAGACATGAGATCAGCAGACTGCTCAGGGAGATAGAGGAGGTCTCGTCGCCGCTGTCAGCGAAAATACATGAACACGCCATGAGGATGAAGACAAAGAGGGCGCCGAGCGTGTCAAATAAATTGGGGAAAGAGGACCCGGGGAGAAGCGGGATGCGCGGCAGCTCCGGCTCAATGTCCCTTCGACGTTGCAGGATTTGCTTTAGTCCGCTGAGCAACACCGGCAGCCAACAAAGGAGCACGGCTACGGTGATGATCGTAACATTCCAAACGTAGTGCGTGGGCATGGTGAAAAAGGGGAGAGAGCTAGGGAAGACGCCAGGGGTTGCGCAGCCGGGCATATTCTGCTCGCGGCAGCAGGATATATACCGGGTTGCGAGCAGGGTCGAGCCGTGCGATGATGGAACGCAGGTTGGTCTCAGCCATCGATGTGCAGCCTGCTGTGGGCGCAGCGCCGTCGCGCCGCCATATGTGGAAGAAAATGGAAGACCCCGCGCCTACGACAGGGCGTCCCGGGGTCTCTTGCGTGTTGTGGCAGATAAGCAATTTGATGCTGTGCGCGTAGTCGGTTTGCCGCATTTGCTCCTTGAGTTCCCACGGCGTGGAGGCGGGATGGTTCAGACGGATGTGGCGATTATACAGGTGCGGTTGGGACGGGTCAGAGACCCAGAGGTCACGCGGGCCCACCTTGACTGCAGGGATATTGCGGTGGTGTTTCACCGGGGTTTTATGAGTGGTCCACAGTCCGCCGATGCGGAAGATTCCGGCGGGGGAGCGTCCATCACCTTCGCGTTTGGTGATGGCTCTGCGGGGATTAGCGTGCAATCCCAGTCCCCATACCAGTCCGGCTCGCCCGAGACGTCCCTGTACAGGCCCGAGTATGCGTACCCATTGTCCATTTGCTTGCTTCTCCACCAAGGAGAGGGAGACTACTGAGGAATCCCATCCGTCCGCTGTGCCGATGACGGCCTGCGAGCAGTTGGCGGGCATTTGCGCGAAAGATATGCAGCAGCCCAGCATGAGGACAATGAGAAGGACAAGGGGCATCTTCATGACTTCAGCAGCTCACAATTTCATCTTTTTGTGCAATGTGCACGCCCCCTGTTTCCCCGTTTTCGAGGGCATTCTGCAGGGCCATGGCGCATTCAGGTTCGCCATGCACAAGGAACACGCTCGACTTCTTCCCTTGTGTATTGCGGAAATATCGCAGCAGTTCACTGTGGTCGGCATGACCTGAGAAGGAATCCAAACTGCGAATTTGCGCTCGTACCGGGTAATGACCGCCCAGGATAGGCACATCCTTCGCGCCGTCCATGATGCGGCGACCTAAAGTATTGGCGGCGCAGAAACCAACAAAGAGGACGGTATTTTTCGGATTGCCAATGCCGAGCTTGAGGTGGTGCAGAATACGTCCGGCTTCGCACATGCCGGAGGCGGAGATGATGATGAGAGACTTCTTGATATCGTTGAGGGCTTGGGATTCCGACACCGTGCGACACATGTGCAGGTTGGCGAAGGAGAATGGGTCTCTGCTGGCAAAGAGAGAGGCATAGACATCCGGGTTCAGACACTCGGAGTGAGTTCGGAAAAGCTCCGTGGCGCTGATGGCCATCGGACTGTCCACGTACACTTGCGTCTTACCCAGCATCCCTTCTTCAAAGGCGCGGTTGAGCAGGTAGAGGAGTTGCTGCGTGCGCTCCACTGCAAAGGCGGGGATGTAGATCTTTCCTTCCCGCGCCAAAGCTTCGCGGATTTCGCGGTAAAAACTCTCGTCATCCCGACTGGGCGCCTCGTGATGTCGCCCGCCGTACGTGCTTTCCATAATCATGATATCCACACCGTCTACCGGTGCGGGGTCACGCAACAGTTCATTGTTTCCTCGCCCCACATCGCCGGAAAAAAGCAGGCGTTTATGTTGTCCGTCCTCGTGGTCGTCGATGTCCAACACGACTTGAGCCGAGCCGAGGATATGACCGGCATCGTAAAATGTGAGGGCGATGCCATCGTCAATGACCATACGGCGTTCGTAGCTGGTGGCCACAAAGGAATCCAGACATTTACGGGCATCTTCCTCGGTGTAGATGACTTCTGCCACTGTGCCGGTGCCTCCGGCTCGTTTGTGCATCTTGGTGAGGAAAGCGCAGTCGTGTTCCTGAATGCGTGCGGCATCTACCAGCATGATGGCGCAGAGCGAGCGCGTGGCGTGCGTGCAATAGACATTGCCCGTAAAGCCTCGTTTCACGAGGTTTGGGATGTTGCCGGAGTGGTCGATGTGCGCATGAGAGAGAATGACGTGGTCGATTTCTGCAGGATGAAAGAGGGGGAAGTCGCGGTTGATGCGCAATTCATCTGCCCGGTGTCCTTGGTAGAGCCCACAATCCAACAAGATTTTTTTACCGTTGATTTCCAAGAGGTGTTGGGAGCCTGTGGTCGTGCCGGCTGCGCCGCAAAAGTGTATTTTCATGATGGTTGAGTGAGGTTGGTGTAGAGTTCGTGGTATTTTTTTGCCGTATCGCTCAGTTTGTACGGGTAAGGGATTTCCTCTGGAGGATCAGGGGGTACGCTGTACCACTGCGAAAGTATGTCTGCAGCGCTGTCAATGTCCCCCACTGGCAAGACGCCCATTGGTTGCAGGGATCCCAAGTAATCCTTCACTGCTCCGTGTCCATAGCCCGCTGTGGGGCGCCCGAGCGCTAGCGCTTGTAGAGCAGGGGCGCTGTAGATGGTGGGCTTTGCTGTGAGACATAGCACCGCGTCTGCCGTGCAGAGCAACTCGCGCAAATCCTCCGGCGGATCCACGCGGGTGATATGCGGCTCCAGCCCGCTGGCACGCACCTCCCGGCGCAGAGATTTGAGGTAGCCCGACTCCGCAAAACGGGTGGTGCCGACAAGCAGGGCGTGCGCGGGGATGTCTTGGCTGTGCAGGATACTCAAAATGGGTATGATATGCTGCGTGCACCAAGGCTCGCCAATGGGCGCCGGAAGGCAGATGATAAAGCGTTCCCGCAACTCCGGGTATGCTGCATATGTGCGGATGGCGTCGCTGGCATCGGGTTTGTAGCCAGGGTAGCATTGTAGCTCATTCACACCATGGGGGACAATCCAGGATTTGATGAGCGTAGGCTGAATATTTTTAAGGTAGTTGCGCAAATCGGTATGGATGATGGTAATGGCATCGCAGCTCAAAAGCCGTGTACGCTCAAGGAAGTCAGTTCTCTGTGGGTAACTGCTCAACGCGCCGACTAGCCTTGGTCTCGACTTGCTAGATAGCCCGTCACAGGAGCGCGTGGCGATAGCTACAGCTTCGTATCCGTACGCCTGCACTACATCCGGTTGCTGCGTGCGGATGATGCTGCGCAGACTCAGGGCTTTTCCCCACAACCCGGGCAGTTTTTTCCCCGTGTATCGCACAAACTTAAGGCGTTCACTAGTGATGGCGCCGAGCATGCTGTATCTCGGTCCCACCACAACACTGCTCTCCCCGCAACTCAGCAATGCATACGCCAACTCCACCGCTGCTGCATTTGGGCTGCCGATCGCCAATTCAGGAGCAAAGTGAAGCACTTTCATAGCAGGGAACGGTAGAGGTCAAGGTGAGCACGTATCATATCCTCCCGCAGGTAGGGGCTGCCTACAGGTTTGATCGGCTTACAGGGTGTTCTGTACCACTGTGCCAACAGATCGGCCATTGCAGCCGCATCACCCACGCGGATGCGACCTTCTGGCAAATATTCTTCAAGTTGCTCTCCAACGCCGCCATGATCAAAACCGGCCAACGAACACCCCAAAGCCAAGGCCTCAAGAGAGGTTTTACCAAAACTTTCTGGATCGAGGGAGAGGGAGAGTACAACATCGGCAATGCACATGATATCGCGGAGGTCGTTGCGGTGGCCAAGCCAGGAAACGTGTTGGTCAATACTGGCATCAGCGTACAATTTTTCCAGTTTATGGCGGTATCTTTCTTTGCCTCGTTTCGTTTCTCCCACGATGAGCGCATGTGCGGGGATACCACGATCACGCAAGTTGCGTATAATGGGAGCAATCATTTCTTGTCCTTTCCAAAAAGTGATGCGTGCTGGAAGACAGAGGACGAACTTGCCCTCAAGCTCAGGGAAAGCACGCTTCCAACTCTCAATCCATTTGGCATCTGGACGATATCCAAGGTAGTAGGATGATGTGTCGATTGAGTTTGGTATAACGTGGATGAGAGAAGGATCAGTAGCGGGATAATTGGTGAGAATGTGCTGACGGATAAATCGCGAAACGGCAATAACAGCGGCCCCCCGCGTCATAATGCGCGAGTATTGATTCACCGAATATACGCCGTGAAAAGAAGAGACAATGACAGGCCGCTGTGTCCGCGGAAGAATTTTCTCTGCTAAATATGCTACCCAGCCGGGTATGCGGGAGTGGACGTGCACTATATCAGGCTGCTCTGCCCGAAATAGCTTAGCAAGTGAAAAGACTTCTGCCAGAAGGCGCAATCTTTTTTTCTCCAGTGGGTGTGTGAAGTGGCGGGCGCCCGTTTTTTCAATTTGTGGAACCATACGACCACCGGCTGACACCACCAAACATTCCACTCCGTACGAAGAGAGTCCCTCGCACAGCTCAAGTACCACTTGCTCCACCCCGCCGGAGGAAAGCGCTGGTAGGAGATGCATAATTTTCATGAGAGGAGATGGGGAAAGCGATGAAGAATGTAATCAGCAGCCCGATCTGCTTCGCTCAGGGGAGCGGAGAGTTTGAGTTGGCGCGTGGCGAGCCATTGAGTGAAGGTGGTCACGCGCTCCTCGTCCACGAGCTGAGCTAGTCCGCGAGTTACACGCCCGGGAGCTTTGCCAGCGCGTTTAGGGTTCACGGGCATTTCCAGAACACCAACTGGAGCCCCGCTGGTGAGCGCTTCATAGACCATGGATACGCTATCTTGAGTGACCCACACATCTTTGGCCGTGGACAAATGCTCAGCCACCCAATCTTGGCTGGTGGTATCCACGGGAACTACACGAATACTCGGACAGGAGGCGTGCAGCATGTCCACAAAATCTCCTGGCGTACGACGCGAAGTTGTAAGGGTGATTTGCCCGTTGTTGTAACGCACAAGGGTAGAGAGTTGGGTGATAAGGTGGTCCTCATCCCACCCGAAGTCCCTGCTGGGACCGCCGATGAGTACCAATGTATCGCGCTTTTCGGAATCCGGGGAAGGGACAATGCTATTGACAGCGCCATAGGTGAGCAGCACATTGGGGGGAGTACTGTTTTCACGGGTATAGTCGTGGCGTGGCGTGATGCAGAGGTCGAACCAAGAGACAGGCAGACTGGGTTTCATGCACACAATGCACAGGCAATGTTTACTATGAGCGAGACTTAGAGCAGCCAGATGGGTGCCATGTCCAGCGCAGAGCACCAGGTCCGGCTTCGGTAGTCCCGATCCCTTGGCGGTGTATCGCATTTTTTCAAGCAAACTCAAATGTGTCACGTCCACCTCGTGCACGCTGTTCATGTTACCGGGGTGCATCTTGTCGACTTGACGTATCAGCGCATTGGCCAGACCTCGTGTTTGCGAGAGGTGCCCTTTCTTGCCGTCGCTGACGATGCAGATGTCCATGGGAGTGAGTTAGCGGAGGGGCAGGGTAACGACACCGTGCAGCTCTTGCCCAAGGAAAGGGGTGTTCAACGTGCCGCAGGCAAGTGTTTCTTCGGTTACTATATTGCTGACTTGTGGGTCAAAGAGCAGGAGCGGAGCCGTGCGCGGCGTGTCTTCGTCTTGCTCCCTCGGGTTGGCAATTTCTACCGGTTTCAGGCAGCACGCGCGTATCAGTTCCGTCCAGCTGAGAAGTCCTGGCTTTACCAGTTTGGTGTAGAGCACAGGCAGCATGGTATCCAGCATGACCATACCCGCAGGGGCGCTGATGAAATCCTGTTTCTTAGAGAAAGGACTGCACGGTGTATGCGCACTCACAATGCAGTCGACGGTGCCGTCTTTCACTCCTTCCAGCAGCGCATCGCAGTCGGTTTGATCGCGCAGTGGCGGGGTTGTTTTGAAGACAGTGTTGTAATCGCCAATTTGTGTATGGGTGAAGAGGAGATGGTGCAGGGCAACTTCGGCTGTGACACGAACCCCTCGTTCCTTTGCCCGGCGAATGATGCGCACAGATTCTGCCGTGCTTACCAGTTGCAAGTGCAGGCGGGCGCCGGCAGCTTCCGCCAGACGGATGAGCGTTTCTGTACCAATTTCTTCGGCACAGGGCGGACAGGGGTGTAGCCCCAGGTTGTAGGCAGTGGTACTTGGATGAGCATAAGTGTGCTCGGTGAGTGCCGGCACGTCGGCGCGTACGGCAAAGATGAGATCCAAATCCTCCGCATACTGCATGGCACGGTATAGCATGAGAATGTTGGAAGGAAAATTCTCGCCATCGCTTAAGATGCGTACGCCGCGCATGGTGGCCAGCGTGTTGTAGGGGGCTTGGTCCAGCCCCTGCATGCCTAGCGATATACAGCCAGCAGGTGTCATATCCGCCACAGATCGCACAGTGGCAGCTTCGCGAAAGCTGTCGAGCGTGGCGCCGTTGTCAAAGCAGAACGATGGAGATGGCAACACCAACATACCCCACACACCACCGTGGATGGCGGCTTCACCGGCGCGCATGATGCACTCACGCTTGCTTCGCCCGGGTATTTCGATGTGTGTGTGCAGGTCATAGAGAGCGGGCATGAGTAATTTGCCAGCGGCATCAATCACGCGGGCTTGCTCCGGTATCTCCATTTGCCCCGCCGGTTCAACTTGCTTGATGTCCGGAAGCGGAATTTCGTTGAGGGAGAGGGTGGAAATGTTCTCAGCCGCCGGGCAGAGGCAGAGGTCGATGCGTTGACCGGTGATGGCCCAAGTGGCGTTGGTGATGTAGGTGTTAGTCATGGGACAAAGTGCCTGGAGTAAGATGGTAAAGGATGCTCATGCGGGCGGCGATGCCGTTCTCGACCTGGTTGCAGACAAGACAGTTTTCGTAGTCCATGGCGGCATCGCAAAGTTCGACTCCGCGATTCACGGGACCGGGGTGCATGATGCTCATGCCCTGAGCCTCAATCCGTCGCAACCGCTCCTCCGTGACTCCGAAAGCCTGATGGTAATCCGTCGCTGGGAAAAAGGGACTGTCGATGCGTTCGTTCTGCACGCGCAGCAGGTAGATGACATCTGGTTTCCATGTGAAGATTTCATCCCAAGTGTGCAGCCTTGCGACGCCAGTGTGTCCCTTGGGAGGAACTAACGAGCCGGGACCCATAAAGGCAACTTGTGCGCCAAGTCTTCGCAGGATGAGACTGGTAGAGCGTGCCACGCGGCTGTGCCGTATATCACCGACAATGACAATGCGCCGCCCGGCAATATCGCCGTACTTTTCGCGGATGGTAAAGGCGTCCAGAAAAGCCTGGCTGGGGTGGGCATGGGCGCCATCGCCGGCGTTGATGACGGAGGCGTTGCAATGGCGCGCGATGACGGCGGGGATACCGCTGTTTTTATGCCGCACAATGATGTAGTCCATCTTCATGCTCATGAGCGTGTCGATGGTGTCATGCACGCTTTCACCCTTGACCACAGAGGAGGTGGCAAGGGTGAAGGTGGTGACATCTGCCGAGAGTCGGTGGGCTGCAACCTCAAAGGAAGAGCGTGTGCGTGTGCTGGGCTCATAGAAGAGGGTGAGCACGGATTTTCCCTTCAGCGCGGGCACTTTTTTCACGCTCTTGGTAAAAATCTCTTTCATCGCCGTGGCGCTGTCCAGGATGGTGTGAATATCCTCGTCGCTGAGCGATTCAATCGTGATGAGGTCTTTTCTGGGTTTCATGACAGGGGGTAAAGGGAGGTCAGTAGAGCACGGCATCTTCGCCGTCGGTTTCCTTCAGGTGCACGTGCACTTTCTCGGCGCTTTCCAGGGTGAAGGCAGCGTAATCCGCACGAATCGGCAGCTCGTGCCTTCCGCGGTCTACCAGGCAGTGCAATTCGACGCGCGCCGGTCTACCGTATTCAAAAATGGTCTCCAACGCCGCTCGCGCTGTGCGCCCGCTCTGCAGCACATCATCCACTAATATCAGGTGCATGCCGTCCGTGGAGAAGGGCAGGTAAGAACTGCGCAGCGCCGGACGCTCTTTGCGCAGGTCCAGGTCATCGCGGTAGAGGGTGATGTCAATGGCTCCATATTGGGCTTGCACGCCACGTTTTTGCAGCGCGGTGGTAAGTCGGCGGGCGAGCTCATCGCCGTGGCTGATGAGACCCACCAGTCCGAGCGGCTCGTCGTCGCTGCGGGCGGCAATGCGATCCGCCCATTGCTCAAGGGCAGCGGAGATATCGGTGGATGTCAGCTGAGGCATGATGGTCTACGTCTACATTTGGGCAAGTTGGAGGATGCGGTGGGCAGCCATGGCGGCGTTTAACGGCGTTTTTTTGTGCAGCCCCACCGTAGTGGCGGGTACTCCGCCGGGCAGTTGGCTGATGGCCAACAGAGCATCCATTCCGTTGAGTGGTCCGCATGGCACTGGCACCCCGATGACAGGTAATTTCGTGTTCATCACCACAACGCCTGGGAGAGCCGCAGAGAGCCCCGCGACGCAGAGCAGCACTGCTTGCGTGCCATAGGTGTCCAGCTTGCGCAAATAATGCAGCAGGGCATCTAAATCCCGATGAGCAGAGTAGATAACTTCCTCATTTTCGACACCCTGTTCCGCAAAGTACTGACGAGCGGGCTCCATGAAGGGTAGGTCGCTTTTACTGCCGTAAATCGTGATAACTTTCATGTGCCCCCCATCATACCACCTCGCGCCCACGCGCGCAAGGAAAAACAGACAGCTCTGGCAAACTCCAAACTTCGTAAATGGCAACCGCATTTTTTCATGCGCTTGCCCTGAATTTGACTGGTCATTTATCGCATCTTCCGGTAAGATGGCCGCATGCAAGAAAATGGCTGGAATACGATCGTACTCGGCAAGGAAGAACGTCCTCAGGTGAGGCCGCAGGACTTGCTTGCCTTGGTGCAGCAGCTTGATCCCGATGATTACGATGAGGCCGTACAACAGTTTTTGGAGGAGTTTGAGCGCGGTGAGAGCCCGGAAAACCTGAAACGCGCGGCCACGCTGCTTCTGCAGGATGAAGTGGACTTGGCGCCGGAGCTCAAGGAGATGGATGTGCAGCCAGATGAGAAGTTGATCGGGGTGCTACTGGCGATGGGGGCTGATCCGGATGCGCCGAATGCGTACGGTGAGCCGCCTTTGCACTTGGCTGCCAGATACGGGTACGTCAACATTGCGCAGATGTTGCTTCTGGCTGGAGCGGATCCCCAGCGCCACAATTCACGCGGGCAACTGGCCATTGAGTTGTCCAACAATGCGGAGTTGAGGGCACTGCTTTCTCCGCACGCTGAGGAGACGCACGATCAACACTGCCATTGCGATTGCCACGGCGCTGATGGCCATGGTGAGCGCGATCACTGCGATGGCGATTGCCATTGCGGGCACAAGCACGGTTGAGTTCCCTAACCCTGCTCAACTTCATAGAGTTCTGGCGGCAGGGCAGTGAGGAAGCGCGAGGGAGTGCAAAATTGACCTTCGTAGCTGTGCCCGTTGTAGCGCGGGTAGGAGAGCGAAAGTCTATCCCTTGCGCGGGTGACGGCCACGTAAAAGAGGCGGTTTTCCTCCTCCATTTCGGCTGGATCGCAGCCGTTGATGGTTCGGTAGTGCGGGAACAGTCCCTCCCCCAGGAAAATGATGAACACGTGATTCCATTCCAATCCCTTGGCTTGGTGGATGGTGCTCAGGGTTATCTTGTCGTCCTCTTGCGTGGAAGGCTCGCGATCGGCTTCGCTAAGCAGGGCTACTTGGGAGAGGAAGTCATCGAGGCTTTCCACATCGGAAAGGGATCGCGCGAGCTGTTCGATATCTTCCATGCGTTCCTCGGCGTTCTCGTACTGTGCCCGCAGGAAAGGATCGATGCTTTGCAGCACGTGCATCACCATTTCTGCCGGAGTGAGCTCGTGGTCTTCGGGATGCAGGCCATCAAGCGTGTCGAGCATGGAGAGCCATTGCGGCTGGGCAGCGGCGGGCACGTTGACCTTGTTGGCGAGGTCTGCGTGTCGGCGCCGTGAGGTTGGAGGACTTTCATTCACCGGGTCTTGCCAAGCCTTTTGCCAGTTGATCCACATTTTGCCAGCGCTTATTTCACCCACCTTCGGGAAAGTGGAGACGATTCGGCGGAACGCCGTTTCGTCATTTGGGTTGGCGAGCAGACGCAAGTAGGCCACCACATCTTTCACATGCGCTTGTTCAAAGAACCGCAGGCCACTGGTGATGCGGTAGGGGATGTGGCGGCGCGTCAGTTCCATTTGAATATCCAGGCTGTGAAAATGCGCGCGGTAGAGTACGGCGATCTCAGCCGGTTTTTCGCCATAGTCGATGAGCTCTGCGATGCGCTGTGCCACGTACATGGCTTCGGTGCGGTTGTCGGGCGCGGGATAAATAGTGGGCAACCGACCATCCCCCTGGCGGTTGGGTTGCAACACCTTGTGAAATTGTCGCTCGTTGCCGGCGATGGTCGCGTTGGCGATCTCTAAAATGGCGGGCAGACTGCGGTAGTTGGTTTCGATTTTGTACACCTCGGCATCCGGATAACGCTCGGTGAACTTGAAGATGTGGTCCACTTGCGCTCCACGCCAGGAATAGATGCTCTGCGCATCATCGCCCACTACCTCCAGACAGGTGTGTTGCCCGCCGCCCAGCAGGCTGATAATGCGATCCTGCAGCACATTCGTGTCCTGGTATTCGTCCACCAGCACGTGCAGAAAACGCCCCTGTAGCATACTGCGTACTTCCTCATGCTGCTTCAACAGCTCAAGAAGGTTGACCAGCAAGTCATCGAAGTCCATGGTGTTGGCCTCGCGCTTGCGCTGCGCGTAGTCCGCGTAGATGGCAGCGACGGTCTGGACATGCTTTTTGAGCGAGGGGTAGTTCATGCCCAGTAGCTCCTCCCAGTCGCGCCCGGTATTGGTAGCCAGGCTCAAGATGTTGAGCAACAGTTCCGGTTTGGGGAAGGGATCATTTTTTTTTTGTTTGCCAACATGTTGTTTGACGAGCGCGCGCATGAGAGCTTTTTGGTCATCGCTATCGATGATGGTGAAGCCGGGACGATAGCCGAGGCGTTCAGCGTGGGAGCGCAGGATGCGATTAGCAATGGAATGAAACGTACCGCCCCAGATGGCGCCCGATTGCATGCCTACAAGTTTTTGCACGCGTTCCAGCATTTCGTGTGCAGCCTTGTTGGTGAAGGTAAGTAGTAAAATTCGCCATCCGGGCACTCCCTGCGAAAGCAGCCAGGCCACTCGGTAGGTGAGCGTGCGTGTCTTACCACTCCCTGCGCCAGCGATGACAAGCGCGTGCTGTGCTTGAGTCATGACAGCAGAGAGTTGCTGTGCATTGAGCAGGGACGCAAAGTCGATGGCATTTGCTGCTCCTGGGAGATCCGTGTGCACGTGGCGTCAGAAGTCGAGGTATATTTCCGCGCGGCGGTTTTCGCTGCGGATCGTGGAGATTGTTTGTCGGGAATCGCCGACTCTGTAGGAACGTCTCGGTTGGCTTTTCCCCATCCCTCGTGTGGAGATGCGGTTGGCTTCCACTCCATCGGCAATCAGCGCTTGTTTTACTGCTTCCGCGCGCCGTCGCGAGAGATCCATGTTGTAGACTTCGGTGCCCACATCATCAGTGTGACCGGAGATATTCAGCTCGCCGTTGCTGCGCTTGAGCAGCTGGGCCACAATACGTAGCTGGCTCACAGAGCGCGGACTGAGCTTATCATCGTCAAAGGCAAAGTAGAGCACCAGCGAATCTCCGCCTTGCGGGCTCTTGACGATCGGGAAATACACGCCTCCCTCTTGTTCGGCAGCTTGCTCGTAGTGGGTGAGTAAATTGTCCAGTGACACAGCTTTTACGCGCCATCCGTCCTTTTCGTCACGCACCAGTTCAATGCCCACGTTGCTGGAATGACGGTTGTTTGCTGCCTTTTCTTTTGGGGAGAGATGGATAAGGTAGCCGGAGTTCTTTTCGTTGTGGTACATGTTGCGTATGGGGAGCCGTTCGCGCAACTTCAGGTCACCCTCTTCAAACATCATGCACAATCCTGCCAGTGTGGCGTCGGACACTTCACCGCCTGCGATAAGTCGCCGAGCCGTGTCCATATCTCCGCGCTGGAGAGCCTCTACAAAACCTTCCACCACGCTGAGGGCATCGCTTTCAGGCGTGAGTCGCATTTTGTCCGCTGGCGCTTTTTCGATGCTTTCCACGCGCGGCTCACCCTTTTCCGGAGTTGCGATGGTAACCAGCAGGTGCTCCTTTCCTCCCTCAGTGGAGATACGGTAGCGAGTGATCTTTCCTGGGCCTTCCCTCGGGATGACGGTGCCGACTTCCTCCACGTTCACTTTGCCCTTGCCGGTGGTCTCCCATTCGCTGAGGGCTTTTTTTGATTCAGGCGAGAGTTGCGAATCATTGGCAATTTTTTCCAACGCAGCTGATCTTTGCTCCGGCGGAAGTTGCAGGGCTTGCGCTATCCGCATGGCTGAAGCATGTTCTGCCGAGTGTGGTTGTTCAACTGGGCGCACGGGGATCGTGGTTTGAGGAGCCGGGTGAGGCGGCGGTGGTTGGGGCTGTTCTGCGGGCGCAGACTGTGGCTTCGTCTGTTCAACGGGCGGTGGAGGCGCGGGCTCTGTTTCCTGACTGCCGCGGTAGATGCCGGTGATACCCGCTGCGATGAGTAAAATGATGATAAGGATAATGAGGATGGGGTGTTGTTTCATGGTGTTAAAAATTGTTGGGGTTTCACGGGGATAAAGCCTTCCTTCGCCCCGGGTATGGGCGTTGGTGCCGCAGAAGTATCCTGCATCAATGCTTCGCGGATACGAATGCGCCGCACCTCCGAGTAGGGGTCCGGCATAGGAGGTGCAGGATACCTGCGGATAAGCTCGGCAGGGTCTGTGCGGTTCATGGTGCCCGTAGGGTGATACCCGCGCATGCCAGCCTCAGTGCTCAGCGAGCGTACGGCCTCAAAATGCAGGTGAGCGAAGTATTTCCCATTGGCTGTCCCGATGGTGCCGATACGCTGCCCCCGGCTCACAAATTGGCCAACGCGGGCTTCTCTCGTGTTGAGGTGCGCGTAGAGGGTCTGCACGATTCCTTTTTCACCCGGAATCCGATGCGCCAGTACCACCACATTGCCCCACTCGTCTGAGGGCACGCCACTGTACACAACCAACCCACGCCCGGCAGCGCACACAGGTTCGCCTAAATCAGTGTTTTCTCCTCCGATGCCGTTGAGGTCTTTGCCGGTGTGGTGGCCATGTCGCTTTTGGTTCATGGCGCCAAAGGGCTGGGCATCGTAGATCATAGCGCCGGTTGGGGCGCCGCATGGCCATTGAAAACCATCGACTTCCGGCGCCGTAACGACCTGCTCCGGGCTGAGCAAGATGAGGCCGCCGATTAGCTGCGCCACGCTCTGTTTGGAAGGATCGGCAGGAGGTGTTGTTGCTCCTTTCTCCCCGGCGTCGCGCGCGCTAAGCCACCAGCAGAACCCTACCGCCCCCGCGCACAAGAGCACGATAAAGAGTTTGCGAAAAAAGGGCATTCTGCGCGGAGAGGCGGGCATCCCCTTCATGGTAACGGAATGGGGCCCTGTTTTCAAGCTTTATTAGTGGCAGAAGGACACAACTTTTTGATGCACATATGCGCAATTCACACATTAATGTTGTGGAACCACTTGAAGTTGGCCTCATATTCTTCAGTTGTGTGAGGAGAGATGCGGAACGTACAATCAGCACCACGTCTGTAATGCAGGCGAAAACGTTTGGCCAACGGGTGATCTTCCCAGCCTATCGTGTAGACTGGGAAGATTCCCTGAAACTGCCGCCACAGCGCCCTGCCGCCACCGAACATGAAGAGTACATCAAAGGGTCCATCATTGTAGATGGCGTCTTCCTCCAACTGTTTGCTTACACTCATTTCTGCGTCCGACAAGATCATGCGGTGTACACCGTCTGTCTTACTCCAGAATGTTTCCTGATTGCTGAGGCAAGTGACGATGACCTGTGCATCCGGGCGGCAGTTGCTCAGCGCACGCACAACGGGAGCCAATGCGCGTGCTTCCTCAATGTTGTCGGGGCTTACGACAATCATACGAAATGGCAGGCGAGTGTGCTGGCGCACAATAGCGCGGGTGTTCTCATCCATTTCTGGGGCGATATTTAGGGTCGTTTTCCAACGATGGTGCATCCACAACCCGTCTAATATGTGCTCATTTTGGCATTTTTCGAGCGCAAGATTTACCTGCATAGTGATATCCGGCAGGCTCTCGCAGCCTTCGGGCAGTCGAATCTCGCGTCCCAACACGGTATCCCAGTGCCCCAGGGAGGTGTTGCGTGTGAATACAGAAAACAGATGTCCCTTGCCCTTACAACGCTTGTAGATAATGGCAGGCAGGGGGGTTACGCCCGTCACCTTTCCAAAATAGGGCAAGTAAATACCCTCTGCCGTAAATTGATCACTCAGCACGCCCAGCAACCCACCTCCGTGCGCCAGCTTGAGCACTTCCCTCAGTCCGTCCTCCTTGCTGTACATCTCGCAGCCATAACGCGTGCGAGACTTGTAGATGAAGTCTTCCAGCAGCGGGTTGGAAAGTCGCCGGTACATGGATGCAAAGCGCGGTATGCGGTGGAAGAGCGGGCGGATGCGTGCCAAAGCCTCCCAGTTGCCGGCGTGCGGAATACAGGAGACAACGGTATGCCCATTTGAACCACAGCGTTCAAAGATATCGGCCCCCTCCACGTGGATGAAACGCTTGAATTCACGCTCTTTCATGAGCCCGGTCTTCATGGAGCAGGCAAGGTTCATCGTCGTGCGCACTATATTGCGGCGCACCATTGAGCTGAGCTGACCCGCCCTGAGGGTCGGATCGACCACAATGCGCAAATTCCGCGCCACAATGCAGCGTCTTTTCCCCGCAAAAGCCCACACTAGGTACCCCACGATGCGCCCCATGATGGCTACGACGCGCACATCCGTCATCTTCATGAAAATGCAGATGAATTTGTAAAAGCAATACGAGAAATAATGTTTGAGGTGCGCTTTTCTGTTCTGGTTGTCTGTGCGGGGCATTGATGGCTTTCTTAGTAGGCGGAATCTTGGATAGGAATAAATCTCACGTGACCCTCCGAGCCGTTGCGGCCGCCGGTGAACTCCGGGTAGTAGCCGTGCTGCTGAACGAGGGATGCAAACTCAGCATAGCTTCCCACAAGCGAGTGTAAGGCGGGACGAAGCATCTCCATGTAGCGTTGCGGCAATCCCACTTGTCCGATCTTCCCTCCACGAGGGAGAGAATTAAATAGCGGTTCTCCACCGCGAAAATCAACACGAATGCGGGGATGTCCATTCAGATGTTCGCGAGCAAAGCTGAGATTCACGGCCGTAGTTTGGTGCAAGTGGGTGCTGAGCACGCGGTCAATGATAAGCTCTGCGTAGCCATCGTGCAGGCGTACCGCTAAGCCGTGTTCGTGCGCGATGAGTGAAAAGATGCCGCCTTGGCGCATGCGGCATGTGTCGCGCAGGTAGCGGTTAATTTCCCCCTCACTAAAGCTGATCTCGGCCCCTCCGGCGTTTTTGAGAGCGAGTGTCAAATCCCGGGGGTTACCGCGATCGTCATAGCCGGCGATGTCGCTCAAATCTTGAGGCTCCCACATTTGCACCACCACATAAGACAGACCGCCAGTGAACAGCAAAAACAATAACGTGGACAGGATAGACCACACGCTGAGTCGAGCCAGCACACCCCCCATGTTTTCTTGTTGCGGGGAAGGTTGCTCAGGAACATTCTCCGAACTGTAATCATGCATCACCTCCCCCTCCTTGGCAGGGCTCAGTAGGCTGCCCCACGGGGATTCGCGTTGCCTGGCTAGACGCTCTCTGGTGCGGCGTTTGTTCTCCAGCATGACCAAGCCCATTATAACACGTGCCCTTCGGATGAAAAGCGAAAAAAACTACTGCTTGATTAGACTTAATTTCAAAATAGTGTGATAGGTGAGGAACTCTGCTGTAAGAAAAAAGACTTTTCATGCGGGGAGAGCGGAGTATAATCTTGTGCGTCTGACTGCCACGGGCGGTGAGCCAGTGGTGGGAACCCCAGACCGGCTTTACGAACTATGACAGAATACACCACACGCGTGCTGGATGCAGTACGCAGCAAAAACGCGCATGAGCCTGAATTCTTGCAGGCTGTGCAGGAAGTCATCTCCACGATTGAGCCGGTTCTCTCCGCCGAGAAAAAATACGAAGAGAACTGCATTTTGGAGAGAATTACGGAACCCGAACGCACCATTATCTTCCGTGTGCCGTGGACAGATGATACCGGGCGCATCCACATTAACCGAGGCTTCCGAGTTGAGTTCAACAGCGCTATCGGGCCTTACAAGGGAGGTTTGCGTTTCCATCCTTCTGTGAACCTCGGCATCCTGAAATTCTTGGGTTTTGAGCAGGTGTTCAAAAACTCTCTCACCACGCTCGCCATGGGCGGTGGCAAGGGCGGTTCCGACTTTGACCCGAAGGGCAAGAGCGATGCAGAAGTGATGCGCTTCTGCCAGAGCTTCATGACGGAGCTGCAGCGTCACATCGGCGCAGACACGGATGTGCCCGCTGGCGACATTGGCGTGGGCGGCCGAGAGATTGGCTACCTGTTCGGGCAGTATAAGCGCCTGCGTAATGAGTTCACAGGCGTGCTCACGGGCAAGGCGCTCAACTGGGGCGGCTCACTCATTCGCCCGGAGGCTACGGGCTACGGCTGCGTCTACTTTGCGCAGAATATGCTTGCCACGCGCAATGATGATGTATCGGGCAAGGTGTGTACGGTGTCCGGCTCGGGCAACGTGGCGCAGTACTTGGTGGAGAAGTTGAACGAGCTCGGCGCCAAGGTTGTCACCATGTCCGATTCCAACGGCACCATCTACGACCCGGCTGGAATTGATGCCGAGAAGCTTGCCTGGGTGATGGAGCTCAAGAATGTGCGCCGTGGTCGCATCAAAGAGTATGCCGCTAAGTTCTCCGGTTCCAAATACATGGAGGGTCAACGCCCCTGGAGCATCCCCTGCGACTGTGCGTTTCCCTGCGCCACGCAGAATGAGATCAACGGTGCGGATGCCGCCACGCTCGTGAAGAACGGGTGCAAGCTCGTGGCCGAGGGCGCTAACATGCCTACCGATTTAGATGGCATCAACGTGTACCTTGATTCCAAGATTCTCTACGGTCCGGCCAAGGCTGCCAACGCGGGTGGCGTGGCTGTTTCAGGCCTTGAGATGGCTCAGAACAGCCAACGGCTCAACTGGACCCGCGAACAGGTGGACGCCAAGCTCTTTGATATCATGAAGAATATCCACCAAAACGCGTACGAGCACGCCCGCGAGTACAGCAAGGACTGCACGGCCGAGTTCACCAACTACGTGGCCGGCGCCAATATCGCCGGTTTTGTGAAGGTCGCGGATGCCATGATTGATCAAGGCCTTGTGTAAGTGCCTCTCACATGCTTCCACACTGCCCGGCTTGGCAACAGGCCGGGCAGATTTTTATGGTGGTGTCTTGTCGGAGCGTTTATTGAATGCCGCAGCGGTGCAGAAGCGCTTCAGGGTCGGGATCGCGGTGCATGAAGTCGCGGAAAAGCTCGGCGGCCGGACGCGAATTTCCCTGCGAGAGAATGCAGCGGCGAAAGTCACGCCCCGTCGCAGGGTTGAAGATGCCCTCTGCTGCGAACCGCGAAAATGCATCCGCTTCCAGCATCTCGGCCCACTTATAGGAGTAGTAGCCGGCCTCGTAGCCGCCATCAAAGATGTGGGTGAAAGCGCGCAGCATGGTGTTGCCATCGCTCGAGAGCGGCACGCGGTAGTCTGTCAAAATCTCGCGATCCACTTCTTCAATGGGGCGGTCGATATATTGGGCCGTGTGGGTGTGCAGCTCCAGGTCGAGCTTAGCAAAGCTCAACTGGCGCATAAAGGCAGAGGCAGCTCCGTAGTTCCGGGCCGCTATCATTTTTTTGATGATGTCAAGGGGCAGGGGCGTACCCGTTTCAACGTGGGAAGAGATGCGCTCCAGCGCCTCCGGCTCCCAAGTCCAATTTTCGTTAATCTGGCTGGGCAACTCCACGAAGTCCCACGCTACATTGCATCCGGCCAGCGCGCGCACCGGCACATCGCTGAGCGCTTGGTGCAGCAAGTGGCCGAACTCATGGAAAATGGTTTCCACCTCATCGTGATTGAGCAAGGAGGGTTTGTCTCCGACAGGCCGGCTCAGATTGCCGCACATGAGCGCCACATGCGGCACGCGAGATTTGCCATTTGCAGGGGGACAGCCGCAGCTAAGGCATTCCATCCACGCTCCGGCTCGCTTAGTCTCCCGCGGGTACCAGTCGGCGTAGAAAACACAGAGCAGGTCCTCGCTCTGTGCATCACGTATCTCGAAGTAGAGCACATCTGGATGCCAGACCTCGACCATCCCTGTCGGCACGCTCTCTCCCGTTTGAGGACAGTAGGTGGAGCGCTCGGAAATACGGATGCCGTAGAGACCTTCGTAGATGGAAAACATGCCGCGTAACACATGCTGCATGGGAAAGTAGGGGCGCAGCTGCTCGGCGTCGAAATCGTAAAGCTCCCGGCGGCGTTTTTCCTTCCAGTAGCTCACATCCCACGGGTTGAGGGCAGGTATGCTTTGCTGCGTCTGTTGCTCTGCGTAGCGGCGTAGCGTTTCCATCTCCTCCTCGTAGGCGGGCTTTACTTCATCATGCAAGCGATCGATGAAGGCCAGGGCATTGCTGCCATTGCCGGCCATTCGGCGTGCCGTGACGCAATCGGAAAAGGTGGCAAATCCCAGCAATTCGGCCTTTTGCTCGCGAAGGCGCAGGATGTCGTGGATGAGCTTCTCGGTGTCAAATTTTCCAGTGCCGCGCGTTTGAAGCCCTTCCCAGATGCGGCGGCGCAGTCCCTCATTCTCCGCATAGGCAAGCACCGGTTGCACAGAGGGAAATTGCAGGGTGAAGCGCCACGCTGGCGCCTGCTCGCTGCCATGGCCCTTGGCACGAGCATCCTGTTGCGCGGATTGCAAGGCGGACTCCGGCAAGCCTGCCACCTCTGCCGGGTCGCTGGTCACATAATCCCAGGCGTTGGTGGAATCAAGCACACGCTCCCCGAATTCGCGGCAGAGGCGTGCCAATTCGGTGCTCAGTTCACTCACCTTTTTCTTGTCCTTGTCATTCAGTTCGGCGCCGTTTTCGCGAAATGTCGTCAGTGTTTCAGAAATAAAACGTTGTTGTACGGGCGAGAGCTGTTGCACCCACGTCTGTTCAGCCGCTTCTTTCAGTTTGGCATACAATGTCTCGTTGAGCAGCACACTCATTCCGTAGGCTACCACCTCCGGAGTCAGCTCCGCTATGACTTCCCGCAGTTCCGGGCTGTCCATCACGCTTTGCAGGTGGGTGAGTCTCAGCCAGCCGCGATTCAACGCCGCGTCGCTTTGCTCCAGCGCCTCGTAGGTGTTCTCGTAAGTGGAAGCTTGAACGAGGCATATTTCTTCCACCCTCTCTTTTGCCTTCCCAATGGCTTCTCGTATTTGCTTCCGGGCAGTTTCTGCCGTCAGCTTGCTCCAAGCAATCTCTTGTGTCTCTTTCAGATATTCTTCTCTGTCTTGCATGGCGTCCGTCATTCTAGCACCTGAGTTTGGGAGCTGTCCACCATGCATTCTGACATTGCTGCCGCCGATTTTTTTTCTTGACTGTATCGCCGTAATGATATAAAGGAACGGGGAGAAACAGGGAGACTCTATGGAAGACCTGAAACTTAACATCAAACTATGGCTCAAGGCTAACAGGCATGATTACGCATGGTTGGCAGAGAGGTGTTACGTGACGGAAACGACCGTTCGCAACTGGATGGCGAAAAAGCCGATACCCAAGGCCAAGGCGCATATCATCCGTGAGCTCATCAATCAGAGCCCGGTAACGATGCCCGTACCCTCGCCGATTGATGTGACTCTGCAGACGCACGTGACGATACGTATCGATAAGAACGTGACCAAGCGGTTGGAGGATAAGGCGTTCTCACAAGGATTAACGCTTGAGGAATTCCTCTCAAAGACGCTGGCGAACCTGAGTGCAGAGTAACCAGCGCGCGCGATTCAACCGGTCGCAGGTTATGCAAGCTACGTCGGTGATTGATTTGCCCCCCGGCACGCATATTGGGGAACGCTACAAGCTGCTTAAAGCGATCGGGCAGGGGGGATTCGGCATCACCTACGTCGCGTGGGATGAGGTAGAGCGTTGCCAGGTGGCAGTTAAGGAGTGCTTCCCGCAAGACATTTGTGTGCGCGATTCCAGTTCCGGGATGGTGGTGCCGGCCCGGGATAGCTTTGAACCGCGCTATATGAAAGCCCTGGAGGACATGAGGCGCGAGGTTCGCACGCTTGCCGGGCTTGATCATGATGCCATCATACGCATTCGGGACGTTGTTTGGGGAAACGGAAGTGTGTTTTGTGTGATGCCTTGGCTGCCCGGAGGCACGCTGAGGGACGCAATTGAGACGAGGCGTGAGAGCATCTCCCCGCAGCAGTCGATAGAATGGTTACACTTGCTGTTGGAGGCTCTTCGCTACATGCACGGCCGCAGCATCACTCACCGCGATATCAAGCCTGCCAACATTATGTTTGATGCGCAGCAGCGCCCGGTCATCATTGATTTTGGCGCTGCTCTTAACCGTGCGGAACGTACCTCCAACACGACAACTTCCCAGGGGGCCTTCTCGCGCAATTACGCTGCCCCGGAGCAAATAACGGGAAAAGGGCGTGTCGGTCCTTGGACAGATTTTTATTCTCTTTCGGCCACATGGTATGAGCTGATTACCGGTATACCGCCGGAGGCTGCCGATGCCCGGCTCGCCCAAGATGATATGAAAACTCTTGCTAAGCAGGCATCCAGGCTTGGTTACCCGGTGGAAATGTTGGCCCTGTTGGATTGCAACATGGCGTTGCAAGCCAAGTGGCGTTGTCAGAGTGTCGAGCAGTGGGAGCAATGTTGGGCGGATGGGACCCTGCCGACGCTTGTACACCCCATGCAGCGGCGATGGATGCTTATCCTCGTGTTGGCGGCCGTTCTTATCGCGGTTGCCCTGGGTATTGTGTGCGCTGTTTACTTCTCAAAGAATGACGAAAATTTTCAGGCAATTCCGACTGTCCAATTGCCTCCGCAGAATCTCAAGCAGAAGCTCGAGGAATATGTGCAGCGTGAGATTCGTTCCCAAGACTTTTCCAAACTGTGTGAGGATTATGGGACAAAACTTGCCCAAATCAGGGAAAGACATCATCGCGAGATCGACCAATTCGTTGCGCGATATGTCGCGCTCATCGACCGCGTGGAGAATGAAAAATCGGGTAACGGCATATCAGCTGCTCTGCACGATGAGTACTCGAAAATCTCCGCGCGCTTCGGTAAGGAGACCGCTGCCTTGAATGCCGATTACATGAAAGCCAGACGAGAATTTTGCTTCTCTGCCGAGGATATTCAGAAACATGTCCAGCCACGCAACCGCGCAGAGGAGATTATGATGCCGGCGGTCTGTGGGGAAATTTCTATCAGGCTGTCCCAGTTGGACGCAAAATTGCTCGCTTTTATGGGTGCCATGCCCGACAGGCAGCAGCTCGATGAGGAATATCTTAAACTCGAAAAAAGAATGGAAGAAAAACTAGCTTCCGTTCGCTAGTTGAACGCATCAAGACTCCATTCGATGTGTGGGACACATTAAAAACGAGCCTCGCCCGGCGCATCAATGTGGAATTGCCCTGAGAAGCTTCTTGACGGACTTGCCCAGTCATGGTATAACATTTCCGAGCGTATGAGTAGCAGGTTGTACATCTTTGATTGCTTGAGCGGGAAGTTGAGGATGGCAGATGCATCATTCATGACGATAGGGCGCGGGGAGGGGAATGTGTTTCGGTGCACGATGAGAGCCCAATCCGGCGGTTCCTTTGCCATGAGGGGAGGGGTGTGCCGTTTTTTCCCGCACTCGACGATTAGCAGTTATTCGCTGAATGGGCGGCTCTGGCAGCACGAAGCAGAGGTGCAGCCTGGCGTGCTCAATTTGCTGGTGCTGGCGGGCGGCTGTTTTGTGGTGTGGAGCGGGGATGAGAACGCGCTGCCGGATTTCAGCGCTTTCGACCCGGAGGAGTGGTATGCATACGGCAAAGATACCGGACGCTGGAGTCAACCCATGCGTCTCTGCGATCTCGTTAAAATACCGGCAGACAGAGTTGACAAAACGCTGGTGCTTTTCAAGGGCATTACATCGTGCGCTTTTGAACTGAGGGACATGCTGGACGTTGCGCGATTTGTGCTGGAGGAAAGGGGAGAGATACCCAAGAGCGCCCCGGCGGTGAGCGTGCCTGCACAGGTAGCATGGGCAGAATCGGAGGTGGATAAAAAAGTATGCTGTCCAAACTGCTGGCAGAGGTTTCCCTTATCTCATGCGTTGGCAGTGTCTGCTCACCCGAAGCTCACCGGCGACAACATCTTGGGGAGAGATGCTCCTCAACGGTTTGCACCGGTCAATGTGGACCAGCAGGGGGTGCCGGTGGATGCCATGGGGGTGAGTGTGCGGGAGTATGCTTGCCCTTGGTGTCACCACAAGTTGCCGCCGTTTTTTGAGCGCACTCGGCAGCTCATCTTTTCCTTGGTGGGGGAGGAGGCCGCAGGCAAAACCTACTACCTGACCACCATGTTGCATGAACTGGAGTACGCGCTGCCGCGGGAGTTCGGAATAGCGTTTCGCGATGCTGATTCAACGGGTAATGCTCCGCTCAACGCCCTCCGAGTGCAGTTGTTTAATGCGACCGGGCTTCAAGAGTCGTACCTGAAGCCTACGAAACCCGGTGGCCCGCTTTACCACGATGTGTGGATGAAAGAGCAATATGTAAGTGCGCCTCGCCCCTTTATTTACAGCATCAGCCGCGAAAAAAAGACTTACACCATGGTTGTCTATGATACCGCCGGCGTGAGCTTTAGTCCGCAAAACAGTGCGCACGAGTTGGCGACCGGGCATTTGGAAAGCGCGTCCGCCATTTTATTCCTGTTCGACCCCACGGCGGATATAGCGTTTCTCAAGGTGATAAAAAACACGAGTGGCGTCAAGAAGCTTGCAGGTGCGCACAGTCGAGAACGTCAGGCTGTTATGTTGTCGGAAATGGAAATGCGCTTGCGCGCAACGCTGCATTTACCGCCGGAGAAGAAGCTGGATGTGCCACTGGCGGTGATGATCGGCAAGAGCGATACATGGCAAGAGCTGCTGGGTTCGGAGCCCCTGTTGCCGAGTGTGCGCAGCGGGCAGTTCCAGCCAAAGTTTGTGGATGCCAATTCCAAACGCTTGCGCGAATTGCTTTTCAGCATATCGCCCAATATCTGCATGAATGCAGAGGCTATCTCGTCGAACGTCCGCTACTTCGCCGTAAGTTCTTTCGGGCATGAATCGGAAGCCCTGGTGGATGAAAGCGGTCAAACGCACCAAGTGCCGGCAGAGGGCACGGTGCGGCCCAGCCGGGTGATTGATCCTGTGCTGTGGGCTTTGCATTGCAAGGACAGTAGCCTGCTGCGAAAAAATGGCTCCTGAACAACGGCTCGGCTATGTCATACCAGCTCATCTATACCATCCGGGGAAAGATAGCAGGCGCAGCGAGTTCGGCACCGCAAGTTGTGGCGCGTACGCGGCAGATGCCCGAGCGAATGGTGTCGCTGCTCATCGACCGCGGAAATCTGCTTTGCCTTTCCGTTGCAGATGATGCGCTGTTTTTATATGATTTGGCGAAGGTCGAAGAGGAGGTATGCCACGTCCTGACATCCGTGCGCGAGGGCGAAACGAATGGCGAGACAATAGTCCACTACCTGCTCCTGCGAGGGACGGAGGTTGAACAGATCGCGCAGGCGGATGAGCATGCCACCCCGGCAGGCGTTTTCCTCTTGCTGGAGCAGCAGGGATTTTGGGCCGAGCAATGGAATAAGGAGCCCGTCCTGCTGGAGGAGTCGGAGGCGCGCTTGGCCGGACGATGTTCATCGGGGGAAAACCTTGCCACCTGGCAGGTGTTCACAGGGGATGCCTCAGGCGCTCGTTTGTTGCAGGAGGCGCCGTATAATGAGCATTGCTTGGTATGTGTGCCGAGTGGTACGCGTTCGCGGGATGCGCTGCGGCTGTTGCACGAGAGCGATGAGTTGAGTCGGCAGCGTGGATGGGGCGCGAGTTTTTGCGTCAATGCGGGTAATCTGCAGGTGTTGCGCAGCTGCCGTCGCGTGGTGTGTACGGCGGAGAACAATCAGTTGCTCACGGCGGCTCGGCAGGCTCATGTGCCCATCTTGGAGGTGCGTCCGCGCACGCCAGCCGCTGCAAGTCCGGTTGAGCCGGGCAAGCCGGTTGAGCAGGGAAATGTCATCATGGCGATCCCCGCCGCCCCGTCGGATGCTTCCTCGACCCCGTTTCCATCCCGCTTGTTCAGTCGCTACACGGAAGATGGTATGTTGTCCTTTATGGAGCCGGGCCCGTCGACGCAGAGAAAGTCGTGGGACATGAAGCTTGGGCTGGTCATAGGGCTGAGTGTGCTTGTGCTGGCGGCGGCATTGGCGCTGCCGGACCTGTTGGAGAAAAGAGAATCGCCGTCGGCGGACCGGACGCTTTCTCATGCAGAGCTTGCGGATGCGCCGTTGCCGACGCCCTCCTCCCCCGTGCAGACAGATGCCGCTCCTGCGTCAGGGGCGGCGGTGGAGGCTCTTCCTCCGTCACCCGGTTCCGGTTCGCCCTCGGAATCTTCTTCCACCGTGCTTCCTGCTGATCAACCCGGACCGAGCGCCCTGCCCGATCCCGAAGAGATCCCGCATGAGGCGGAGGAGGATCAGGAGGAGCCTGATGCCGATGCTTCGGCAGAGACCGATGAGGGGATGGGCGCTCGCAAAATTGTTGTCATGGGGCAAGCGTTGCCGAGCGGTTTGCTGCCGAAGGATAAAAGTGTGGTGGAGCGCGGTGTGTTGATTCTGCATGAGGACTTCAACGGGCAACAGCCACAGCGCCGGGTGATCATGTTGCAACCCGGAAAAGTAACCTTGGCGTTGCGACGCACGGGCGAGCGCAGTATGAGCGTCACCCTGCTGCAGGGTGGAAAGCCCGCGCAGGACCTCCCCCCGGTGAATGTCACGGAAAAGCAAGGAAAGTTGGCGCAAGTGACGGTTCGAGATAAGCCGGCGGCGCTGCAGCTTCCCTACGTCGATGCGCAGGGAAAGCTGCGTTATGCGATTCTTCTTCCGGAACTGGGGGCGCGGCTCAAGGCAACGGGATACAGTAAGCTGCCGGAGCCTGTAAGCAAGCTTGATCTGCCTGATGTCAGCAAATGGTACGCGCCGGAAAATGACGCCCGCCACGCCAAGTTGTCGGTCTTGACCATGTTGAGCAAGCAGAGCAGCGAAGTCATACCCGCCGGCAAATTACAGCTTCCGGACTTTGAGGCGCCGAATGAAGTGCGCATTGTATCGTCTTCCGAGGAGTACAGTGCGCTCGCCTTGCCGGAAGACGGAGAGAAGCGCGGGGTATTCGCCTGGGTTGTAACTGTAACCCGTCAATTTGACTTCCGAAAGGAGGTGGCCCTTTCCTTGCGCAAATTTTTTGCCGAACCTGCCAGGCAGCGTGGTAAAAAGAGCCACGCCGACTTTCATCATCTCTACATGCTCGTGCAGCGTCTCGCTGAGGAAGAGCACAGTAATCGCCGCGAGGACCTCGTCGACCAGTACTTCAAGTTGTTCCGCGATGAGCCGTTTGCGCGCTACGCACATGACGAGCTGCTGCGTGAATGCGCGCAATATGTGCCGCTCAATGGTCGCGAGAACGGCAAATTGCGCAGGTATTTAACGGTGCGTGAAAATGCCCGGCAAATGTTGCTGGTGCTGAAGAGTCGTCTGAATGAACAGGTGCGCGAGGCGTACGAAAATGCACGCCTTCAAATCCTGCCTGAGCGCCAGCGTCTGGATGAACAGGTGCGCAAGGCATACAAAAAGCGGCATCAGCAGGACACGAAGCGCATGCCGGTGATCGAGCTGCGTCTCACCAAGGTGAAGCTCAGCAAGCGCAACAAGCTGATCTGGACCTTCACTCTGCAACCCAGGGACTGACTGTGAGAAAACATCCTGCCCAGAGTGAATGGCGTGCACTACGGAGGGTTGCTGTCAGCGGCCGGGAAGATGAAGTGCGGCGTGTCCTTCTGCGCCTGCAGCAGGTTTACCCGGAGGATTCCGAGGTGACGGATGAACTCGCGCGCCTTGAGGCCGGTCGGCCGCTGCGCATCGCCGAGTCCAAACGGCAGCGTGCTGAACGCCTCTCCCAGGAGGCTCAGCGCGGCATCCTCGCCATCCTGGCGCAGTACGGCAGCGCGCAAGCTGTCTCGTGCGCGCACACGCCCGATTTGCGGAAAGCCCAGCAGCAGTTGAACGCCTACGTGCATACTTTGAAAAGTGGACGTGAGGCAGCTCCTGCCGGTACGCGTGCTTTCGCGCGTGCGCTGAAGAGCGAGCTCAATAAGCGTAGGAAGAAAAACACACGTGGTCGTTTTATCCGCTTGGGTATTGTGGCAGCGGTGGTGGCGGCGGTAGCAGCCGTTGGCGTGATTTTGCACGGACGCGCGGGCCGATTGTCCCATCAACTGCTCGATGCGAAGAACGCGCGGGACTGGAACAAAACGACCGAGCTGCTTCGCGCGGCGGACACAGGCATCAACCGCATGATGCACCGAGAGGTGATTCCGGCGGTCGAGGAGGCGCGCAAGTGGCAGCAGCGCGTCCAGGTTGATAGCCGTGAACTCACGAGACAAATGCATGTCTACGAGAATCTTGGCGCTGTCTCATCGCTCAGCCTTGAGGAACGCGCTGCGTTCCTGCGTCAGATACGAGCGTTGCCCGCTCCCTTTTCCACACACTTGCTGGAGAAATGGCAGGAGTTGTGCCGCCCGGTGCAGCAGGAACTCGAGCGTCAGAAACGCGAGGCCGTAGCGCGTTTTTCACAGCCTGCTCCCCTGCCGCAGTTGACGGAGGACCCCGCACAGGATCGGTCTGCGCTCAGCTCGCTGGAACACAAGCTTTCACGCCTCCTGCACGATTTTCGCGATGCTCAAGAGACCTTTGAACTGGACCCGAAACTGATCGCTGCGCACTGCGATACTTATGCCCAAGCGCAGAGGCTCCTCGGCGACATCGATCTGCTGACTCGTGCTGAAAATCTCTTGAGCACGGCGCGCAATTACACCGAGTACCGCAACGCGTTGGTCGGCTTCCGTCCGGTGAGCTACCAGCCGGCCTTGCGTGCGGCGGAGACGATGAACGCACTGGGCTCCCATGAGGAGACGCTTCTTGCAAAAATTCGCTCTGTCAAGCACCGCGTGCCCGCTGAATTCCCCGCGCCATACCCTCGCCATGTCATGAATGCCATCACGCAGGCCGGGCCCACCTTCGGCCCGCAATTCCCGGCTAGTGCGGCGCAGCTGGAAATCATGGAGGACCTGTTTACCAACCGCGCCATGCGCACGAAGCTCTACGAGCTGATCGCCGCGGATGGGCAAGTGCACTACACGGAGCAGAACCCGGAAATGGTGGATGGAAACAAACTACGACTTCGCGTGTCGGAATTCGATCCGCTCTACAAGTTGGATGAACGGCAGAAGGAATGGCTCTATCCGCAGGCGGTAAAAATGAAGCTCGTCGATGTGAGCCCGCTGATGACAGCTTTGCAGATAGATCGTTCCACATTTTTTTCGCAGGCGAATGTCCCCGACCTCTTGGGACGCATCACCCAAGTGCATGCAGAGGCGTGTCCGGCTCTGGCCAAAGCGTACGTCTACGACACCCTGCTGACCCTGATAGCCGGTCAGGAGCAAGAGCCGGTTCTCGGGCTGAGATTTTCTCCGGCGTTGCGGGCTGATATGGACTCATTCCGCAAGCTTAAAGCGGAGCTGGGCGTGCGCCCGCGCATCAATTTGTGGCTCGAGCATACATCGGATCAAGCCAGAGCCGAGAGCGCCTTTGCCCGGTGGTTCAGCCAACACGAAGACCGCCGCTACACGCGCGAAATGAGCAGAAACTTGCGTGCAATCCTGGCGGACCGCGCACGTTACGTCGGTTATGCGGATGCATCTTGTCGGGTGCACTACAAGGAATTGCATGCGCCCGCAAAAGGCCGCGTCTTGTATTATATATCACGGGGAAAGCTCGCTGTTGTGCCGTCAAGTGAGGAACTGCGCGACCCGGACCCTTTTTCACCCATATTAGCCGATTGACGTATGCTTGTAGCGCTCATGTCCGATGCTCACGATGAGCAGCAAAATCTGCTGAAGGCTTTGCGGCGTGCCGAGGCGGATGGCTGTCGGCGCCTGCTCTACCTCGGGGATTTATGCACGGTCGAGACACTGCGCCTGATGCGCCGGGCGTGGCAGCACGAGCTGGATTTGGTGCCGGGCAACAATGACTACCCGCGCGCAGCATTTCAGGAATGTGCGCGCGAGTGGGAGAAGACCCGCATGCACGGCGATACGGCGCATTTGGTGATCGATGAGCGCCGCATCATGATGACGCATATTCCGGGCTATGCTCTGCAACTGGCGGCGGAATCCGGAAAGTACGACGCCCTCTTTTTCGGGCACACGCACAGGCCGGTCAGTTCCATCGTCGGTCACACCCTGGTGGCGAATCCGGGGGACCTGCAGGGGCGTTTCGCCGCGCCTTCCTTCGCCACCTACGATACCCAAAGCCATTGCGTGACCATCGTCCCGCTCGGCTGACTCCAACTGGCCTATGCATTACCTCGTTTATCACCTGGAATCCGCGGAGACGCCGCTGCTGCATCCGGAGCAACTGGACCCCGCGGAGAGGGAGGCGTACGCAGTGCGAGGGGAAAGGTTTTTGAAGGAACGCAGCCTCCTGCGCCGTGCTCTGGAGCGGCTCACCGGCATCCCCGCAGAGCAGATCCGTCTGCGCTACACCGAGTACGGCAAGCCGATCTGTGAGCAGCAGCCCTTCAACATGAGTCACAGTGGAGATCTGCTCTGCATCGCGTTTCATCACGGCAGCATTGGGGTCGATATCGAGCGCATTCGCCCACGCAGTCACATGAGCAGGGTTGCCCGGCGCATCATGTGCGCCCGGCAGTGGGAGGCCTGGGAAGCCCGCGGGAGCGACATCCACGAGTTCTTTGCCTGTTGGTGTGCGGCCGAGGCTCTGGTCAAGTGGTGCGGCAAAAGCATTCTGCACGCGCGCGACATCCCCTTTTTGTACGTCGATGGCGGCATCCGGCTGTGTTCGCCGGGCGGGCCGGTAGTGGAGTTGTTTTCCCCGGCTCCGGGTTACGCGGGCGCGCTTGCTTATGAGCCGTGAGAAGCGGCAACGCGTCAGCGCGAGAAAAAGCGCGCCCCCACGTCGGTGCCAAACCGGCGGCGCAGCGCATCCGCCCTCGCGTTCCACCCCGCATCCACAGTCTCACACACGTTGATGAGCCCTTGTTGATTGGTGCGGATGAAGAGCGCTGCCGTTCGTTTGCCGTCCGTGACGGTGAAAAATCGTGTGCGGCTCTCAAACATGTCATCGGTGGAAGCCAGCACGAGGTCGGAGTCGTCCAGCAACTGCGCGCGGTAATCCGCCGGCGCACGCTGCACTTGGAGCCAGGCGTGCGCCTGCGCCGGGGTTGCCCCGGCAAATAACTCGTTGTCTGATATGTGCCGCATCACCCGCAACGCCGCATGCACGGCACGGGTCGTGGCGCGGTAGCTCCCGTCGGGCATGCGCTTGCATTCGTACATGACGCGCATGTCGCGCTGCAAAGCCCCGCCGGCAGTGGGCTGCGGGTAGAGCAAGAACCACCCCGCAAGAAGCCCGATAAGCAGCAGGTACGCCCCACCCCTGCAGCGGCGTAAACGCGTGACTCTGCGCATCAGCTCCAGGAAACGCTCAATGATGGATTGATCGGGATCGCCGAAGAGAAAACGCACCTTCGGCCGGGCGGGGTTGGCCGCAATTTCGCGCACGGTGAGTGCGTTGGCAGGGTCGAGGATTTGAGCGTCCATCGTGTTGAAATCGCTCTGCTCATCCCGGCGGGATTCCTGGAAGAGATACACGAAGAGCCCGCAGCGCAGCAGAAAACTCGCAAAGAGGATAAGCGCATAATAGAAGAGCCCCCAACTCAGTTTGCCATCCTCGAAGGAAAAGGTGCGCACAACGAACTCCGGCGCCCAGGCCCGCAGCAGCGGAAATGCAATGATGCCGGCGATAAGCGCCGTCCCCATGGCTGAAAACCAAACTTTGTTGCGCTGCGCGCCGAGGCTGCTCGCCAGCTCCATCCACAAAAGGGGCGCAAGCCAAAGAAGAGGCTTGAGTTGATAGATTGTGAACCCCTGCACATAATCCGCATCCGGCGTGGGAGGCAGAATACTGTCCGGGTAGGATAAGGCGTAAAGCAAAGCGAACGCTCCCGCTAAGGTGAGCAGGTAGCGCACGCACAGACTGACGTGCCCCCAAAACATACCCCTGCATTCTATGCGGCATCGTCCGCTGTGTCAAGGATGAGCTCACGGCAAACTACCTCGCGTTGCCCGCTCGCCTCTCCCTCCAAGGCGCTTATCTCTTTTCAAAAACGATGTCCAGCTCTTTTTTCATCAGATGGGAAAAATTTTTCAGAGATTCTCATCATCGGGCCAGAAGAGAGAGGAGGTCATAGACAGTCTGACACCCAATCTCTTAGCCCGTAAGGAAAGCGTGTCTCTCTTTTCAAAAGAGATAAGCTGATCGGGGCGCCAGGGACCTTGAAAATGCGTGTATGACATACAGGAAACGCTACTTTGCTTCCTTTGAAAAAAGACGCATTGAAAGGAATAAACATTCTTATCATCAACAATTTAAACACTCATAACATGTATATCTCTTTTGAAAAGAGATATACATCTGTTTTGCTACACTGATTGTTCGCTATGAAACTTCATTTACCTCTCGGATTACGTCGCGTTTTGATGGCTTGTCTTACGGCCGTTTCCTTGACCGTTGCCTCCTCTTCAGGTTGGGCCTCCTTGTTCTTCCTCTCTGCCCCCATGGTCGAACTTGCTCAGGCAGACTGGCCTTCTGGGAATTATGGCACCGTTACGGAAGTTGCCGGTGGGAGTTCTTACGCAGTCCAGTCTGGAAATCACGCAATTAAACTGACAGGAGTTGCAAGCAACACCGGGGCGAAAACAATTACTCTGACCGGAGGTAGCGAAAGTGCACATCTCAAGGTTGTTGGAGATAAATACAGCGTTGGCAACAACAATGAGTCATACAAACTCTCGGCAGCTTCTGCCGTGGAGATTGGTTCTGTGTGGATTGATGCGACTCAGGGAGGGGACTCCGGTAACCAGGCGTTTCGTCTGGAGTTGGCTCAAAAAGACGAGCAACAAGCCAACAATGTCCATGTAAATGATTTTTACGTAGGCAGTTCAGATGAGACTGATCAATACGGGCAGCTGTGGCTTAATGCCTACACAGGTAATGGGGCATGGAACCTGCATCTGGGAGCAACCTCCTATACTGAGGGGGAGTTTACCCATCTGAAGGATGCTGCGTTGCGTGTGGACGGTTCCGGAACTGCCACGTCCGGGTACCTTGAAACCCTCCAAGACACAAAAATTGTAGGGGCATCAAATGCTGCTTTCAGCGTGGGAGGACTACGTGGGAGCTTTAAGCTCTCCTTGGACGGCATGGATGTTCTGACGCTCACCATTACGGGGAATAATGAAGCGAACGAAGCCTTCACGGGAATTCTTGAATTTTTGCAACCAAACAACACTGGCCATGTCACACTCGATGTGCAAGCCAACGCAGTACAAACTGTCGGAGGCCTGAGTAGCGCAACGGGCGGCACCACGACCAACAACAAAGTCACAGGAAACGGGAAGCTGATCTTAGTGGGGAGTCAGTCTAGCGCTTTCAAGGGAGGTTATGGATCATCCGGTGCGTATGGTCCGACCTTGGCGACAAGTGAAGATTACACAGGGACGCAGACTTTCGAGGCGGTGGTGTACGCGACGTCGCTTGATATTAAGGGAGGGACGATCAATGTGACCGCTACAGCAAGCGGCGGCAGTAGTATCCTCCTTAAGACGCAGGGGGGTGGCAGCATAAGCGGTGGTGAAGTGATCGTGGGGAAGGGTGGTAATACTGTGCCGAGTGGAAGCAAAATTTCGGACACCTTGCACAGCGAAGGAGACATGACGGTGAGCAACGGTGGTAAGCTGACTGTTTACGGTGCATTCGGATTGGGCGATGGTAGTACCAACAAGAAAAATCTCACGGTGAGTGGCGCCGGTACTACTGTGGCTATTGATGGTCGCTTGAGCAGCTACGGCAGTGGTGGTTTCACCGGGAATGTCACGGTGAATAGTGGCGGCGACCTTGAGGTGGGAAAGAGAGGAACGAGCAGCGGTGCATCTGTCGGCAACAACATGGATGCTTGGACGAGTGTTGTGACGGTAAGCGGATCAGGCAGCAGCATGAAGGTAGCCGGCAGCTTGGGAACGAACGGCAGTGTTATTACAGTGAGCGAGAGCGGCACGTTGGAAATTGGTCATGCGATTTGCAGCGGCGATAATAACAACACCTGCACAGGAGCGCTGACAATTTCGGGAGGGGGCACGGTCACCGTGGGTAAGGAAGGGATGGTAGGGACGCCCGACCATGCCGGGAATGCCTATGTAGCGAGCCTCACCATGAGCAACGAGGGGAGCGAGTTGACGGTGCACAAGAATCTGTATGCCGGGACGGGAACGAACAACTTCAATGGTGCCGTCACCATCAACGGGGGGACGGCTGATGTGAAGGGAGAACTGCATGCGGGAGCCGTGAGTGTGACAGGCGGCGATCTCACTGTGGGGACGACAGCCGGAGTAAACAGCTTAACCGTGAGCGGGGACGCAACCAATGTGTCCGTCACCGGTTTGACGACCGTAAGTGGCAATGTCAGTGTAACGAGCGGCACGGTTACCTTGACAGGAGGGCTGACCGCTACGAACCATGCCGTGAGTGTGACAGGCGGCAGTTTCTCCGTTGGAGCAGCGGCCACGGTAGGCAGTTTGACTGTGAATGGAGGCACAACCTCCGTCACTGGTTTGACGACCGCGAATGGCAATGTCAGTGTAACGAGCGGCACGGTTACCTTGAGCAACGGGTTGACTGTCCAGAATGGTGCGGTCACTGTGAACGGAGGTGAAGTCACGGTGTCAGGAACCATCAATGTAACTCCCGGCACAAGTGGAAAACACGTCACGATTGACAAGGGCGGCACACTCAAGCTGAGCGGCGCCTCCACCGTTCAGAGTGCGCAGAACTGGACCTTGGGGAATGGGGGCACACTCGATGCCACCGGAGCAAATAGTTTGACTGTGGGAGGTAGCGATAAGCTGACCATTACCGTTTCTGCATCGACTTCGGAGACGGACGGCGTTCACCACGTCGGCAACTTGAAACTGAAGAACGATTTGCTGACGAGCTTGTCGAAGGACAAATTCGGTTTGACCTTGGGGGGCGTGACGGACGACACATTGTGGGCGGCAGGGGATGACGGCTGGACTTGCGACTTGCTGGCGGGGAGCCAGGGTCTGGGGGACAACCTCAAAAATTACGAGGATTTCCTGAAAAGGGCTCTGCAGGGCTTGTCTGACCGCACGGAAGTGACCGTTTCTGCGGATGGCAACGTGACTCTCGCGCTTCATACGAGAAATCTCTCTTGGAACAGCGGGGTGACGAGCGACTGGAAAGACGATGATGAGAACACCTGGACGTGGAACAACGGAGAGGTACCTGAAACCACGAGTGATTTCAGGAAGGGGGACAGCGTCACGTTCTTAGATGAAACGGCTCCTAAAACGAACCACGACATCCATGTCAGCGGTACGGTGGAGCCGGGTAGTGTTACGGTTAAGAAAGGGACGTGGACCTTCAGCCCGTCAGCGGCAGCGGGCGGCAGCGCCACGGTGAAAACGGGTGCAATGAGCATCAGCGGCGAGGGGGCGCATTTGACGCTGTCCGACGCGCTGGGTGTGGAAGCGAGCGGTGGTGTCTCTGTTGAGAAGGGCGGCAAGCTGACCGTGAGTTCCACGGGAACCAAGCAATTCAGCGTGAATGTAGACGCAACCTCCACCATGGAGGTCACCACGGATCAGAACTGGGACGGCGCCACCGTGTCCGGCGACGGCACTCTTGTGCTCACGGGCATGAACGATGCGCATACGTGGGGAAAAGGGGATGACAAGACGGGCTTCCTGCGCCAGATGCTGGGGGGAGGAAGTACCGGCATCGGGACTCTCAAACTCGGCAGTGGCACCAAGCTGAGCGTGAGCGATGCAGGGGATGCGACCGTTTTCGGGAAGGTCAATAAGGAACTGGTTGTCGATAGCGGCGCCACGTTGGCCGTCTCCGTGGACGACTGCTTCACGGACACGACCGGGGGGAAGACCCTGCACCTGGCGGGCGCAGGGATCGGTGATTCCGGAGCTGCGCTGGCCCTGTCGAATGGAGCCGGGATCGGCTGGAATGTCGTTCTGGATGGGGACACCACCGTCAGCGTCAGCGACACGTCATCCACCCTCACCGGCTCGTTGAGCTTCGGGGAGGATGCCGCGCACACCCTCACCAAGGAGGGCGCCGGAACCTTGGCGCTTGCCGGCGAGGCATCGGGCGAGGGCACGCTGGACATTCAGGGAGGCGGCGTGACCTTGCAGGCGCAGGGGCTCGACCTAGGAGGGGTTGACGTCAAGACGGCTCCTTCCACCACCTTAACCGTCGAGACGACCGCCACCATCAAATCGCTGAGCGGTGGCGGGGAAGTCACTGTGAACAATGAGGAACTCATCATCGTGGGAGAGGGCGCCCCGGAGGGAGCCGCTTTCACAGGCACGCTCAAGAAGGGGTCAGGTTTTGTGACCGTTGACAGCGGAGCCACCCTGAAACTGGGAAATGGCGCAAAGCAAGAGGCGGAATCCACCTTGCGCGTGCTCGGCACCCTCGATGTGAACGCTGGAAATAGCGGCAGTGTTACCCTCGAAGGAACTGTCACGGGTTCGACCGCTCCCGACGGTGGCGGCGCCCTGAAGGTGACATCGGGCGACCTGACCCTGAGCGGCGCCGTGGACGTCAGCAATATCCAACTGGAGAACGGGAGCAAGACCACCATCTCCGGCACGGCTGCCTTGGGAAGCACGGGCACCACCCTGACCCTCAACGGCGGCAGCCTGATCGCTGCTAGCGGCGACGCCACGGCCAATGCCGGGACCGTGGTTGTAGACGCCGATACAACCCTCGGCGGGAACCTCACCCTCACCGGGACCGTGTCGGGGAGCAACGCGCTGAACTTGGACGATACGAGCGCTGTCACCCTCTCCGGGGATATCGCGAACTACAAGGGCAAGCTGAACACGGGCAGTAGCGCCAACAACAGTTTCACCCTGGCGAGTAAGGCCTTGGGGACGAGCGCCATCACCAATGCAGTGGCTGGAGACGGCAGCATCAACTTTGCCGGGACCGCTCTTTTCAGCGGGCAAGTGGACGGCAGCGTGACGCTGAATGAAACGGCAGAGGGAGAAACGCTGACTGTTACCTCTCAAACCACGTCCGACAGTGCCAAACTGGGGAAAGGTAAGATCACTCTGGGATCAATCGATGGACAAGCTCAGTGGAAGGGGGCGCAGCTGGGAGACGGCTCGGAAGGGGCGGAAATCACCCTCGCCAACGTCACCCTGGGAACCGGAGATAGTTACACCCCCACCAAGGGCGACAACACTAAGCTGTATGTCGACACCGCCAAGGGAGCGAAGAAAACGAGCCCGGGCGGTATCGTGGACGTCAATGGCATGGCTGCTGACAAGCTGGATGGCATCACCGTCAACCTCCATGGCAAGCTCACCAACCTCACGGGCATGTACGAGGTTGGGGAGAACAAAGAGCTGGAGCTGCATTTCAGCGACGACAACTGGAAACAATATTCGGAGTCGGGGCGCTCCATTTCGTTGACGTCCGTTGCGGATGACAAAACCGTCGCCCTGGTTGAGGGGGAAGCGGGCAGCGATGACACGCTCATCCAGAGAGATACTGATGGAAAGAATACCCACCTGGTCTTCCGGTCAACGGAC
>CANQBZ010000020.1 GCA_947589295.1 uncultured Akkermansia sp.
TTGATTGGGATACGTGTGAAGTTGCCCCGCAGCGTGGAGCTTGGCTCTTGCATAGCGAGGCGTGCTGTGCTAGAATGCTCGCGTGATAGAATACGAATCGCTCATCGAAAAGAAGCGCGCGCGATTGGCTGAGCTTGAGCAACTGATAGGAGAGCCCGGCTTGTTTGAGCAGCAGACGCGCGCCGGTGAGCTGCTGCGCGAGCACCGGCGCACCGAGCAGCTGTTGGCAAATTGGGATGAGCTGCAGCGGGTGCGCTGCCAAATGCAGGAGAACCTGGACCTCTCCTCCGAGGAGGACGCTGAGCTGGCGGAACTGGCGCAGGCCGAATTGCCCGCCTTGGAAGCCCGTATCGCCACCCTGGAAGAACAGGTGCAGTACGCCCTGCTGCCGCGCGATGAGCTGGAGGACCGCGATGCGTTGCTGGAGCTGCGCGCCGGGACCGGCGGGGATGAGGCGGCCCTTTTTGTGGGGGACCTGCTGACCATGTACCAGCGTTTTGCCGAGGGGCGCGGGTGGCAGTTCGAGCTGCTGGACGCCTCGCCGAACGACATAGGGGGCTTCAAGGAAGTGACGGTTCGGGTGAGTGGCGAGGAGGTGTTCCGCTTTTTGAAATACGAGAGCGGGGTACACCGGGTGCAGCGCGTGCCCGTCACGGAAGCCCAGGGGCGCATCCACACGTCCACCGCCACGGTGGCAGTGCTGCCGGAGGCCGAGGAAGTGGATGTGCAGATTCGTCCGGAGGAGCTGAGGATTGAGACGTGTCGCTCCGGCGGGGCGGGAGGGCAGCACGTGAACCGCACGGAATCCGCCGTGCAGATTTTCCACCTGCCCACGGGCATCATGGTGCGCTGTGAGAAGGAGCGCTCGCAGCTCAAAAACCGGGAAACGGGCATGAGCATCCTGCGCGCCCGCCTCTTCGAGATGAAGCAGAAGGAGATGCAGCGCAGCTACTCCGAAAAGCGCCGCGCCCTCATCGGCTCCGGAGGCCGCGAGGAAAAAATACGCACCTACAACTTCCCCCAGAACCGCATCACCGACCATCGCATCGCCTACACCGCCTACAACCTGGACATTGTGATGGCCAGCGGCGCGCTCGATGAACTCATCGGTCACATGCAACACGCGGAAATGGCCGAACGCATGGACGAACTCGTATCATGAAGACCCTGCGCGATATCCTGAGCCTGGGCACCGCGTATCTGCAAGCGCACGGGACTGAGGGCGCGCGGGCGTCCATGCAAGCCCTCCTCGCGCACGTGCTGAACACCGACCGGACGTGGATCTACCTGCATATGGAGGACGCCGTGGAGGAGGAGAAACTGGCGCAACTGCGCGAACTGCTGCGCAGGCGGGGACGGGGCGAGCCCCTGCAGCACCTGCTCGGCACGGTGGAGTTTTACCGCCGCATTTACCGCTCCGATGCGCGAGCGCTCATACCCCGACCGGAGACGGAAGAGCTCGTGGAGCTGGCGCTGCGCCTCTTCCCGCGCACGGCGTCCCGCCCACGCCTTTTGGATATGGGTTGCGGATCGGGGGTGATCGGCATCACTCTGGCGCTTGAACTGCGTGCCATGCAGCCCGACGTGGTGCTGGCGGACATTTCTCCGGCGGCGCTCAGCCTGGCTCTGGAGAACGCCACATCCCTCGGGGCGCGAGTGCAGACCTTTCGCTCCGATCTGTTTTCCGCCTGGCAAAGGGCGACGAGCGAGGAGGATACGCGCATTGTTCCGCCCGCGACCTATCACCTGGCGGTTGCCAATCTGCCGTACGTACCGGACCGTGAACAATTGCAGACCGAGGTGGCGTACGACCCGGCTACGGCGCTTTTCGGCGGGGAGGATGGACTGGATACGATTCGCCGCTTCTTGAACGAGGCTTTGCCGCACATGGAGCCGGGCGGATGTCTGCTGCTCGAGGTGGGCCACGACCAGGGAGAGCGCGTCGTCGAACTCATGCGACAGGCCGGCTATGCCAACAGCTCACTGTACGCCGACCTCAACGGCGTGCCGCGCTTTCCGGTGTGCTACGCGCCCTCCACGGCAGACGCATGAGAACACACCATTTACGATTGGCGATTGACGACCTGTTGATGAGCGAGAGTTTGGAGAGTGTTCTACGCCTCTCTGTTTTCCACCTTCGCCCAATGCGTTCGCCCTGAATGCAACGAGGGAGAGCAGCTGTTTTCCTCGGCCCTCTCCCGATTGGTACTACCGCAAGGAGACGCGCGGCGCTCAGACTGCGACGCCGAAGTGGCGCTGAATGTCCGCGAAGATGCGGTCGCGCAAGGTGCGGGCCTTGTTGATATCGCGCGTGCGCAGGGAGAAGCGGAGGCGCTCGGCCGTGGCATCAGGTTTATGGACAGTCACATGGCACCACCACACCCCACGGTTGTTCCAGAGGTGATGATTCTCGTTTTCATCGTTAATGCGCAAAGCGATCTGGGTCTTTTGGCGAGTCATGACTGTGTAAGGGAGTTTCTCCGTTGGCGGGGAGCAGGAGCGCTCCCCCTTGGTTTTGCATATGAGACAGCGCGAGTTGCCCGCGCGTTCAATTTTTTTCTCAGAAAAGTCTTGCTCAGTAAAGAATGCCGGCTTTTTTGAGGGTGGCGTACGCGCCGTTCTTGGAGATCGAGCGCAACGCTTTGCAGGAAAGTTTCATGCGGATGTAGCCGCCGCGACCGCCATTGAGCTCCGGCACCCAAATGCGCTTCTCCTGCAGGTTTGGGAAGACCGTGCGGTTCACTGTTTTTGTCACGTGGCGTCCTATGCCGCCCTTTTTCTTGGCAAGACCGGAGCGATGGATACGGCGGCCTTTGTGGGGGATAGCCAGTGTGATGTTGCAGATTCTGGACATAACTTCGTTTTCTTGTTAAAAAGGGTCTGTGGGGGTCAGATTATAGCGGCTTTTGTCGCCGCGTCAAGCAAAATATCTTGATTGGATTCATTTTTCCGCGGACGCGTCGATTCCACCTTGCCCGCAGGCCCTCCGTTTGGAAATGCGGTTGCCGTCTACGATTGACGATTGGCGAATGGCGATTTATTGATCATGTGAGTATTGCGCGTTTTTTAAATCATGAACGTATGCAGGACGGCTCCTGAGAGCCAGCGTCATGATGACCGCTTGTTGGAGGGAGGCGTTTTCCGGGCTTGATTTTGGGCGGGAAAGGAGTAGAATGGAGGGGCTTTATCTATGGACAGTCGTTACACGGAGGAAGACATCAAGACGCTGGATTGGCGGGAGCACATCCGGCTGCGGCCGGGCATGTACATCGGGAGTTTGGGCAACGGATCGGCGCCCGACCACGGGTTGTACGTGCTGCTCAAGGAGGTGATAGACAATTCGATTGACGAATTTGTCATGGGCAACGGCAAGAAAATTGTCATCCATATCGACGAGGGAGGCAGCTGCGAGGTGCGCGACTACGGGCGCGGCATACCGCTGGGGAAGCTCTACGAATGCGCGGCGCAGATAAACACGGGGGGAAAATACGATGGCGAAGCCTTCAAAAAGTCCGTGGGGCTCAACGGCGTGGGCATCAAGGCGGTGAACGCTCTCTCGGCCGAGTTCACCGTGCAATCCTACCGCGAGGGGAAGACGCGCTGCATCACCTTCCGCCAGGGCGAGAAAGTGAAGGGGAGCGACACGACTGTCAAAACCAAAGAGCCGGACGGCACCCGCGTCTGCTTTGCAGTGGATCGGACCATTTTCCCGGAGGACGTGGCGTACAACTTTGAGTTTGTGGAGCGGATGTGCCGCTACTATTGCTACCTGAACACGGGGCTGACGATCGTGTTCAACGGGAAGAGCTACAGCTCCCGGAACGGGCTGCTCGATCTTCTGCGCGAGGAAATGAGCGCCGAGCCGCTCTACGAGCCTATCCGCCTGGTGGGGGAGGATATTGAGGTTGTGATCACCCATGGGGATTCATACGGGGAGTCGTACTACTCTTTCGTGAACGGGCAGCACACCACGATGGGCGGCACCCACCAGAACGCGTTCAAGGAAGCCGTTGCGAAGACCCTGCAGAACTTTTACAAGAAGAACTACGAGGCGGCGGACATCCGCGCGTGCATCGAGGCGGCGGTGAGCGTGAAGGTGATCGAGCCGGTCTTTGAATCGCAGACGAAAACGAAACTCGGCAGCAATACGATGGGGCCCGGCAAGGAGACCATCCGCACCTTTGTCGGCAACTTTCTGGGCAAGGAGCTGGACAATTACCTGCACCGCCACCCGGACATCGCCGCCGCCATCGAAGAAAAAATCAGGGACAACGAAAAGACGCGCAAGGAGGTGGCCGGCGTCACCGGGAAAATTGCCAAGGAACGCGCCAAAAAGGCCAAAGTGCACACGAAGAAGCTGCGCGACTGCCGGGTGCACTACGATTCCAAGCACAAGCGGGCGGGGGACACGATGCTCTTCATCACGGAGGGCGACTCCGCATCCGGTTCCATCACGACGGCGCGCGATGCCGAGACCCAGGCCGTCTTCTCCCTGAGGGGCAAGCCCGCCAATAGCTACGGCATGAACAGGTCCGCCCTCTTTGAAGAAAAACGCAACGAGGAACTCGACTTTCTGCACCTCGCCCTCAACATCGACAAATCCATTGAGGACCTGCGCTACAACAAGGTCATCATCGCCACGGATGCGGATGTGGACGGCATGCACATTCGCCTGCTCATGCTGACCTTCTTCATCCAATACTTCCCGGAGCTGATTCGCGAGGGGCATCTCTTCATTTTGCAGACGCCGCTCTTCCGCGTGCGCAATAAGCAAAAGACGCTGTATTGCTACTCGGAGGCCGAGCGAGACCGCGCCGTGAACAAGCTCGGCAAGAACCCGGAAATCACCCGGTTCAAAGGACTCGGCGAAATTTCCCCCGCCGAGTTCAAGAACTTCATCGGCGAGGACATTCGCCTGCAAGCCGTCACCTTGGAAAATGCGCACAACTTGCGCGATGTGCTGCGCTTCTACATGGGCGACAACTCGGATGAGCGCCGCCAGTACATCATCGACAACCTGCGCATTGAAGAAGACCTCGCCTGATCGTCTGCACCCCGCCTTTTCATCCTTCCCTCACCGCCCCGACCCATGAGAACGCTGATCATCGCCCGCCACGGCAACACCTTCCGCCCCGGAGAAACGCCCACCCGCGTGGGCGCCCGCACCGACCTGCCTCTCGTGGAGGAGGAGCGGGCGCGCGGCATCGGGCTCTACTTGAAAAAACTCGGTTTGATTCCCACTCGCATACTGGCGGCTCCCCTGCAACGCACCCGGCGCACTGCCGAACTCGCCGCCGAGGCCTTGGGCAACCCGTGCGCCGTGCAGGAAGAAGCCTCGCTCACCGAGATTGACTACGGGCCGGATGAAAATCAGACCGAGCAGGCCGTGGCCCTGCGCCTCGGCCGAGTCACCGCCCTCGCTGCGGGGCAGGACCCCGCCGCTCTCGGCGAAGAAGAGCTGCAGGCGCTCGGTGAGGGCGTGATTGATTTGTGGAACCGGCAGGCCATCGTTCCGGACGGCTGGAAGGTGGACCCCGCCGCTCTCGGTGCGGCATGGCAGGACCTGGCGGACCGCGTGGCGGAGGGCGAGGCGACGCTCTGCGTCTCCTCCAATGGGGTCATCCGTTTTGCGCCGTTCATCACGGGGGATTACGCCGGATTCTGCGCCACTCACGACATCAAGGTTCCCACCGGCGGGGTGTGCATTTTCACGGCCCGACCCGGCGAGCCCTGGCAATGCGCCGAATGGGGCGTCAAGGCCTTCAAAAAAATCTCCTGAACAACCAACCACATACCAACACACATTATGGATATCACCAAATTAAAACCGGCCTGGGTCGATGAGTTCAAAGCATTCGCCCTGAAAGGCAACGTCATGGATATGGCTGTCGGTGTCATCATCGGCGGCGCTTTCGGCAAAATTGTGTCCTCCCTCGTGAGCGACATCATCATGCCCCTCGTCTCCCTGCTCACCGGCGGCACGAAGGACCTTGCCGCCCTCTCCTGGAAACTCAGCGACGCCGCCGATGCGGCCGAAGTCAAGTACGGCGTTTTCTGCCAAACAGTGCTGGATTTCCTCATCATTTCACTTTCCATTTTCTTTGCCATTCGCATTCTCTGCTCGTTCCGCGCCAAGGCCAAGGAAGAACCCGCCCCGGAGGAACCGGAGGCTACGCCGGAGGATGTTCTTCTTTTGCGCGAAATCCGCGACGCCCTTAAAAAAGGCGAATAAATGTTGACCCGCGCCCCGGGGTGCGATATCGACCGCCCCGGGGCGCAGCGCGATTCTTCAGGAAACGCCGACGAGGACCCGATCCCGCTTGCGGAAGGGGGGAGGGAAAGACCCGGCGCTTTTCCGCCCGCTCTGCCGCCCGAAGAAACGGATGGCGCTTGCTCACCCTCTCGAAATTGACCCGGCGCGGGCGGACCACAAAAACGACCGCCGCAGGACAGGCCGGGGCGGTCGGAAAAACGCTTTGATTCGGAAGGATCAGCCGAGGACTTCGGCCCGCTCCTCGAGGAGTTCCTTGCAGGAGGCGTCGATCTTTTCACGCGAGAAAGCATCGATGGGCAGCCCCTCCACGATGGTGTGGGAACCGTCCGGATTGGTGCGGGTGGGCTGGGAGCAGATGATGCCCTCCGGCAGGCCGTACTTGGAGCCGTCGGAGTAGCTTGCCACGGAGAACCAATCGCCCTGCGCGGTGGGGGTGACGAGGTTTTTGACGGTCATGAGCGCGGCATTGGCGGCGGAGGCGGCGGAGGAAGCGCCGCGGGCCTGAATGATGGCGGCGCCGCGCTGCTGCACGGTCTTGATGAACTCGCCCTTGAGCCACTCGGCATCCGAGATCACCTCCGTCACGGGCTTGCCGTTGATCTTGGCGTTGGTGAAGTCCGGGTACTGGGTGGAGGAGTGGTTGCCCCAAATCGTCATGTTGGTGACGGCGGAAACAGGTACGCCGGCCTTGGCCGCCAGCTGGCTCTTGGCCCGGAACTCATCGAGCATCGTCATGGCAAAGAAGTTTTGCTTCGGCAGGCCCGTAGCGTTGTGCAGGGCGATGAGGCAGTTGGTGTTGCAGGGGTTGCCCACAACGAACACTTTGCAATCCGGCAAGGCGTTCTCCGCAATAGCTTTGCCCTGGCCGACGAAGACCTTGCCGTTGATGCTGAGCAGGTCCTTGCGCTCCATGCCGGCCTTGCGGGGGACGGAGCCCACGAGCATGCACCAGTTGGCATCCTTGAAAGCGACGGCCGGGTCGTCCGTAGCCACAATTTCTTTCACGAGCGGGAACGCGCAGTCATCCAGCTCCATCACCACACCGCGCAACTTATCCAAACAGGGGGTGATTTCGAGCAGCTTAAGGACGACCGGTTGGTCCTCGCCCAGCATATCTCCCGCAGCGATGCGGAAAAGCAGGGAGTAAGCGATATTGCCGGCGGCGCCGGTCACAGTGACAGTTACGGGAGTCTTCATACGCGCGGTATTATGCTCTTTCTGCGAGGTGGGGTCAATGCTAATCTCGAGAGTTCGCACTTTTTTTGGCGACTCACGCACTTTTCGATTGACGTTTTGAAGGACTCCCATTATACTGCTTCCACATCGTTGGAGCGGTGGCTGAGAGGCTGAAAGCAACCGTTTGCTAAATGGTCGTACGGGCATTAACCCGTACCGGGGGTTCGAATCCCCCCCGCTCCGCGGCCCGCGGGAAAGTGAGGGAGGCAGACGCATAATGGGCTTGCAATTTGGGAGACATGGAGTACAATGGGCGCGCTTTTAACATTACCCTAACATGGAGATCACGCTTGAAAAGAAAAATGATTGTGAGGCAACGCTGAGCGCGGTAGCGACGGCGGACGAGGTGCAGGAGATGCGCAAGAAGTTGCTGACTCGCTACGGGCAGGGCGTTCGGGTGGCAGGATTCCGCCCGGGAAAGGCGCCGGCCAATGTGCTGCTCAAGCGCTATGGCAAGGAGATTGAGGAGTCGGTGAAGGAGCAGGTGGCCGATGAGGCGCAGCGAAAGGTGTTTGAGGAGGATAAGGACCTGCGGGTGCTCAACTTTTCCGAGATGGAGGTGCAGGAGGCGGAGGGCGGAGCCTACGAAGTGCACAGCGAGTTGACGCTTTTGCCCGCCTTTGACCTGCCGGAATACGAGGGAATTGAGGTGACGCAGAAGAGTACGGATGTGAGCGACGAGGAGGTGCAAGAGGCGCTTCAGAAGTACGCGGAGAGCAGCGCGACACGCGAACCGGTGGAGCGCGCCGCCACGGCAGAGGATACGGTGGTGATGGATTTCAAGACCAGTGTGGAGGGCAAGCCCACGGCGGAGTACTGCGGCAAACCGGTAGGCTTCATGGAGGGGCGCGAAAATTATCGCTTCTCGCTCACCGATTCGTTTGTGCCGGGATTGAGCGCAGGGTTGGTGGGCGCGGCTCCGGGGGAACACCGCGACATCACGGCCAAATTGTCCGACACCTTCCCCATCGCTGAACTGCAGGGCAAGGAGATGCAATTTGCCTGCGACGTGAAGCAGGTGCTGGAGAGGCGAGTGCCGGAGATTACGGCGGAACTGTTTGAGGCGGTGATGCCGGGCAAGAGTTTGGACGATGTGCGCGCGGAGACTCGTAAGAATATCAAAGCGGCCAAGGAGCATATGAATGAGACGTCCAAGGCCGATCAGATTACCAACAAGCTGGCGGATCAGCTGGATTTCCCGCTGCCGGACAGCCTGGTGGATCGGGAGACGGAAAGCGCGTTGCAGCGCAAGGTGTACGCCGCCATGCAGGCCGGCAACTTCGAAGCATCCAAGAACCCGGACAGCATGCGCGAGGAGGCTCGCAAGGAGGCTGCTCGGTCGCTGCGCGTCTACTTTGCCCTGCAAGAGATCGCGGTCAAAGAAAACATCTCCGTGAGCGATTATGAACTCATGGCCGAAGTGACGCGCATGGCTCAGCGCGACCGCGAGAGCAACATCAAGGCGTACATCCGCAAGCTGCAAAAGCAGGGTCGCATCATGGGCATTCGCCTCAGCCTTCTCACCTCCAAGGTGATGGAGTTGCTGGCGAAGAAGGCGAAAGTGACGGAGGCCGGCGAGAGCACCGAGGCGTGAGATCAGCTTGCCTTGGGCTGAGTTGCCGTTGGGCGGAAAACAGATATTGTTTTGCGCGAGTTGCTTTGTCTTGCTTTTCTAACGAAAACGTGGTAGAACCGGCGCGAGCCGCGTCGTCGTGAACTTCGTTACCACAAGCTTCGTGATTTTCTTTCTGCCCGTGCTGTGCATCGGGTGGGGGTTGAGGAGGCATTACAAGGCGTACACGTGGTTTTTGCTGGCGGCGAACATTTTGTTTTACGCGATGGCCGGGGTAGGCCATCTGCCGTTTTTGTTTTTGATAGCGTTCATCAACTGGGGCTGCGTGCGGGCGATGGAGAGGAAAGGGAGGCGGAAGCGGCTGATGCTGGTGAGTGCGGCGGTGGCGGCGCACGTGGCGATTCTTGCGTTCTTCAAGTATTATGAGGCCACGGCGCTGAGTTTCGTTGAGCTGGTGGGGCCGAGCGCGCAGTGGCTGCTCCATCCGAATTTGGCCTCGTGGGTGCTGCCGGTAGGTTTGTCGTTCTACAGTTTCCAAGGATTATCCTACACCATTGACCACTACCGGGAGGATGGGCTGGCGCCGCGCAGCTACGCGCAGGTGTTGTGCTTTTTGTCTTTCTTCCCGACGGTGATGAGCGGGCCTATCATGCGCGAGGACAACTTTTTCCCGCAGTTGCGCACTAGTTTTGCGGGGGAGGAGGATTTTCCGGAGGGGATCATGCTGATTCTGAGCGGACTCTTCAAGAAAGTGGTGATGGCAACGTATTTGCAGAGCCATCTGGTGGATGGCGTGTTTGGCGCGCCGGATGAATACAGTTCGGCGGCGGCGTTGATGGCGGTGTACGCGTACAGTGTGCAGATTTACTGCGACTTTTCCGGCTACACTAACATCGCCATGGGGGTGGCTCAGCTCATGGGCTTCCACATCCCAAAAAACTTTGACAATCCGTACCGCTCGCTCAGTTTGCAGGAGTTCTGGCACAGGTGGCACATCAGCTTATCCACCTGGCTGCGCGATTACCTCTACATCCCTCTGGGCGGCAATCGCAAGGGCAACCGCTACGTCAACCTGATGGTGACCATGATCATCGGCGGCATTTGGCACGGCAGTTCGCTGGGCTTCCTGGTGTGGGGCGCGCTGCACGGCGCGGGACTGGCTGTGGTACACGCGTGGCACAAGTGGACGGCCGGGTGGCAGGTGAGCAACCGCGCGCTGCGCGGGCTCGGCAAGGTCGTGAGCTGGGTGGTGACGATGCATGTGGTGGCGGTGTTGTGGGTGTTTTTCCGGGCGGAGACGCTGGCGGATGCGCTGGCGGTGCTGGGGCGAGTGGCGGAATGGGCGCCGGAGGGTGAGGGCTTTCCGCTGGCCGTGGTCGTGGCCACTGTGTGGGGTGTGCTCTTGTCATTCTGCGGCACGGGTTTGTACCGCATGGCCGTGCGGGGGCTGAGCGTTCTGCCGTGGGTCGTGCAGGGAGTTGTGGCGGGGCTGGCGGTGGCGCTCGTGATGAACTTCGGGCCGGATGGCATTCTACCCTTCATCTACATGCGATTTTGATGTCCGTAATCTTCTTCAGATGCCCAAGCAGTTTGGGCACATGCGGTGCGGCAATTTGCGCGGGTTTGGTGTTGCTGATGCAGCACATCACCCCTTGCGCACTCTGGCTTGAGGAGCATTTGTACGCCGTGTCGCTCAACGATTCGGCGCGAGCCGTGGCGCCGTTGCTGCAGCAGGCGGGCGATGTGGCAGGCCTGGAGAGGTTGGACCGTGCCGAGAAGGAGCTTGCGGGGAAGGTGTTGGCGCTGCTGGGTCTGCCGCTCTCGGAGGATGTGGGAGACCTTCGCCCCTCCCCGCCTGATTGCGCGGAAGCCCTCGCCGCCCAGCGGCAGGCGGTTACCCCGCCCGAGCGAGAGAACTTGGCGACCACGGCCCCGGCAGCAACCCCGGCGCAATCCTGCGAAGCTCTCGCCGAGACTCCTGCCCGCCCGACAAGGGCCGAGGGCGCCGCCCAGGCGTCCACTCCCTTGGCGCAGGAAACTGCCGATCTTTTCGTTCCTGAGCGGCCGGCTGCCGTCGAGACTGCGGTCGAGTCGCCCGCACAGCCGTCTCTCGCCCCGTCCCGGCATGAGTCGGAAAGCCCGCAAACGGCGCAGAGTGGGGGACAAGACGCGCAGTGGGGCGAGTGGGGCATGGTCGAGGCATTGGAATATGCCCTGAGCATTGAGGGGAGAGGGCGTTCTACCCAGCCGACTTTCCGCGTTGGATATCCGAGGATGCTGCTTCGGCATGGGCAACTCGGGCGACAAAACGACATACCGCCCCGAACGAGCAAACGCATGGCGAAGATTGGCACGGGCCCCCGCTCGTACGCAACGGGGCGCAAGACGCCGACCACGGCGAGTGACGCACAAGCCGGGGACGCGCTGCCAGGGGCGGCAGGACCAATGACACAGAACGCTCCGCGAGCTTCTGCGCTCGTATCCGGAGAAACACCGCCGCTGCGCTGCCGCATCCTGATGCTTGGGGACTCGCTGATGGAGGATTTGGGGCCGATGACTCATCGGCTCATGCGCCACCGCAAGGGGCTGGAGTTCATCATCAGCGCCAAGTACTCCACCGGCCTGTGCCGCCCGGATTATTTTAACTGGCCTGAGCACATGAGCAGCGTGGTGCTTCGCTACGCGCCTGATCTGGTCATTTTTTTTATCGGGGCAAACGACGGCATGCCGATTCGCCAGGGGAAGAGGCTGGTGCCGACCGGAGGCGAGCCGTGGCGCGCGGCCTACGCGGCTAAGATGGAAGAGCTGGTGAACATGGCGCAGGGCGCAGAAGCAGGCATCATCTGGGTCGAGATGCCGGCGGTGGGAGGGCGTTACAACAAGCTGTTGCACGACACGCAGGTGGCTCAGCGGAGCTTCTGCGAGAGCCGGGGCATCATTTCCCTGCGTACCGATGACTTTCTTTCCGGCACGTGGGGGCATTTCGAACCGTACGGAGATTACCACGGCAGGTACACGCGCCTGCGCACCAAGGACATGACGCACCTCACCAAGCAGGGAAACATGAAGGTGCTCGAACATCTCTTGCCCCTCGTGGAGCAGCGGCTGGCCGCATTCTACGCTCGGCGTCCGGAACGGCGACTCAGCGCGGAGGAAGCCGCGAGCATCCGCCGCGTGCCGGTCGTTTACACATGCCAGTACACGCCGCCTCGGCCCAAAAAGTCACCAGCTGCCCCGCCGGCGCCCCAACCCCGGGAAACCCCGACTCCGCCATGAAACGAAGCGCTCTCATTTTGCGTGAATTGCTGGGGGTCTCCTGTGCGCTGACCGCCATGGCGAGCGCTCTGCAGGCGGACGAGAGTGCGCTCAAATTCGGCGGCAAGGGAAGACTGGCGCAGGAACGCAGGGTGCTTCTGGCCGGCGATTCTCTCATGGTGAGCATGGGACCGCAGATGCGCGAGGAACTTGCCGGCTACAGCAATCTGACGCTGATACCCATCGGGAAGTCATCCAGCGGTTTGGCTCGCGCGGATTTCTACAACTGGCCGCGCGTGTTGGAGGAGCATCTGCGCAGCGAAAAACCGCAGGTGGTCGTCATGTGGGTGGGCACGAATGACTCGCAGCCCATATACAATATGCCGAGCGCGGGGGAAGTGGGCAGCAAGACCTGGATGGCGGCCTACTACGGCAAAATAGCGGAGGTGGCGCGTCTGAGTCTGAGCCATGGCGCGCGCTTTATCCTCATGGGTCCGCCCGTGGTGAGCAATGCTAAAACCGATGCGAAGCTTGCCATGATCAACAAGCTCATGCAGCGCGTTTGCCAGCGGGCCAAAATCCCGTACATTGACACGCGTGCGGCGCTTTCGGATGCCGCGGGGAGATTCTGCCCGCAGGCGCGGACGCGGGACGGCAGTCTGGTGTCGATACGTACGCCGGATGGCGTGCACATTACATCGGCCGGGAATCGGATTGTGATGAGGCGTTTGCTGCCCAGTCTGAGCAAGTTTGTGGTGGGATACGCCCCAAGTGCGGCGCCGGTGCGCGGCGGGCGGAGCATCAATGGACGAGGTTCGGTGCGTGGCATCACGGTGCGCTCCGGGAGCGATCTCAGTTACCGCAGGAGAACAACGACCAGCCAACAGCGCCGTTAGAAAATGTTTATCACCGGCAATTAACCTTCTTCACCATCGCATCCCACGGATGTCCTCCTTCTTTTCCAGGTTTTCCAAAAGCTTCACCATCTGCGGCGCGGCGGTCTGTGCGGCGTTGGTCTTGTTCCTGCAAAACTCCGACTCCTGCGTGAACTGGCTCAAGGAGCAACTGGCTGACGCGACGTATGGCAGCCTGGGGCGCGATGTGCCACAGACGCTTCAAAAGATCAGTCATCTGGTGAATCTGGAAAGGTTGGATCACGCGGAAAAAGAGTTGGCGGATAGGATATCGGATGCGCTGAGCGAGACGCTGGCGGAGAGAGCGCGAGACCCCTACGCGGAACCGGTGGATGAGCCGGAACTGGTGGATGAGCTGGAACTGGAGAGCGTAGAAGAGTCTCAGGATGCCATGAAGACGGGCGTTTTTGCGCGGGAAAATGCGACTTTACGCACCGCGGCGGAAGCGCAGGCGAAAACACCGACGGCACAGCCTGCGGATATCTCCCCGGACGGGTCAGCGGCGGAAGCGCAGGCGATGGGAGGCGCCCCACTGCGAGAAAAGCCGCAGAGAGCGCAGCCCGTGGCGCCAATGCTGCAGATGCCCGCGCGCGACCGGCACAGGAGCGTGCTGAAGGATGAGGATGGGCCGACAAGCCTGGCAATCAATGCGCCGCCGTACTCCCTGAGCATGGTGGAAGCGTTGGAGTATGCACTGGGGAGCGATGACAAGCGGCGTGTTCCTACGCCGAGCAATCGTCCGCCACTGCCTAGGAAGACGCAGATTTCTTCCCCGGACGAGACGTCGCCGCCGCACGACAACGCCCATCGTCAGCCGCCGTCCCAGCAAAGGGAGGAGCAAGCTCCCCGCAGACGTCCGGACACGCGCACCCCGGATGAAGGACAAACCGCCGATGCGGCAGCCGGACCTTCCACTGAGCGGGTGCAGCCTGAACCGCCCGCTGCCAAGTTGCAGACGCCGCCCGCTGCCCCGGAGACGGCGACTGCCGGCAAGATACCGCCGATGCGCTATCGCATCCAGATGGTGGGCGATTCCATGATGGATGATTTGGGACGCATGGTGCATTCCGCCATGCGCGGGCGCAAGGGGGTGGAGTTTATTTTGAGCGCAAAGCCATCCACGGGACTGAGCCGTCCGGATTACTTCAACTGGCCGGTGCAGCTGCGCGGCATCGTGGAGCGCTACAAGCCGGATTTGGTGGTTTTCTTTTTCGGGGCGAATGACAGCCTGCCGGTATTGACGGAGGAGGGAAGTGTGCCGATAGGCGGCAAAAGATGGCGGGATGCCTACGCGAAAAAGATGGCGGAGATGGTGGAAATCGTACGTGCTGCCGGGGGCGATGTGATTTGGATTCAGATGCCGGCGCTGGGTGTACAACGCTACAAACACATGCGCGAAATTCAAATGGCGCAGCGCGATTTTTGCGAAAAAAGCGGCGTTGCATCCCTGTGCGCTGATGATGCGTTTTCCGGCGAATGGGGACGGTTTGAGCCCTTCGGCAACTTTCACGGAAAGTATGTGCGGCTGCGCACCAAGGATATGGCGCATGTCACCCGAGAGGGCAATTTGAAGCTCATCGAACATCTCATGCCCATCCTGGAGGAGCGCATGGCGCGCTTTTATGAGGCGCACCCGGAGCGCCGACTCAGCGCTGAGGAAATTGCCCACATCCACAAAGTGCCGGCGGTCGTGGTAACCTCCAGCTCTCCCCCTAGGGTGCGGAAAAAAGAGTACAGGAAGGAGAAAACAGCGGCCCAAGCGCTATGACGGCGCATTGCCGCGTCTTTTGCGGTTGCGGTTTTTGACGCCGCTTTCGCGTTCCATCGCGCGCTGTTTCCAGAGAGGAAGGGCCCGGTGTTTGTGGCGATTGCGGCGGTTGGATTTGTGGCCGGCCGCGGCCTGGCGGCGCGCCTCTTCCAATTTGCGTTCGTGGGCGAGGCGGGCTTCTTCGATGCGCTTTTGAATGCGGGCGGAGTGTTCGTTCCCCGCCGGGAAAATGCGCCAAGGACCCACCCCGCTGGATTCCGTGATGGGCAGGCAGATCATCTGCGGGTCGATGAAGCGAATTTGGCGGTAGAGCAAGTCGCGGATGTGCGCCAGCAGACTTTTCGCCGGGTAGAAGACGCTGCCGCCCAACTCGATAGTGAAGGCAATGCGAATGTGCTTTGCCTGCAGGCTCAGCCGAGCCATTTCGCGCAGGGAAATGCCCTCCGCCGGTTCTTCTTCCGGCGCGCAGAGAGCAGCCGTGCGCAGCAAAAACAAGCAATCGCGCACCTTGCGACAGAGTTTTTCCACTAAATCCTGCACCTTGGGGCGGGCATTGAAGCGGTAGTCCTTCACTTCGATGAGCCAGAGCTCTTTTTTGCCGGGATGATAGAGCATGAAGTCCATCTCCTTGCAGCTGTTGCAAAAGTTTTGCGCGTGGCGGGAGTAAAAGGGAGAACACTCGGAACGGCAAACCAAGTAGCCCGCGTCGAATTGGAAGCGGTAGACGCCCTCCACGCAGGACGAGCCGGGCTGGAAAGATTCACTCGGCATGGGGGGCAGGGGTTGGCATGCTCAGGTAGCGGTCGGCCTGTTCCATTTCGGCCTGCAAGCTCTCCAGCGGCCCCAAATCATCGGCGCTTTCTCCCTGCTGCACTTGCACAGAGCCGAAGAGCCCCGCACCGGCATGCAGCCCGATAAAGCGGCGCGAGAGCTGGCTGTAGCTGCTGCGCGTGAGGTGAATCATGAGCTCGCGCAGCAGGAAGAGGCTTTGCGTGGTCAGGATCATCTGCACGCCCGCTTCGCACAACCCGAGCATGATGCCGCAGAGCAGGGGAAGCTGGGCGGTGTTCAGGTTCATCTCCGGCTCATCCCAGAAGAGCGTGTCGCCCGCGCGCAGTGAGCCGTTCTCAATGAGCAGTCCCAGCGTGCCCACGCGCTTGAACCCCTCGGCAATGAGGCTCATTTCCAGCGGTTCTTCTTTGCCGCGTCGCATCAGAAAGCGCGATCCCCCACCGCGCTGGATCTTCCCTTGCACCACCGTGCGGATCAGCTTGAGCACGCGCTGCATCGCTTCGCTCGGCTCAGCGTTGCTCTCGGTTTCCAGCGCGCGGCATAGATCCCAGGTGGCGCCATCCAGCAGGTCGGGATACCGCTTGCCCACTTGCACGTAGCAGGGGAAGAGGGTGAGCACATCGCGGGAGGGGATGAAGAGAGCCCGCTCCTGCAGGAAGCGCTGCGGCATGGAAAGGATGCTGAGGTCATCTTCTGTGCGGGAGCTGAATTGGAAGGCGATGTCGACCGCACCCGACGGCGCTTTTTCCCCGCAGAAGGCCGCCCGTACGCAGGCGGGAACATCGCCCGCGCGGCGTGAGACCAAGGAGGAAAGTTGCTGGGCGGCGAAAGAATGCAGCAGGTAGCGGCGCAGGCGGTACTCCTCCGCCCATTTTTCCGGGAAGTCGCGGCGCTGGCTGCGTTCGACCCAGCGGCATAGGGCGTACATGATGCGCATCAGGTGACTTTTGCCCGTGTCATTGCCGCCCACGATGATGTTGATGCCGTCGGCAAGGTCCAAATGCGTTTCGCGCAGGAAGGCCGTCACGCCCGATAAGGTCAGCTCGCGTATCATCAATCACGCCTTTTATCACAGACGGAACGCATCAGCAAGAAAAAAGGACTGCAAGCGCGCTGAGCCTTGCAGTCCTCGATACCGGGAAAGTCGAATTTTACTGAGCCGGGGTCGCCTCGATGACGAGCACCTGGAAGGGTTCAAGTTTCAGGGTGGTCGCCTTGCCGGCTTGCACGCTCCCGGGAAGTTTGTCGCCCTTGGGAGATGTAAGCGTGTAGGAGGTGGGAGCGCCCACGGGCAGCTCGAACACGGCGGCGGGGTCGAAAGAGAACTCCTGCGGCTGAGAGGAGGGATTGCGCAGTGTCAGGATTCCCTTGCGCGGGGACCAGGCGGCGAAGCCATACACCTGCAATTCGGCGGGGTCGCCCCCCACCCAGTGCGAATCGACCATCACGTCGGCGTTCTCGCGCGTCCATTTAGCGGCGGCGGCAAGCACGTCCCACTCCGCGTCCTTGAGCATGGATGGGGTGATGTACAGCTCCTGCATCTGAGTGCCCAGACCGAAGCCGCTCCAAATTTCCTTGGCCAGGTCATCGCCCTCGGTTGTCTGGAGACCGCGTGCGCCCTTGTTGTAGATGACGCCGTGGGTCATGAGCGAGTTGATGGGGAAGAGCGGGGAGATGGCCACGTTGTTGGCGTAGATTTGGGAATCGCGGAAAGTGATCCACTTATTGCGCGACGAGCCCTCGCCGCAGAAATCGTGATCCCAGTTGCCGCGCCAGATGGAATCGGCGATGCCGAACCAGAAGGGAGAGGCCCAGGTTCCGGTGGTGAGGTTGATGTAGATGTCGGGGCGCTCATTGCGCAGCTCTTCGATGAGGGCGATGATGGCGTCAAAGTCAGTGCCGAATTGGGAACCCTCCGCGGGAGTGGCCTCGCTCGAGGTGCCGTCGAATTTGAAGTGATTGACGCCGTTTTCGCGGATCATGTGCAGGCACATGTCGCGGAAGAATTGGTAGTACTTAGGACCGGAGAGAGCGAAGCCTCCCTCATTGGTTTCGTACTTGCCCTTGGCCGCAGCCAGTCGCTTTTCCCTGGGCGGACCGTAACCACCCCAGGCGGACAGCCACACGCCGGGAGACGCCTTGTAACTTTCCGCCAGCTTGCGCACATTGCGGAACTCGTTGGGCAGGTCCTTGTGGAATTGCCAGAGCGTTTCCGTGTCGTCCCACCCATCGTCAAAGAGGAAAGAATCCATCTGCACGCCGCGTTTTTTGACGAGTTCCTCGCCGAAAGAGCGCACGGCGTCCATCGCAGCCTCCTCGCCGTAGGGCGTAAAGTAGCCGATATCGTACCAGGTGTTGTAGTTGAGGAAGGGGGCGTAGGCACGCGCGCGCTCGGAGTTCAGGTAGCCGAGTTGGAAGGTGCGGCGCAGTTGTCCCGGCACGCTGAAACCGAGGACGGCGGAGAAGTTGCTTTCGGCGCGGCGGGGCAGGTCCGTCTTGCGCGGCAGCGAGCAGGTGAATCCCTTGTCGGTGACCTCGTTGAGCCCCATGGGATGCTCCATCCCGGCAAACAGGCGATTGCCGGCAGCCACGACGGGCGCTCCCTTCACCGTGCCCTCCACGCGCGCTTCTTTCGCCTGCACATCCAGCAGCGTGAGCTTGCGCAGCGGCATGGAAAACTGCTGCGGAACGATACTCACCCCTACTCGCACGTAGGGCATGCCATCGCGCAGCTCGAGCCACCACGTGATTTGGTTGCCATCGGTGGGCAGGACAAAGGGGACGCTTACTCGCGTGCCTCCCACGCGCTCCACGAGACGCCGCGCCTTGTCATTGGGAGCTATTTTTTCCACCTTCAAATCGCTGCAAATGAGGTCCGCCGCGGTGAGCAGGTGGCTCGTTTCCGCCACCTCTTTCTTGGAGCAGGCTTCATCGGGATCTTCATCCAGCACCTCCATGCAGAAGATGCCGTTGCCCAAGTTGTACGTTCGGCCGTTGACCTTGTCCTGCACGGTGACGCTGACGAGCTTGCGCCCGGCCTTCTCAATGAGTACGGAGATCAAATCGTTTTCAATCATAGTGGAGTTAGCATTGGTGGTGATCAGTTTTTCCGGGTCAGCCGCGGCGGTGGGGGAATCTTGTCCGGGGCAGATGCCGCACACAGCAAGCCCAAGCATTGCCAGACCTGTGACAGTATGATAAGAGGTCATGCAACGCATTCTAGCACAGCTTTCCGCTTGATTCAAGTCCAATGAACTGCGCGCATGATGAGAGAAGGGAGAGCCAAGAAGCGGAGGAAATACCGGAAAGATGCGGGGCGGAAAAGGCGCGGGTAGCGGAACCGGCAAGACGTCGGTTAACGGAGGTGAACAAGCTCAACAAGCTCATCGGCAGTGAGATGCAGGAGCATTTTCTCCATGCCGCCGGAGAGCAGGGCATCGGCCATGGCGGATTTGCGGTGCAGCATCGTGTGGATATTCTGTTCAATGGTGCCAACAGAGATAAGCGGATGGATGAAAACGGGGTGGGTTTGGCCGATGCGATGGGCGCGGTCACTGGCCTGATTTTCCACAGCCGGGTTCCACCAGCGGTCGAAGTGGATGACGTGGTGCGCTCGGGTGAGGGTCAGACCTGTGCCTGCCGCCCGCAGAGAGAGCAGGAAAAAGGACGGCCCTCCCGACGTCTGGAATTGTCGCACGAGTCGTTGCCTCTCCTCAATCGGCGTTTCGCCGTGCAGCATGAGCCCCGGCATGCCGAAAATTCCCTCTAAAAAATCGTGCAAATACGGCATGATGCTGCGGTATTGTGTGAAGACGAGGCAGCATTCGCCCGCGTCGCGTATTTGTTCCGCCAGATGCCCGAGTTGTTGAAATTTGCCGGAAAGGGCGGGGTCATAGTATGACTCTCCGAGGTATTGCGCGGGGTGGTTGCATATCTGCTTGAGGCGACCGAGGACGGGCAGGATGAGCGCGAGGCGCGTCTGAGGGTTGTCCTCTGCCAACACGGCCCGAAGCTGCTCGACTTCCCGAGCGTACAGGCGGGCTTGATCCGGGGTGAGCAGGCAGTACGCAGGTTGCTCAGTTTTTGGCGGCAGCTCCGGCAGGAGCGCGGGGTCGCTCTTTACGCGGCGCAACATGAAAGGACGTACCAAACGTCTCAGGGGGGCGTAATCATCCCCCATGTCGCGCACCATTGCATTGAAATCTTTTTCGGAACCGAGCAATCCGGGATTCAGGAACTCGAAAAGACTGCGCAGCTCAGCAAGCGAGTTTTCAACAGGCGTGCCGGTGAGTGCAACTCGCCGGGCAGCATTCAGGCGCAGTATAGCTTGCGTGCGCTGCGACTGGGGAGATTTGATCGCCTGCGCTTCATCTAGAATCACGGCCGCCCAGTTGCAACCGGCCAACGAAGACTCTCGGGTTGCGATACCGTAGGTCGTGAGCGCCACGTGCGCGCGGCGCGTGAGCCAGCCGGGGTTGGAATGCAGGAGCTGAGCATCTGCGCGCCCGAGGGCGTAGGGGTGCAGCAGAGCCACACGCAGCCGAGGAGCAAAGCGCGCCAATTCTTGCTGCCAGTTGGTGAGCAGAGAGGCCGGGGCAATGATGAGCGCGCAACCGACTCCCTCGGCCAGTTGACCGACGTGCTGCAAGTGAGCCAGCCAGGCAATGACCTGCAGCGTTTTGCCCAACCCCATGTCGTCCGCCAGGCAGGCGCCGAAGCCGGCATCTGTCACATGCGTCAGGAACTGCACTCCCTCCATTTGATAAGCGCGCAGAGTGCGAGTCAATTCCGGCGGCAGGGCGGGCGATTCACCGGAAAAATGCAGGTTGCTGAGCGCCAGCGCCAATGTCGCGCCGGCAGCGACTCGCACGCCGTCCTCTATTGGCGGCAACTTTTCGGTTGCGCTGGTGCGCCGTCCCATCAGGAAGCGCAAGCCGGAGAGCAGGGGAATACCGGAGTGAGACATGCCCACCGCTTGCATCCAGCTGTCCATGAGATTCTTCAGCCGTTGTTGATTAAGGCGCACCCACTCGCCGCGGAAGCGCACGAGTTCCTCATCGCTCTTGCAGAGCTCCTCCCACTCCTCGGCGGTAAGGCGATGATCGCCCAGCATTAGTTGGGGTGAAAAATGCAGCAGCGAATGGATGTTCACGGAGGGAGAGGCCCCCGGTTTGCCGGTGGCGGGCTGCTGGTCGAGCGTGATCTGCAACTCAACGCGCGGGGGCATAGTTTTCCAGAGGTTGACCATGCGGGTTTCAATTCCGACTTGCTCCAACACCGGGATGGCGCGCAGGTATTGCAGCGTACGCCCCGCTGACCACGCGCAGGGTCTGTATACTTCGCGGGAATTGATGAGCTCGCGCAGAAAATCGTTTTTCCCGGCCGCAGCCTGCAGAGGACGCAGCAGAGCCAGCAGCGCCTCGCGGTCATTGGCCAGCATGCTTGCCGCATGACCTAGCGGCATGTGGCGCGCCTTGCCATCCTGCCCGACTCGGTGCACAAAAGTGGCCAGAAAAGCGAAAGGCGCACTGTCCGCGCGCTCCCCCGCATTTTCAGCCAGATGAAAACAGAGCAGTCCGAGTTGCTGCCAGCCATCGCCCAGCTTGCAGAGCCACTCCAGAGGGGAGCAGCTCTCGCGCTGCGCCAGCTCCGCCAACGCGCATGGGAGCCCCCCCAACCATCCCCCAAGCATGCCGGCGCTCGCTTCTCCGGCAGCCAGCGGAGGCATGCTTTCCAGCAGTTTGGCGAGCTCTGCGCCGGGCAGAGATGGCAGCTCGTTCTCCCCTCGCCGCAGGAGGCGCAAGTAGTGTATCATGCGCTCACGCGTGCGCTCTCGCAGCCAGTTGAGCACCGGGGCAGCCGAGGGCGGAGCGCCGTAGCGCAGCAGGTCCAACATCCCGCGCGCGGGTGACGCTGCAAAAGCGTGTTCCAAGCGCGGTTGGGCGCCGTGCGGCAGGAGGCTCAGCGAGCCATCCGACCGAAGGGCAAGTTGAATCATGGGCTGAGCAGACACGGGGGAAAGAGTCAGAGTTTGGGCACGGCGCTGAGCAGTTGTTGAGTGTAGGGGTGCTGTGGGTGGGAAAACACGTGCTGAGCCTCTCCGTACTCGATGATGCGCCCGCGTTGCATCACGGCGATGCGATCCGCCACATGGTGAACCACTAGCAAATCATGCGAAATGAAGAGCATCGTGAGCCCCAGCCCGCGCGTGAGCTCGAGCAGCAGGTTGAGAATCTGACCGCGAATGGAGACGTCCAGCGCGCTCACAGGCTCGTCCGCTAGAAGCAACTTAGGCTGCGGCGCGATCGCCCGGGCAATCGCCACGCGCTGCCTCTGCCCACCGGAAAACTCGTGCGGGTATTTGTGCATGTGCTCGGGGCTGAGTCCCACCCGCAGCATGAGCTGTGCCACAGCATCCTCGCGTTCGCTGGGTTTGAGCGCGTGGCGTTGAGTAAGCGCCTCCAGCAGTGTGCTGTAGATAGTGAAACGCGGGTTGAGGGAGGCGTACGGGTCCTGAAAAACCATCTGAAAATCGGCTCGGTGGCGGCGGAGTTGATGCGCAGGGAGATTGGAAATCAACTCGCCATCCAGTTCAATGCTGCCGGAGGCGATGGGCTGCAACTGCATGATGGCTCGAGAGAGGGAAGATTTGCCACAGCCCGATTCACCCACCAGCCCCAAAACCTCGCCTTTCTCCAGCGTGAGCGATACACCATCCACCGCATGCAGTACACGCCCGGTTGTTCCCCAGGCCGTCTTCACCGGGTAGTGCACGTGCACATCGTTAAGTTGCAGATAGGCCATACGGGAGTGCGCGTTCAGGAGGGATCAAGCGCGTAGCGCAGGGCTGCCGTGGCGGCAAAAACCGCGCTCTCCACACGCAAAACGATAGGCCCCAAGCTTACCGGAATATAGCCGGTGGCGCGTCCTTGCTCGTATTCCCCGGGAGTGAAATCCCCTTCCGGTCCAACGATCAGCAGAGCCTCTCGGACTCCTGAGTATCGGGCATGCTCCAGCACCTCGCGCAGCGGGTGCGAGTTCGGCAGGATGGCGCATTGTAGGCGAAGGTCCGGCAAATCACTCCGTTGCAGCAAATCTGCATAGGGCAAGGGGGGCTCAACGACGGGCAAGGCATTCACGCCGCATTGCTTGCACGCTTCCAGCGCGGTGCGACCCCATTTTTTTGCTTTGGCAGCAGCTTCGGTGGGGGAGAGTCGTACAATAGTGCGCTCCGTGATGAGCGGGATAATGCGTTGCACCCCCATTTCCACCGCTTTTTGCACAATAAGCTCCATGGTTCCTCCCTTGGGTACGGCAACCGCCAGCGTGATGCGGGCAATGTCCGGCATGGGGGGCAGGAGGTGGCTAACCACCGCCGAGAACTCGCTGTTTCCCGTCTGCTCAATGCGTGCAAGTGCGGCCTGACCACAGCCGTTAAAAAGCTCACACGCGTTGCCCGTACGAAGCCGCAGCACCCGCAAGGCGTGATGGGCTTCCTCCCCTTGCACCCGCACCAAGGCCCCGGCGGCAAAATCCGGTACTGGGAGGAAACAGCGGTGCATGGTTATTTCATGTACCCACCGGCGCGGCTCAAGAAGTCGGCCACATCAGGTTGGTTGCCACTCTCGAGCGTAGCAGTGAAACTCTCCAGCGCCTTTTTTTGCGCGGAGTTGAGGCGCGTGGGCGTTTCAACCTGCACCTCGACCATCAGATCGCCGCGGGCGCCGCCCTTGAGCGCGGGCATACCCTTGCTGCGTACACGGAAAATAGTGCCGCTGGAAGTACCGGCTGGCAATTTAAGTTTAGCGGCTCCATCCGGCGTCGGCACACTGAGTACGCCGCCCTGCGCCGCCAGAGCGAAGGGCACCGGCATAGTGTAGCTCAGGTCCTTGCCCTCGCGCGCGAAAATGGCGTGCGGCTTTACTTCGATGAACACATACAAGTCACCCGTTTCACCACCGCGTAAGCCGGCATCGCCGTTGCCGCTGGAGCGCAGCTTGGTGCCCGTATCCACACCCGGCGGGATATGAAGCGTGATTTTCACGTCCTTGTGTACACGTCCCTCGCCGCGGCAGCTGGAACAGGGATTGCTGATGATTTGGCCCAGTCCACGGCAGTTGGGGCAGGTACTCTGCTGCACAAAGAAGCCACTCTGCTGAGTCAGCACACCCGAACCATGGCAAGCGGGACAGGTTTTGTAACCGCTGGCGCCATCCTTCGAGCCGCTGGCATGGCAGGCATCGCAGGGCACGAGTCTCTCGATTTCCAACACTTTATCGCAGCCAGTCACCGCTTCATCCAAGGTGATGTCCAGATCGTAGCGCAAATCCGACCCCGGGCGGCGCGGGTTTGTTTGACGCCGCCGTCCCCCGCCGCCGAAGCCTCCCATGCCACCGAACATTTGGGCAAAGATGTCCATGGGGTCGGTGAAGCCGCCGAAGCCACCGGAGCCGCCCATACCACCCATGCCTCCGTTCTTGAAGGCGTCATGCCCCATGCGGTCGTAAGCGGCGCGTTTATCCGCATCGCTGAGGACCTCGTACGCTTCGCCGATCTCCTTGAACCTGGCTTCTGCCTCCTTGTTGTCCGGATTGCGATCCGGGTGGTATTTCATGGCGAGCTTGCGGTAGGCTTTTTTGATGGTGGATTCATCCGCATCCCTTGCCACCCCGAGCACTTCGTAGTAATCCTTGGCCATAGTTGTGGGTGAGTGTTGTGGGACAGACTCAGTCTTGAGAAGGAAGTGGCGCAGCGGTCACCACGTTGACAGGGCGCAGGAGCTTGCCACGCAGCATATACCCCGGGCGCAAGATGCGCAGGACCGTTCCTTCCGCCTGGTCGGAGGGTTCGCTCTGGATGGCCTCATGCAGGTTGTGGTCGAAGGGGATGCCGGGCTGCGCCTCGATGGGTTCTACTCCCTGGGCTTGCAGGAAATCCTGGAGTTGTTTTTTTACCATTTCCATGCCGATGTAGATCATGGAGCCTTTTTCCTTCTCGGCCATCTGCATGCCCATCTCGAAATGATCGATCACCGGCAGCAGCTCCTCGAGCAGTCCACGAGTTGCGTAGCGGGTGAATTCATCGCGCTCCTTCACGCACCTCTTGCGGTAATTGTCGTACTCAGCGGCTGTGCGCATAGCCAATTCGCGCCATTTGGCGAGCTCATCGGTGGCGGCTGTTGCTTCTGCCGGATCAGATTCATCCACCGCCTCCGCGTATTCCTTTTCAGGCTGGTGGGGAGCGCCGTAAGCGCAGGAATCCTGTTCTTGCTGCTCTGCCTCCGCCTGCTGTTCCTCTTGACTTTTTTCGTCTTGCATGCGCCGCATTATACATGGCGCTCGCCTTTGCGTCAATGTCAGGATGTGACATAGAACCCGCAGCGACGTGTGGGGCAAAGTGGCAGCCGGGTGCGAGCGACTTTGGCAAACAACCTTGCATGCGAACCTGCCAATGGGGGAGCTAACATGCTTCCCGAGCGATTTTTTTGCCAAAAAATGGAGAAAAAGTAAGTTTTTGCTTGTCATAGTGCTCGTCAATTGGCAGAATGGGAAACGTAGCATTGATATGAAAGATATCTCCCTATTCCGTTATACTGCACGGGTCTGCGGGCTCGTTGCTGCGTTGGTCACGGTGAGTTCCTGCGGCAGTCCCCTTTCGCCGGAGAGGGCCGCCCGGCGGTTTGACCAAAGCCCTGTGACCTCCGTTTTCAGCCACAACAGCGTGCATACTCCCGGGCACAGGGACTGCTATGAGGTGGGGCCCCTGCCGGAGCGTACACGTCGAGCTCTCATCACCTGGCTGCACAATTCGACCGTTAAGGAAATGTCCTACGTGTATCCCCAGTATTACCTGACCACGACCAATGCAAAGGGGGGCGGCGAAGTCGTATGGGGCATTTTATCTGACGGGCAAGGACACATGGTGGGCGTCTTGGTGCCCACCAACAAGCGAGTCCCTGCGTGGGACCTTCCCACCATTGGCTCCTACAAGGTCTTTGTGTGTGACACGAAAGAGCGCGATGCTCTCGGCGCGGCCATTATGGAGGACCTGTCTGACCCTGCGCGGAAGCTGGGCTCGGAAGTCGGGTATGACCAGCCGCGCATTGATGCTCTGAAAGCCACGGGGCTCACGGACAAGCGTTATCTCCTCTCCAAGCCACTCAATGAAAACGAGCAGAAACAGCTCGAACAGGAGCGCAAGGAAAAAGCCAAGGCGGGGGAAGAGGCTAAAGGGAAAGCGGCAAAGAAAAATTCTGAGGCCGGCGATGACGCCGCACAGCAAGAAGCTTCCGATGACTCGGGTTCCTCGGATGATGAGGACTCTGACTCTTCCTCTGGCGATAGCTCCGACTCTTCTTCTGATTCTTCTGATGACAGCGAGGGAGGGGAGAGCGATTCTTCCTCTGACGATGATTCGGAGGGAGAAACTGACGAGACGGAAGATACCGATTCGGACAGTGATATCTGATACGTGCGATTGTAACGCGCGCGGCGATTTTTCCGACGGCGGGTTATGCCAGCCCGCCGTTTTTTCGTCAAAACCCGAGTGATTAGCTGAGCTTGGAGAGCTTGACCGATGGATGCCAGCATGGTATAGTATGCGCGACCGCGCGTGCGCGGGCACTTGTGTCATGAAGTTCAAACGACCCAAAATGGTGGATCTGGCCGATGAAATACCCGGCGGTCATCATGTGCCCGGCTTCTTGTTGGAAGCTGCTGAGAAGTGGCTTGGTCTGCACGCTCTCAATGTTGCTCACGAACACATAGACGATGATTGGGATGCCGGGTCCCGGGAGAATTTCTTCCGCATGGCATGCAAATATCTCAACCTGAATTACGATTTAGAGGGCTTGGAATGCATACCGGAAGAGGGACCGTGCGTCATCGTGTCAAACCATCCGCACGGCATGTCGGACGGGTTGATGTTTGGGGACGTTGTGATGCGGCGCCGAGGAGATATACGCATTGTGGTGAATGAGTTTTTGCAGTGCGTGCGAGGCATGCGACCTTACGAAATCACGGTAGATGTGTATGGCGGTGAAGCGGCGAGACGGGCCAACATGGCAGGAATGCGTGAGATGCTGCATTGGTTGAAGGAGGGACATTGTTTATTGGTGTTTCCCAGCGGCTCAGCTGCTACATTCTCGCTGAAGGATGGCAGAGTGGTGGATGACCCATGGCAGCAGAATATAGCAACATTGGTGCAAAAAACAGGGGCCACTGTCGTGCCCATGAACATTTCGGGGCGCACGGGGATTTTCTTTCAGGTGGTGAGCATGGTTGCGCGGTCCCTTCGAGCTAACTTTTTACCGCGTGAGATATTGCGCGATGGAAAGATGCGCCACAGCATACGCCTCGGCAGTCCCATTCCTCCTGCGACAACTGCGGGAATGAATTCGGAACAGCTGAATGCCTACATGCGCTTGCGCAGTATGCTGTTACGTTACTCCGACACCTCTACCCACTCGTCCCGGTCGGCTCAGGTGGGACATCGCGCGCTGCAACCCATTGCCTCAGGTGAGTCGCCTGAGGCGCTCGGCGCAGAGATCGATGCACTCCCTTCGGATTGCCTGTGCTTCGCCGGCGGGGCTACTCCGTTTCGCGTGTATGCCGCGCGGGCGGAGCAGATTCCACGTTTAATGCATGAAATCGGCGTGCAGCGCGAGCGCACCTATCGCAGCGTGGGCGAGGGCTCCGGGTTGGAGTGTGATGTGGATGAATGGGATACACACTACACGCATCTCGTCATGTGGGATGCCAAGGAAAGGAGGCTGGCGGGCGCCTACCGCATCGGTCGCACGGATCAGATACTTGCAAAACACGGAGTAAAGGGAATCTACAACTCCATCTTCTTCCATTTTTGCCCTGCGTTTTTGCAGACCATTGCTCAGGGCTTGGAGATGGGTCGGGCTTTTATCACGCCCGAATACCAGCGCCAGCCGGCCTCGCTCGATACGCTCTGGATGGGCATTGGGCGGTTTCTTAACAAGCACCCGCAGTACAAATACTTGTACGGCACGGTCAGTATCTCCCCAAATTACAGTTTTGCGGCCCGAGCATTGATGCTCACCTATATGAAGCAAACTTGCATGGACGCAAGCTTGAGCAGGCTGATACGCGCACGACACGCGCCCCGGCAAATGGAACTGCTCAGCGAGGACGCCCGACTGCTTTCCCAAGCTCTTCCCGACCTGAGGGCGCTGTCAGCCATGGTAAGCGAGCTGGAGGGAGGGATGGGCATACCGGTGTTGCTCAAGCAATACCTGCGCTTGGGAGGAAAGATGGTGAGCTTTGGTATTGATGAAAACTTTGGTGGGACTCTGGACTGTTTTGTGGTGGTAGATTTGGCGGCCACGCCTGAGCGCGCGCGCCGTCGTTACCGCGGCAAAGGGTATATGGAGGAAAGCCATTTTACCGCACAGAATACCGCCTCATGATGCAGCTGCACCAGCGAATTGTCCCGCTAGCCACGCCAGGCAGCCTTGTGCTGACCTGTGTGCTGTGCGCTTTCTTGTGCGCCCCGTCGCTTGTGGCTCAGCAGCGGGTGGAGTTTATTGATTTGCCGGATCAGGCAGTTCCTGCCAACCCCATCATGGAGCATGTGGGACGAGCTGTCGGCGCTCTGGGTACGGCTGTGGACACGAGGATTCCGGATTCCTTTGTCATACGCAATGATCATGGTCATGTGGATTACGATAGTGAGAAGCGTATCATCACGTACACCGCTGGTAGCTCCCCTATCTACCTGCGCACCGGCGAGGGACAGGAGATTTTTGCGAGCCATCTCACTGCAGATATGCAGAATGAGGTAGCTATTCTAGATGGACCTCTCGTCATTTACCAAGGTGACACGCTCATGCACGCCGAGGAGGGCACCTACGATTGGAAGAATGCTGTCGCGAACGTCACTCGTATACGCGCTAAGGCCAATGGCACCATTATTCGTGGGTCTTCAGCAGAATATACCAAAACCTCCGCGGGCAAAACTCGCATCACCGTCCACCACGCTTTTGTCACCACTGAGGATGTAGGAAAGCCGAGTATGTGGGTTGGCACAGGCACGTTGACGGTGTACCCGGGAGATTACGGGACTGTCTCGCGTCTGAGCATATCAGGTCCTGATCGGGATATGACAATCCCGATACTAGGCTGGTTGCCACTTTCCCACTCGCTCAACCCGGATGAGGGATATATGCTCATTCCTGGTGTTAAGTCAATCTGGGGCACCTATCTGCTGAATCGGTACGGCATTCTGCTGGGCAACCGTCGTGTTGAGCACGGCATGCCAACTGCAGATTATATTCTCACGCCGCGCGTGGATTTTCGATCGCGGCGCGGCTTGGCGGGTGGAATTGACTTCATCAGCAATGAAATGCACAAAGAATACTTGGATTCGCGAGGGTTGCGGATATACGGCATTGCCGATGATCGTCCTGATATCAACCCACTTTCCGTCTCCCGAGAGGAGATCAGTCACCGTCGCTATCGGGTAGCCATGCAGAGCTTTTGGGACGTGTCGCCGCACGCGGCTCGCAGGGACTCGGCTCGCTGGATATTAGCAACGGATTTGAATCTGCTGAGCGACCGCTACGTCCTGCAGGATTATTTTGAGGAGGATGCTCGACTGAATGACAAGCCGGACAACAGTGTGCGCTTGGAGCGTTATACGCCGCGCAGCAGCGCCGCGTTCCTCACTCGTTTCGCTCCCAATGACTTCTACAGTACAGATGAACGCGCCGAGCTCTCTTACTACCGTCCACGCACGGTTTTGGGTTCTTCTGGCATCACTTATGAGACGCGCAATGTTGCGGGCTTGCTGCACCAAAATATTCCTGCCGAGCAGCGCGAACTCTACCGCACCAAGCTCTCCAGAATTCGCTCAGATGAAGAAGAACTCAAGGAGTACTACACCCGCCTGCTCAACAGCGGCAGTTATGTGCGCATCAATTCAACGCATGAGTTCACGACGAGCGTGAAAGTGCTGCGCTTCTTGAATGTTACGCCGAAGGTAGGCGGTGGGTATACAGGTTACTACAATGTGGAGGATGTGGGGGCCGACAACCGACTGATGGGTTATTTGGGCTGTGATTTCGACATCAAGTTCTACCGCCAATTTCCCACGGTGCGCCTGCCGCGCTTGGGGGTGAATGGCCTCTACCACGTTATCCACCCATACGCGGAGATTTCCCACGGGAGCCTCTCCTCCTCCAATCCCTACGTGCCGCAAATGGATACTTGGTCTACCACGCTGGGCAATAGCACGGTTTGTCCCATGCCCATGGATCTCATGGAGTTCACTGGTATCGATGGCTGGGCGAACTGGACAGTCTGGCGGTTGGGCATGCGTAACGTTTTAAGCACCGTTTACGATGGCGAAAGCCGCACCCTGATTGATTGGAACCTTTTCTTAGATTACAATATTGATAATCCCAACACAGAAACTCGCTTCTCCAATCTCTACTCGCTCATCGTTTTGAATGTCACCAACCAGTGTTCCCTGCGCATAGAGACTCAAACACCAACCGTGTGCGGCGGCGATGGTTTCAACCAGTATAACACCTCACTTTCCTTTGTCCCTTTCCCTTGGATGGAGGCCCAGGTGGGACACCGCTATATCAACAATCACCCCATTCAGCGCGATGCCAATTATGCCTATTTTCGCGTGAACCTGCGTCTCAATGAACGTTACAGTGCAACGGCTCGCGTCAGCTGGGACGTGCAGGGGGATCGCGTTCCTATCCAGCAGTTTTCCATCACTCGAAAGTTTGGCCCGTGGTACTTGGGAACGACCGTTATAATACGCGACAACGGCGGTAAACACGAAACAGGGGTGGGTCTCTCCTTCACTTTGGGTGAACTCGGAGCTTCCCTCCCCGTCAATTTATTCTGATTCTTCCGATGTCTCAACAACGAATCGCCTCTCCGCTCAACGAACTCTCGGGTGATAGCTTAGAGCTGCGTGTGCTCTCCGGCGTGTCTAAAGTTCTGGTGGGACAGAGGGATGTAGCCGATCTGCTGGAACAGATCATGCTCGTGCTGCGGCAGAACCTGTGTTTTCCGCAGGGGGCCCTCTGCCTGTTGCAGGGTGAGGAACTGGTCATTGAAGCATCCTATGGCCTATCGGATGCGGAAAAGGCGCGCGGGACATACCGCTTGGGGGAGGGCATAACCGGTCGGGTTGGGCAAACGGGAGTTTCCGCTGTGCTGCGCGATACAGCCTCCAGCCATACTTTCCTGAATCGCACAGGTGCGCTCCATGGCACGCAAAGTGAATCATTCCTTTGCGTGGCTATTAAGCGAAGTGGGGCTGTCATTGGCACGCTTTCGCTTTCTTTCCCGGTGTTGCCGCGGGGGACGTTGGAGAAGCTGGCACGGTTACTTGAGATTGTGGCCAACATATTGGCCGATGCCGTGGCCAGTGTGCGCGAGCAAGTGGCGGAACGACAGCTTCGCGAGCGTGAAAACGATCGCATGCGCATTGAACTCGGTGAGAATGCCGGCTTCGCGAATATCGTGGGACATTCCTCTGCTATGCGGGCGGTGTATTTGGAGATGGCGAAGGTTGCGCGTTCCACAGCTACGGTGCTACTGCTGGGTGAGTCGGGTACGGGCAAGGAGCTGTTGGCCCAAGCCATTCATTACGCGTCTGATCGGAGGGATGGTCCCTTCATTGCGGTGAATTGTGCGGCCTTGCCTGAGGGTCTTATTGAGTCGGAACTTTTTGGACATGAAAAAGGGGCTTTCACGGGCGCTATCAAGCAGCGCATCGGCCGCTTCGAGGAAGCTTCTGCCGGCACTCTCTTCTTGGATGAAATCGGTGATTTGCCGGTGCAGACGCAGGTGAAGCTGCTGCGTGTGCTTCAAGAAAGGGTATTTGAGCGTGTGGGTTCGCAACAACCTATCCGTACGCAGGCGCGTATCATTGCTGCCACGTCTCGCGATCTGGAGCGTATGATGGCGGAGGGTCTCTTCCGAGAGGACTTGTATTACCGCTTAGCTGTGCTTCCCATCGCCGTTCCTCCGTTGCGTTCACGCAAGGTGGATATCATTTCGTTGGCCGACTTTTTCCTCGCCAAGTACAACAAACTGCACCATAAAAATGTGCGCCGCCTTTCCACTCCAGCTATAGATATGCTCATGAGCTATCATTGGCCCGGCAATGTGCGCGAGCTGGAAAATATGATTGAGCGTATCGTGATTATGTCCAATAGCAGTGTGATTAACGCCATCGATTTACCAGCTTCGTTGCAGACTGCCGCTGCCACGGGTACAGAATCCATGCTCCCCAATCGTTCGGTCCCCCCCGAGAGCGATACGCCTATGGAGGCCCTCACGGCTTCTTTTGAGTCGGAACTTATTACAGCGGCTCTCAAACGTACGCGTGGCAATATGTCTGCCGCCGCACGCGAACTGCATACTACCCTGCGTAAGCTCAACTATCGCGTCCACCGCCTCCGCATTGATCCATCGCAATACAAATTCTAGCGATTGGCGAGGTACCATGGGCCTCTTCATGGCGTTGTCGGGTTATCGACGATTGGCGTTTCCGTGTTTGAAAATGCGGTCTTGGAAGTAAGCGCAGGGTATTCCGAATGCGCAATCATGAGGCTGAGTGCATGAAAAATTGAGACCGGAGGCTCCCATGTTCCGGTGAACATTGTTTAATTGGGGGTGAGGATGAATCCTGCGGGGGCAAGGTAAGCTGAGCTGCGAGATAAAGCTTTTGCACCTCTCCAGTATGTGGAAACGCATTGGGCCGCACTGCCATCGAGGATTCAACGGGGCAAATAGGTCTCGCCCCTTCTCCATTGCACGGTGGCGTTGCAGATGCCGGGAGGCGATAAGTTATTCGGGTGAAACAAGGGTGGAGAGAACTTGCACTCTGCCCCAGGCTCCTTTATTTCTTCTCATGACGCGATAGTTGCGCAATTTTTGCATGAAGCGCTGAAAGCCAGAGCGAAGCTGCTCGAGAAAGGGGACGCGATTTGAGCCAGCAGAGGTGTAGCGAGGCTGTGAGTTTGGGCGAGAGTGGACGGAACACAAGTGGACTGCCCGATCCGGAATGGACGATCCCGCCCAAAGTGATGGCGTGACCAAGGCCCTGTTGCACCATGATGGAAAGGTTGTAGAGTAGATTTCCGCGTGCGGCGATGTTTTGTCGGGAGATATCACAGCTCATCCAGTTGGACAACATATTCTCCACCTTGGATTGCGAGGAGATGATCAACGGCTTGCCGCGGAGCATGGTCGGAGTGATGCGCGCTCGTTTCGCTAATGGAGAATCTCTGCGCATGAGCACACCCCATGTGTCTTGGATGGGCAGGGTGAGCGTATCATAGCGGCTCACATCCACCGGAGCAATCAGCAGGGCAAAGTCGAGCAAACCGCGTTCCAACCGCTCAGTCACATCGTTCCCATTTCCGCTGAAGAGACGGAAGTGGACGCCAGGGTGTTCCTTGCGCAGCAGCTGTGCGGCGTGCGCGAGCAGGCTGAAACCAGGAGTTTCTCCGCCGCCAATGGCAATTTCACCTCGTATTTCATTCTCTGTCCCGCAAAATTCCTTGCTTGTCGCATCTGCCAAGGCCACAATTTCTTCCGCCCGACGCCGGAAATAGACTCCGTTTTCGGTGAGGGTCGTGGTGCGACTGCTGCGGCGCAGTAGCTGTGTGCCGAGCTCATCTTCCAAGTCCATAATTTGGCGTGAAATCGTGGGCTGAGTGACATGCAGGGCAGCCGCAGCACGGCTCACGGAGCCTTCTCGCGCTACAGCCAGAAAATACTTGAGAACTCGAAGCTCCATGTTGTGCTCATGATACATGCTTAAAAAGCATAATGCAATATAAAAAGAAAATATTTGCTATAAAAGAAGGGAAGCAGTAGAATGAAGCACAAAGAGAACGGAAAATGGTCAAAGCCATGAAAATCCTATTTACCACGATACTGACGGCATTAGTGATGCTGCCAACCCATGCAACTCCCGATACCAACATGAAAGACATAGAGAATGACACACGCGTGTTCCGCATTAACCCGGAGATACAAGCCAAGGATGTACGTTTCACGAATCGCTTTGGCATAGAGCTTGCCGGCCACCTCTACCTGCCCAAGGATTTTGACGCCGCGAAGAAGTACGCCGCCATCGCTGTGTGTGGCCCATTTGGCGCCGTCAAGGAACAGTCCTCCGGGCTCTACGCCCAGGAGCTTGCCTCCCGTGGTTTCGTGGCGGTGGCATTCGATCCCTCATACACCGGTGAGAGTTCTGGTACGCCGCGTTATGTGAATTCCCCGGACATCAATACCGAGGATTTTTGCGCCGCCGTCGATTTTCTTTCTCTGCTTCCCTTCGTGGATGCAGAGAAAGTGGGCATCGTCGGCATTTGCGGCTGGGGTGGCATGGCGCTGAACGCCGCTGCTCTTGATCCTCGCATCCGTGCCACGGTGGCTTCCACGATGTATGATATGCACCGCGTGACCGCCAACGGCTACTTCGATAGCGCAGATTCCGCCGAGGCGCGTGATGCCATGCGCAAGGAGCTCGCCGCCCAGCGCTTGAAAGATGCCAAGCTCCCCGCTCCGGAAACCGCCGGGGGTGTGCCCGATGCATTGCCGGAAGACGCTCCGCAATTCGTCAAAGACTATTTTGCCTACTACAAGACCAAGCGTGGCTACCATCCCCGTTCGCTTAACTCCAATGCCGGCTGGAACAAGACTGCCGCTCTTTCCCTCCTGAACACTCCCTTGCTTGCGTATGCCGATGAAATTCGCAATGCCGTCCTCATCATCCACGGCGAGAAGGCGCACTCCCGCTACTTCAGCGAGACGGCCTTTTCCAAGCTCAAAGGCGAGAACAAGGAGCTCCTCATCGTGCCCGACGCCTCCCACACCGACCTCTACGATAACTTCGATAAGATCCCGTTCGATAAAATCGACTCTTTCTTCCGTCAATATTTGAAATGACGACTTCTCCGTCAGGAGACGCGTCAGCTCTTGACTCGGTTTGGGGGCGATGCTACAATCGCGCCTCATGGAGTGGGATGCGGAAACTTACGCGCAGAAATTCTCTTTCGTGGCGCGGTATGGCGAGGGACTTGCGGAGATGATTCATGGGGAGGGGCTTTCCGTGCTGGATTTGGGCTGTGGAGATGGCTCACTGACTCAACTCATCGCGCAAAAGGGGCATCATGTTCTTGGGTTGGATGCATCGCCGGATCTTGTGAAGAGGGCGCGTGATCACTACCCGGAACTGCAATTTGTTCTCGCTGATGCGGTGGAGATGGAGGTGCCGAGTGAGTCGTTTGACGTGGTGTTCTCCAACGCTGTTTTGCATTGGATTCCTCGGGAAAAGCAGTCTGCCGTATTGTCCCGCATTTTCTGTGCGCTCAAGCCGGGCGGACGTTTTATTTTTGAGCTTGGAGGGTACGGCAACACAGACTCAGTCCATGCCGCTCTGAGGTGCGAAATGGAACGCCGGGGATTAAATTACACGATGCCTTTTTACTTCCCGACGATAGGCGAGTATGCGCAGCTTGTGGAGCAGAGCGGACTTTTGATGCGCAAGGCTTTTCTTTTCGACCGCCCTACCTTGCTTGCCGATCCGGACGGTCTGCGCAATTGGATCAACATGTTTATCCAGGATCCATTCAACGATATCTCGCCTGCCGTGAAGAGTCAAATTATAACCCATGTCGTTGAACAGCTGCGTCCCTCTCTCTATCGAGACGGAAATTGGTGCATTGATTACGGTCCGTCTCCGCGGCGAGGCGGAGAGACCAGCGTGACGACAGCAGTGCACTCTTACCTTATCCCATCAATTCGTAAGTAGAGAATATCTCGTTCTCGGAGCTGCGCAGGCGCATGAAGCAATGAGTGGCGGAGACATCGGCGCGTTCAATGATAAAGACAGAGCCGGGCTTTGCTTGCATCTTGTACTCCACACGCATGCGACGGAGGGGGTAGTTGATGTGACCGACAACCATGTCGAAGGCACGACCGGCATTCATGTGGTGATTGGCATCGATGTAGCCGGGCACGACGGAGTCTCGCATGACCTCGTAAAAGTCAAGCCCCTCCGGCAGAGCGATCTTGCGCGGCAGGTACTCCATGGGAAGCGGCTCACAGTCCACGATGTCAGTATAGGCCTCCTTTGGAAGAACAAAGGGCTTGCCCGTGTCGTAATTGACAAAAGCACCGACGGCAAAACTGATGACGCAGAGTTCGCCGGAGGCGTCGCGGATGGTGGTGTTGCGCAGACCGTAAAACCCTTTGCAGCCGTGAATGCCGGTCCATATTTCCACTTCTTCGCCGTACGCCGGAAGTCGCAGAATCTCCACCTGCCGCGAGACGAGAAAGACGGCCATGTTGTACTTGACCAGCGCATCGTAAAATTTTTTGACGCGGCGAAATTGGAAGGTGCTGCAGTCCTGCATGAGCAGGGCAATGGTTCCGGGACGCAGCAATCCATTTTCGGCCACATCGCTGGTAGCTATTGTGTAGCGGTAAGAATACATAATTTCTGCCGATTAGTTTCTGCCTCGCATTCTCATCAGTCAAGGCGAAAAGCGTTCATATACGCATTATATTTGCCTTTCTTGTCGAAATTGGCTGGGAAAAGGGTTCACCAAAGCATCAGCGCCGGGAGGGGAGAGATGAGAGGTAGGAAGAAGTCGTGTGCTTTCGGTAAAAAATGCATACGGCCACTATGAGAAGAGCAGTGAGTCCCAGACTGACGGGATAGACTGCCATGATGCAGGCAAAGGTGGGGTGGGTGGGAAAGACGATGTAAACCCAGAAGAAACGCGTGCCGCAGACGCAACCGAGGACGCACAGAGCCGGAGCGAGACTGAGACCGAAGCCTCGCAGGTAGCCGGTGAAAGCTTCGATGAAGACCGAGAAAATGTGCGCGATCAGAATGTAGCGCAAACGGATCATGCCGATGCCGATAACCTCCCGATCCGGATTGAAGAGGGCGAGCAGTTCCTCCCCGCAAGAGAGCATGAACCACGCGGCGGCGCCGAGAAGAACCCCGCTGAAAGCGATGGATGTCCAAAGAGTGCGGTGGCAGCGTCGGAATTGGTTTGCCCCGTAATTTTGTCCTACAATGGTCGTGCAGGCCTGACCGAAAGAACTTGTGATGCAGTAGGTAAACACCTCCAGATTATACGCCGCGGCGGAGGCTGCCATGACGACAGTGTTGAGCGAATTGATGGCGAACTGCACGCAGATATTGGAAACAGAGAACACCATGCCTTGCACACCGGCGGGGATGCCGATACGCAAGATTTCACGCAGGCTGGCAGGGTCAATATGCAGGTGACGCCACTCGAGCTTTACGTAGCCTTTTCCCCGGCAGAGCAAGAACCCGAGAACGGCTGCACTGGCGGCATTAGACGCCACCGTGGCGACGGCTACTCCGTCCACTGAGCGTTCCAGAATCAACACAAAGAACAGGTTGAGCAATACATTCAACACCCCGGAGCAGGCGAGTACGATGAGCGGCGTTCGAGTGTCGCCCATGCTGCGAAAAATGGCTTCTTCAAAGTTGTAGAGCAGGATAATCGGGAGACCGCAGAGGTAGATGCG
>CANQBZ010000021.1 GCA_947589295.1 uncultured Akkermansia sp.
TTTTGTTGTTGCACCCTCAGAATACTCTTTTCTGAGGAAACAAATCAACCTTCCTTTTTTTGTCTTCTCTTACCCCCTCTCTTAATTTTCTTGGGACGGATATGGATGTGTGCGGTGTCCGAAAAATGGTGTTTGCCATCGAGCTCAAACTGTGCTAGTATGAGCCTTGGGAAATAAATGAAAATGATGCGGATTATCATACTTATGGCTGCGCTGATGGGAGCAGGCGTGTGGGCAGAAGAAGCTCCGAATGAAACGCCGAATGACCATGCTGCAGAGACTCAGGATAACGATGAGCAATCTGAACAAACGAGGAATCTTGATCGCTTTCGCATGCGTTGTCGCAACCTTGATAGCAAAATGAAGGAATATGACAAGCAATTTGAGGCCATGGAGGCTCCTCCCAGGTCGCTCGTGTCTTTATACAAGCGTGTGTCAGGAATGTTGGCAGAGCGTTTGCAGAATGTGGAACAGCTTATTGAGAAGTGCCAAGCATCGCAGGGTAAGCGCGCGGAGTTGCTTTCCTCCGACTATGTATTTAGTATCGTGCCAGATGACCAACGTATGAAGTACATTGAGGATGGGAAAGCGCTGATCAAGAGAGCGGTACGTGGTTTGCACGGGCGAACTGAAGGACAGCAGGTGGAGGGGCTGAATCTTATGATGAAAGCACATGAGGCGTACCAAGGGGTTGCAGGCTACGTGGAATTGGAAGCAATGGCTAATGAGGTGATATCCAAACTCAGCAGGAAGTGGAGTCGTGCCAAGGAGCGACTTACTAAGACACGCGAAAAACTTGTCCCTGCTGCAGCAGAAAAAAGCCGGGAGCTTGATCAGCGTGCTTACGAAAAGCAGATGCAGTCAATAGAAGGTGCAAACCAAAGTAAACAAATTATTGCTCCGATGCAGAATAACTTGCTCATGCTTGAGAAAGCATGTGCCTCACTTTCTTCTTGCTCCGATACGCTGAAGGGACAACAGGGCAACGAACAGGGGCAAACCGAGCAATTGCTTGTTAAATGCTGGGAAAAGCTGGATCTCGCGCGCAGCAAGATGATGGGAGGGGAACTGGATGAAGCAGAGTCCATACTCCGCGATGGGGAGGAATTTGCTGCAGTACGTAGCTTGCGTCCTGAGTTCCTGGGGCAGGTGGAGCGTTCCAAACTCAGTGAGCAAATTCAAGCGATGCTTACCGAATTGCGTGGACGCCTCCGTGCTTTGTCCAAACTGGATAGCTCTATTAACCGAGATATGAACAGTATCGAACGTTCGCTCCACACGCTTGAGCAGCAGCAGGAACGACTAGATTCGGAGTTCGAGGACTTTCGTAGAGCCCAAGAGGATAGCAAGGAAGATGCGAAAGGAGATGTTGCAGATCAACCGACCTCCGACACGGATGAGAGTGATCCACAGCAAGACGAGGAAGAGTCGCTACAGTCTGAAGAGGAACAGAATTCAGAAGGAGGCAGTGAGGAGAAGTGAGCAGGTTGACCACCATATACGAGAAGACACGGAAATGGGCAGCGTGGAGGTTGCCTGCGTGTTTGTTGGCGTTGTTGGGATTGTGGGCAGAAGTCCCGGCAGTCGAACTGCCAATGGAGGTGGATGGGATTTTTGCTCGCTATGTGAAACTTGGAGAGGAATTGGAAGATGTGATGGCACGGGTGCGGGATAGGAGCAGTGCCGATGCTCGAAGCTCAGCTTTGCAGGCGTTGCTCGCCCGCGTGGGCGAATCGCGTCGCGAAATCGGCGCTCTACCGAGGCTGTCGGCGGATGTGGCAGAAGCCGTTACCAGCAAATACGAAAAGCAAATGCGCGAAGTGTGGGGGCGCGTGTATGAATCGATTTACCGCTTGCAGCGAGTGCGCTGCTACGAGTCCGTTCCCTTTTTCCGCTCCTTCAGCATACTTTGTTCTTTACTTGAGTCATGAAGCGCGTTTGGATGATCATTGTGGCGTTAACGGGTATGGTCTGCGCTGAGGAAGCATCACTGCCTCCCGCCGGGCAGGAGAGCGTACCCGTTCCGCCGGAAGAGGCTCATATTCGTGCTGGCATTGTCATTTTGGGGAGGTTGTACAACACTCTTGCTCACGTGAGAGATGCCGATTCTGCTCAAGCTGCAGTACCGGTCATTGTGGGGCTTACTCGAGCAGTACGCTCATGGGGCCAGGCCGTGACGGGCTTGCCTTTGCGCAGCCCGGAGGTTATCAAAACCTACGAACAGCGTTACCTGCCCATCATTGACAAATTAAACGGATATCTGCGAGCTCAGGGTGAGCGTTTGGCCGCATCAAATTATTATGACACGCAGGATTTGGCTACGGCTCTCCTGGCTCTTTACAGCACGGTGCAACAATGAGACATCTTCTAAAACTTGTCATCGGCGGGTGCATGGCATTGTGTGTACTGGGGGCAATGCCGGTCCACGGCGAACGGGATGATGGGATCGAATTGCGCCGGAAAATACAGGCTGCGTCGAGTGGCAGCGCCATCGCGTTGCCCAAGCGGGAGTACCATCTTTACCCCGACAGCTCGCCTAAAATGAATTTTTATGTGTCCAACCACGACCAGCAGCGCGATATCCCGGTCGGGTTGCCCTTTGTCAAAAAGAACCGTGTGACTTTGGATGGGCAGGGCAGCACGCTTGTTGTCCATGGCAAGATGCAGCCCCTGCTCGTGCAGGATAGCGCTGGCGTGACGCTGCGAAATTTGACGATCCGCTACGCAACGCCCTTTTTTGTGGAAGGTAAAATTGTGGAGATAGCCGATGGGATGACGACGTTGGAGGTGCCGCGTTCCCTCTTTTCGTGGAAGGTGGAAAATGGCAAATTCCGCATCCTGCGCGAGGATGGTGAAGCAGGTGTGAACATGGCGTTGCCATTTGAGGCGGACGGGCCCATGGTGCCGCGTGCGGGAGGGGGAGATATGGGGTGGACTGACCGCGCGGAAGAGGCAGGAGGAGACAGGGTGCGTTTTGCCACGGATGCCAGTAAGGCCGGGCTGAAGGAGGGGCAGGTGGTGGTGCTGCGTAATGGGATGCGCCCGCACCCGGCCGCAGTGCTGTACCGGGCAAAGGATACGAAGTTGGAAAACGTCGTGTTCCAGGATAGTCAGGGAATGGGACTCCTGGCGCAGCGAAGCGAAAACGTCACGATCAGTGGCGGCGGCTGCATACGCGCCAAAGGACGGATTTACACGGTGTCGGCTGACGCCACCCATTTTTCCAACTGCCGCGGACTTATCCACGTGGAGAATGCCCTTTATGAGGGAATGATGGATGATGCCATCAATGTGCACAGCACCTGCCTGAGCATCGAGAAGGTGGAGAGTCCCACGTGCATCATTGCGAAATACATGCACCATCAATCTGTGGGGTTTGAGGTGTTTTTAGCCGGGGAACGGGTGCAGTTTATTCGCGGCAAGGTGCTGGAGAATATCCCCGAATTGGGGCGTGTGAAGACGGCGGAGATGCTCGATGAGCGGCATGTGAAATTGACGTTTGAGGCTCCTCTGCCGAAGGGAATAGGTGAGGGAGATGCTGTCGAGAATGCCGACTGGTATCCATCCGTTGAGTTCATCAACAACACCGTACGCCACAACCGCGCGCGCGGCGCGCTTTTCACCACACCGAAATCAGTTCTGGTAAAGGGCAATAAATTTGTGCGTTCGCACGGCAGCGCGATTCTGTTGGCGGGGGACGCGCAAGGTTGGTTTGAGAGCGGATCCTGCCGTGATGTGAAGATTATCGGTAATCTTTTTGATCATAACCTCACGGCTGGTTACCAATTTACGGACGCCATCATTTCCATCTGCCCGGAGGTGCGTGACATCGGAAACCAGAAACAGCGTTATCATCGCAATATCCTCATTTCCGGCAACACATTTCGCACGCATCACGTGCCCTTGCTCTCTGTCCGATCGGCGGAGCATGTGGTGTTTCGCAAGAACAAGGTGGTGTGGGATGACCTGTTTCCGCCGCGCGGCAAGGGACGCGTCTTTATCATCAATGATCCCGTTCCTGAAAACATCATCCTCTCCACAAAACAACCCTGACGATACGAGACAGCCATGGCTACCATTCGCCCCTTTGCCGCGCTACGACCGCCCCGACGCTACGCTCAGCAGGTTTCAAGCCTGCCGTACGATGTGATGAACCACGAGGAAGCCTGCCGCATGGCGGGGGGTAATGTCTCCTCGTTCTTGCACATTTGCCGTGCGGACATCGACACTTCGGAAGCGGCGATTCACGATGAAGTCACCTATGTCAAGAGCCGTGAGAACTTGCAGGACTTCGTCCGCCGCGGGTTTTTGGTGCGCGATGCGGCGCCGTGCTACTACATTTACCGCCAAATCATGTGGGGCCGCGTGCAGACGGGTATTGTGGGTTGCGCAAGTGTTGATGAATACCTGAACGGTACGATCAAAAAACACGAACTCACTCGCAAGGAGAAGGAGCTGGATCGCATCAATCACTTTGATGCTTGCAGTGCGCAGACGGAGCCGGTGTTCTTAGCTTATCGGAAGCATGAGGGCATTTCCTCGGCCGTGCGCGAGTGGATCAAGTTCCACAAACCGGAGTACGACTTCACGAGTGAGGATGGCGTCACCCACATTTTATGGCCGGTGGATGACCCGGCGGTGATTGAGACCATCCGTCACGGGTTTGAGGAAGTACCGACCCTCTACATAGCGGATGGACACCACCGTACAGCCTCTTCGGCGGCTGTTTCGGCATGTCGTCGCGAGCAGCACCCGGACTACACCGGCGCGGAAGAGTTCAACTACTTGATGGCCGTCACTTTCTGTGATGAGGACTTGTTCATCATGGACTACAACCGTGTGGTGACGGACCTGAACGGTCACAGTCGTGAAGAGTTGATCCGGCTGATTGCGGAGAAGTTCGAGGTGATTCCTGCCGACAAGGACGGCCCCGTATCCCCGCACTCCAAACACAGCTTTGGCATGTGCTTGGGCGGTCGCTGGTACACGATCATTGCCAAGCCCGGCAGCTTTGATGAGCAACACCCCATCCGCAGCCTCGATTGCTCGATTCTGCAGGAGAATGTGCTGGCCCCTCTCCTGGGCATTGAGGACCCACGCACCAGCCCGAGCATCGATTTCGTGGGCGGCATTCGCGGGTTGCGCGAGCTCGAGGAGCGCGCGGGCGAGGAGGGAGTCGCCTTTGCCTTGTACCCGGTGAGCATGGAGGACCTCTTCCGCGTGGCTGACAGCGGGGAAATTATGCCGCCCAAGTCCACGTGGTTCGAGCCCAAGTTGCGCAGCGGGCTCTTCGTGCATGAAATTGAGAGATGAGTGTGTTTTGTTCAAGGTGCCGATGAGGCCGTCATAGCGAGTATGCACGCAGGGCAGCCAGATGCGAAGGATGAGCCGATGCTCTTTGCAGAGCCGGAAGGGGAGAGTTCGGCCTATTTGACTGAGCAAATCATCACGTGCCTGGGCAACAAGCGCGCGTTGCTCGGGCATATTTTGCGGTCGGTTCAATACGTCAAGGAATGCTTGGGGAAGGATAAAATATCTTGTCTGGATCTCTTTTCCGGTTCCGGTATCGTGTCGCGCGCCCTCAAAGCTCATGCAACCGATTTGTTCAGCAATGATCTGGAGCCGTACGCGCGGGTCATCAGCGAATGCTATCTGGCGAATCCTTCCGATGTGGAAAACAGTCGTCTGCACACCTTGTACAATGAGCTGGAGAAACGCATCGATGAGGAGTTGAGTCCCGGGTTCATCACGCGCTTGTACGCGCCACAGGATGACAACAACATCCGGCGTGGTGAGCGCGTCTTTTACACGCATCGCAACGCCATGTACTTGGACACGGCGCGAAGGCTTATTGAGGAGATCGTGCCGGGACGTATGAAGCCATTTTTCATTGCTCCCTTGCTCTATGAAGCCTCCGTTCACACCAACACGTCAGGCGTTTTCAAGGGCTTTTACAAAAATAAGCGCGGCGTGGGGCAATTCGGCGGGAGCGGACGCAATGCTCTCAGCAGGATTTTGGGGGAGATCAGGCTTCAGTTGCCGGTGTTTTCACGTTTTGAAACGCAGAATCACATTTACCGTCAGGATGCCCGGGAGTTGCATCTGCACCTGCCGGAACTCGACTTTGCTTACCTGGATCCTCCCTACAACCAACATCCTTACGGCTCCAATTACTTCATGCTGAATCTTCTCACGGATTACCGGGAGCCACGTGAGATATCGGCGGTGTCGGGCATACCGATGGGGTGGAACCGCTCGGCATTCAACAAGGCTCCCCTTGCCGGTGAAGCATTGTTCAAAACCATCGAGCAGTGTCCGGCCAGGTACATCTTGCTTTCTTACAACTCAGAGGGCTTTGTGGCGCCGGAGGAATTGCGCGACGTGATGGAAGGATTGGGCGAAGTATCTGCCATGGAAACATCCTACAACGCTTTTCGCGCCTCCCGCAACCTGAGCAAGCGCGCGCTGCACGTGCGCGAGTGCCTCTTCCTCTTGAAACGAAAATAATGAACAACAGTCAAGCTTATGAAAATACTCATACCAACGAAATTGGACCAGGCAGCAGCCGCCGCATTGCGCGCTGCCAGCTATGAAGTGGTGCAGGATGATGCAACCCCGCTGATCGAGCAGGTGCAGCTTCACGGGGATGCATCGGGACTCATTGTGCGTTCCGAAAAGGTGCCGGCTGAGATCATGGACGCTATGCCGGGGCTCAAGTGCATTATCCGCGCCGGCGCCGGGTACGACAATATCGACTACGTGTACGCACGCACCAAGGGCATCGATGTGATGAACACGCCGGGAGCCAATGCCAACGCGGTGGCGGAGGAAGTGGTGGCCATGATATTGGCTGCCTACCGCTACGTGGTGCCGGCGGATGTGACCACGCGGGCCGGTGAGTGGAACAAAAAGCAGTATATGGGACGCGAGCTCACTCGCAAAACTGTGGGCATTCTCGGGTTAGGCAACATAGGACGCCTCCTCGTGAAGCGCTTGCAAGGCTTCGAGTGCACCGTGCTCGGGTACGATCATTTCCTCTCCAAACAGCGCGCGTTGAATATCGGCGCCACCCCCGCGGAACTCGATGAAATTTTTTCTACGGCGGATATTGTTTCCATCCATGTGCCGGGCGGTCCCAGTACGAAGAATATGGTGGATGCGCGCTTGCTGGGACTGATGAAGGACGGGGCGATGCTGGTGAACTGCGCGCGCTACGGTGTGGTTGATGAGGAAGCTTTGCGCGCTGTGAAGAAAAGTGGCAAGAAGCTCATCTATTGCACGGATGTGCATCCCAAAGATGTGGCAGCCCAGCAGCCCAGCGCCGATGTGGCGGATGTGATTTTGCCGCACTTGGGTGCCAATACAAGGGAGGCCAACAAGGCGGCGGCCGTGCGCGCTGCGGCGGAAATGCAAGCCTACTTTGCGGAGGGGGATACCAGTTGTGTGGTAAATGCGGAGAAACCGGCGGACCTGAACCCGGCGCACCTGCGCATGGCAGCCATGCTCGGGCGCCTCTGTTACCAGGTGGCCGGTTGCAAGCCCATCCGCCGCATTGAGTGCACATTCTACAACAACTTGCGATCATTTCGCAAATGGTTCACGCCGTGGATTCTGCAGGGCGCTGTGCCGGGGGCGGAGCACGGTCTCATGCCTGCTGCGGCAGAGGCTTCCCTACGCGAGCACGGCATCTCTTTCAAGGCACGTGAGCCTATGGACGATAAATTTTACGATGATTCGCTCACTCTCGACCTCTTCACGGAGGAGAATAGCGAGCAGCGCAAGGCGAGTGTGCGTGGGATGGTGGTGGATGGCACGCCGGTTGTCTCCCGCATCGATGTCTTCCAGCATCTTTACGCGGCTCTACCCGGACATACCCTCGTCCTCCGTTATCAGGACAGACCCGGCGTGATCGCCTCCATCGGCCAGACACTTTCCGAGGCCGGCATCAACATCGACAACATCGTGGCCCCGCTCGATCAGGCCAGCGGCGATGCCTTGGCTGTCATCAAAACGAACGAGCAGGTCACGGAGAAGCAAGTGGCAGAACTCGCCGCCAGTGTGGACGCCAAGCTTGCCTTTGCCCTGACGATGTGAATCCATGGCCGAGGAGTCTCCCAACTTTGCGTTGATTCTGGCTGGTGGAAGCGGCACCCGCTTCTGGCCCATGTCGCGCACGGACCGCCCCAAGCAACTGCTGCACCTCATCGGGGAGGGAACCATGCTTCAGCAAACGCTCCGGCGCGTGCTCTCATTCGTTCCGGCGAGCCATGTTTACATCCTGACGAATGAAAAGCAGCGCGCGGAGGTACTGCAGCAGGTGAAAGACGAGGTCCTTCCCTCACATGTCGTTGCTGAGCCTTTGCGGCGGGACACGGCGCCCGCTATGGCGCTCGGCGCGGCGCTCATTGCCGCGCGGGACCCGCAGGCGCGCATGCTCGTGGCGCCCAGTGACGCGTACATACCCGATGATGCGGCATTTGCGGCATTGGCGCAGGATGCGCTCGCTCTAGCCAGCCGGGAACCGGCGCTCATCACTCTCGGAATTCGTCCCACGTGGCCATGCCCGAGTTATGGCTACATTGAACGGGGCGAATTGCTGCAAGATGCCGCCCTGAAACATCCCTGCTACCGCGTGGTCAGATTTTGCGAAAAGCCGGATGCGACCACGGCGGAGCGTTACCTGGCCACCGGTCGTTTCTGCTGGAATGCAGGCATTTTTGCGTGGTCTGTTTCCACATTTTTCGAGCAATTGAGGCGGCATGTGCCCGCCCTGGCGCACTTTGCCCAAGAACTCCGCGCCGCTCCGAAGCCGGAGGACTTCATCCGCACACACTTCCCCGAGTTGACGCCGATATCCATCGACTTTGCCCTCATGGAGAAAGCGGACGTCGTCCTTAACTTTGAGGCGTCGTTGGAGTGGGACGACGTGGGTTCCTGGGTCGCCCTCAGCAACCATTTGCCGCATCGCGATGAGGCGGGTAATGCGTCAAACTCCCCCCTCGTTTCGCTGGATGCCGGGCGCAACATCGCCTTTACCCATCCCATGAAGCAAGTGGCTCTCCTCGGTGTGCAGGACTTGATCGTCGTCGATACGCCGGATGCCTTGCTCGTCGCGTGCAAGGACGATGCCGATCGCATCAAGCAAATCGTGGCTCAACTTCCGCCGCATCTCGCCTGATCCATGGACACGCATCCCGCACTCGGTTTGGATTACGGCACGTCTCGCATCGGCGTTGCCGCCACGGATGATTGCGGCATTCTCGCCCACCCGGTGGAGAGCATTGAGGTGGACCGCACTGAGCCTGTCGCGCGCATTGTCCAGCTTGCCAGGCAGAGGCACATCCGCACGCTTGTGTTGGGACTCCCGCTGCGTCTGGACGGCACGGAGGGGAGCGCCTGCGTTCGAGTGCGCGCATTTGGGGAGAAGCTGCAGGCCGCTCTGCCTGAACTGCCGTTGGTATATGTGGATGAGTTTTTGAGCACGGCAGAGGCTCAAGAAAAATTGCGCGCGGTTGGCCGAAAAGCTCGTGACTTCAAACCTATTATCGATCAGGCAGCCGCTGTGGAGATACTTAATCGATGGTTGCTCAGTGAAGGAAACTGTCCTTGTGGCGGGTGCACGTGAAATATGAAAGTAAGGAAGCTTGCACAGGGCGTTCTCTCTTCCTATGAATCATCATCAAAGAGCGCGACAAACGCGGGTGCAACGTTATCTTGCTGCCGGTGATGAATTATATAGCCAAGGGGTCGAGGTATCAAAACCACCCCTTCATCGGGAGGGCCGTGAGAGAAGAGAAACCGAGAACCCTCTCCGTATGCCAAGGGATGCGAGCAGTCCAGAAGCCACACTACGGATGAGTCGGTGACCTTAAGTCTCAATCACTGTGAATCCGATCAAGCTGGGTTACTGTGTGCGCTTGCTGTAGTTTGAGCGCACGCGATCCATCTCTTTACGCGAGGCGCGAGCACGCTCCAAGGCGCGCTTTGCTTCGGAGGCGATGAGAGCATCGCCCTCATTGGAAAAGCGCTCGAGGTATTCGACTACCCATGGCCAATCGTACATACCAGAAAGCAGCTTGATGAGGTCTATTTTCTGCACACGGCATTGTTCAAGAGCCTTGCGCTTTTCCATGAGCGTGGCATAATCGGGTGATTTTTCACCCACAAAGGTAGCGGCATCGGGATCAGTCTTCTCAATGATCTCCGACCAAGTGGAGGTATCCTCATCAATTTTATCATAGACGAGCTTAATGAGCTTGTGGGCTTGCTCCGGGGAACGGTCGCGATTTTGACACACAACACCATTGATCATGTGCTGGACGGTTTTCTTTTCACGCTCATTGCTGCCTGCAAGAGGGAGCAGTTCGTTGCGCAGGTAATCAATGATGTCGTCCTGTCCATAGTTGGAAAAAAATGGGGAGATGGTCCGCCAATTTGCAGGTTCGGTGGCACGTTGCTTGTAGTAGGCGAGCGCCTTGGGCGAGCATGATTTGGCAAGCGTCACCATGAGATTGGCGCGCTTATCCTCCGGCACCATGTCAAAAATTTGGTCGCCGACCTGTTTCTTTTTCTCAACATCGTCCATTAACTCGATGATGTTGTCCAGACAGTGGGAAAGAGTGTTGACGAGTACGTTGGCAAGTCCCGGCTTGCGCAACAAATCGGTAATCATCGGGATATCCTTCTCCGTAACGCGCAGCCCCATACTCTCCCAGATGTAGGAAAGTACCTCATCGCGTTTCGTGAACTTTTTGGAGGATTTTTTGCTCACTGATTCTGCAAGCTTGTGCAGCCTGTCATTCACATCTTTGATGTCAGCCACTGCAAGACGCTGTACGAGCCAACGGAAAGTATTGGGCTTTATTTTGGAAGCATCTTTTGCAAGGCGATTGAAGACGAGCTGAGAGACGGCCGGATCGGACTCAGAGGCGATACTTAGGAGCATGCACGCAAGCTGGGAAACGCCCTCTGGATTTCTGCCGAAGAGAGGTTTGCCCTCACTGTCTTGCATGTCGGGATTGACGACAACCTCCATCAAAAAGCCAGCATCCTGCTTGCTGCAGCGTACATCAATATTTTTTGCTTTAGCATCGGCCAGAGTTTCAACATTGTGCTTGTTGATTTCTCGCGCGCGGTTGAGAATTTTCATGATTTTTGCGTTTTCGGCCTTCCTGGCATCAAGCTTCGCGTTGTGCTGGATCACGAGCGCACCGCACACGCACATCACGACTACAAGTGCTGCACAGCCCACCCAAAAGAGCTTGGCTTTCCATATCGGTCCTTTGGCTGCTGCGTTACGCAGTTTCTCCACATAAGCGGCATCTACCTCGTGCATCGTTGGGTCTGCCTGCGCGGAGCCGTCTGCTGAAGTTTCTGCTTTTGAGGTTGCAGCAAGAGGGGTGACAGTGCGGGCGTGAGCCGGGGCACACACAGCCCCGAGTACAGAAGATCGGGTTCGAGCTTGCTCGATTTTTTTTGCTGAAGCCGTAAGGCCGGACGCAGGCTCAGGCACGGGCGTAGCGGCACGGGGTGTCGAGGTAGCCTGCTTTAGTCCACCAACTTTCAGCGCAGGAGCTTGTGCCTTGACAGTTAATTTTGGTTTGTTAGACTTTGGTGAGACAACTTCAGATGGGGTGGCGGACACCGTGACAGGGGCTTCCTCAGCCTGGTGGGGAGTTTCTTCCCCGGCAGACGCGCGGGCGGCTTCTTCTTCGGCCTGGCGGCGTGCTTCTTCCTCCGCTGCAACACGGGCGGCTTCTTCTTCGGCCTGGCGGCGTGCTTCTTCCTCGGCAGCGGCGCGGGCGGCTTCTTCCTCGGCCTGGCGGCGTGCTTCTTCCTCGGCAGCGGCGCGGGCAGCTTCTTCCTCAGCCTGGCGGCGTGCTTCTTCCTCCGCTGCAACACGGGCAGCTTCTTCTTCGGCCTGGCGGCGTGCTTCTTCCTCAACGGCAGCCGGAGCAGCCGCATTGTCCACTACTTGGGTCGGGGTGCTTTGTGTACGCGGCCTAGGCACAATCGTCTGGCCATTGGAGCCTTTCAGGCGGATCGTTCTTTGAGGCGCAACTCCTGTGTTCAACAAGCGACGCGCGGGGGTAGAGGGAGCAGAGGGTTTCTTGAGAGAAGCTGCCATAGTACGTTGTGTAGTTGCATCACTCACTATAGCTCATAAAAATCGGTTTGGCAATCTCGGAGTTTTCCCTACCAATAAATTTTTGATTTTTTTTGCGCAAGAGATGAGTTTTTTGAACTGCGTGATTGACTCTGCGCGCAATTTGGTGTAGAGTGTGGAACGCGCGGAGGGTGGATGCCCCGCTCCGGCGTGCATGCTCTTCACCGTTCCTCTTCCCTTATCTCCCGTGTACTCAAACGAACAATACCTGCTGGAACTCCTGGTAGAAAATGGGGCCATTGATGCCGAGGCAGTAGAAAAAGCCCGCGCGCAAGTTGATATCGCGGATAGCGTGCTGGAGAATTTGGTGAGCCAAAAGTTGCTCACGCGCGAGTATATAGCGCAGGTGGCTGCTGCGAACTCCGGGCTCGAATTTGTGGATCTCAATGCCTTTGAAGTCGATGCGCAGACACTGGCGCTCGCGCAGCCTGAAGTGGCGAGGCGCTTAAACTTCCTGCCCATAGGAGATGATGGGTACTCACTCCAAGTAGCCATAGCTGACCCCTTTGCCATGGAAACTATGGACAGTCTGCCTCAAATTTTAGGGCGGGACGTAAGTTTCTTCGTGGCAGCGGAGGATGCCCTGCAAAAAGCACTGGCCAAATATTACCCGGAGAAAAAAGTGGGAGGGGAAAATGAAGAGGCCCCCATCATTGAGCTCATTGACAACATGTTCAACGAGGCACACAAGATGCGCGCATCGGATATCCACATCGAGCCGATGGAAGACCGCGTGCGTTTTCGCTACCGGGTGGATGGGAGGTTGATCGAGGTTGCAAATCACCCGAAGAAGCTTCTTGGTTCCATTGTGGCTCGCATCAAGGTGATGAGCGCAACAATGAGTATTGCTGAGAAACGCATCCCTCAGGATGGACGTATTGAAATGGATTTGAAGGACGGCGCACACATCGATTTGCGCGTAAGCACCGTTCCTTCCAACCATGGAGAATCAGTGGTGATGCGCATCTTAGATAAATCGGCTTTGCAGCTTGGGTTGCCCCAGCTGGGCTTTCTCTCGGATGATGAAGCTACCTTTGATCGTCTCGTCACCCTGCCGGATGGCGTTATCTTGGTGACCGGGCCCACCGGCTCTGGAAAAACGACCACACTTTACGCTTGTTTGAACCACTTGAACCGACCCGATAAAAAGATTATCACTGCTGAAGATCCGGTGGAGTACGAGATGCCCGGCATCAACCAAGTGATGATACGGTCCGAGATTGGCATGACCTTTGCAGCCGCGCTGCGCGCTATGCTGCGCCAAGCCCCCAATATCATCATGATCGGTGAGATTCGCGATGGTGAAACGGCGAGCATTGCCATCCAAGCCGCAATGACCGGCCACCTAGTGCTCTCTACCCTGCACACAAATGATGCGCCTTCCTCGGTGGCCAGATTGGCCGATATGGGAGTGGATCGTTTTCTCATTGCGTCCGCTGTGCGTGCCATTATGGCTCAGCGGCTGTGTCGTTGCCTGTGCGAGAATTGCAAGATGGACGGTAGGCTCACGCCGAAGCAGTCGCAGTTGCTGGGCATTGAGATGGATCACATCGTGAAGGTGCCGCATCCTGGCGGGTGCGAAAATTGTCGCGGCAAAGGCATGAAGGGCCGCATGGGAATTTTTGAGATATTCCAGATATCGGATGATGTGCGCGAGCTTATCAATTCCAACCTTTCCTCGGCCCAGCTGCGCAAGCGCGCTCGCGAGCTGGGAATGCGCACTTTGCGCGAGGATGGAATACGCAAGGTATTGGCTGGTCGTACCTCTGCCGATGAGGTCATTCATGTGACCACAGGCGATGCAAGCTAACCCTACTCCCCACTCACTCTAGTACTCCCCAACTCAACATATGGATACCCAACTGGCACTGGATGTCTTTATCAATGCGGGCCTTATGGATCGCACGCTCTCCAAGGACGTTGTGGAAGAAATGTCCAATAGCGGTAAAGAGCTATGGGAAACTTTGCTGGACTTTGGCATTATCTCTGCCCCTGAGGATTTTTGGAATGTGATTGCCACAGAAGTAGGTGCGCAGTACATCTCACTGGAGGGATTCGAACCACCCCAACAGGTGCTTGATATGATACCTGCGGCGCAAGCGAGATTGCACGGTGCTTTTCCCATTGAGTACCGTGAGGGGGAAGGACTTTATGTTTGCTTGGAGGATCCGCTGAACCCGCAAACGGTGGATGACTTGCGCATCGTCACCGGCAAGGATATTTATCTGTATGTGGCTGCCGATTACGAAGTGCGCGCGCGTGTGGCAGAATACTACGGTGGAGCGGAGGCTGCCATGGGTGACCTCATGGATGACTTGGAAAATATGAGCGTGAGCAGCTTGGATGGCTCTGAGGAGGCCAATTCTGTGCCGATTGTACGCTTCGTGAATCTCGTCATCACCCAGGCCATTAAGGAAAAAGCTTCTGACATCCACTTGGAGCCTTTTGAACACGAGTTTAAGATACGCTACAGAGTTGATGGCGCTCTCTACGAAATGGCGCCTCCACCCATTCATTTGGCTTCTCCAATCATTTCACGCGTGAAAGTGATGGCGGGGATGAATATTGCCGAGCACCGAATCCCGCAGGATGGACGCATCATGATGCGCGTGGGTGCAAACAATGTGGATATGCGTGTGAACTCCCTACCCACTCAGCATGGAGAATCTGTGGTAATGCGTGTGCTGGATCGCAATAATGTGAGTCTTGATTTAAATAATCTGAATCTCTCCCCGGCCATCCATGAGTACATTTTGGACACTGTGAATATGCCCAACGGCATCTTTGTGGTGACTGGTCCTACTGGCTCCGGTAAGACCACCACCTTGTATGCCGCCCTGCGCGAAATCAATACGGAGGATACCAAGATACTCACCGCAGAAGACCCTGTAGAATACGATATCGACGGCATCGTGCAGGTGCCCATCAACGAGGGGATTGGCGTGACCTTCCCACGGGTGTTGCGCGCGTTTTTGCGTCAAGACCCGGATCGCATTCTGGTGGGCGAGATACGTGACCAAGACACGGCGCAGATTGCCATCCAAGCGGCGCTCACGGGGCACTTGGTGCTTTCTACGTTGCACACAAATGATGCGGCAGGAGCAGTGACCCGTTTCATTGATATGGGAGTACAGCCGTTCCTGCTGGCGGCCACACTGCTGGGAGTTCTAGCGCAGAGACTTGTGCGAACGATCTGCCCGTATTGCAAAATACCTTACACTCCATCGCGCAGCTTGCTCAATCAGCTTGGAATCAATCCAGCTTTGCTGGTCCAACAGCAGTTTTTCACCGGCGAGCGGTGTGATAAATGCGGCAACACTGGCTACAAGGGACGTAAGGGAATTCACGAACTATTGCATGCATCGGAGCCCATACGCGAGCTCATCACCCAAAATGTACCATCCATCACGCTAAAACAAAAAGCTATTGAGCTTGGGATGCACACTCTTCGAGAGGATGGAATCCAAAATATTTTTGACGGGCACACAACGATAGAAGAAGTGCTGAGATACACCTGATAACCGCATTTAAACTCCCCACTACCCATCCTGTATTTTATGCCAAAATTCCAATACATAGCCCTTGATCAAAATGGTACAGAAAGCTCCGGAACCGTGGAGGCGAGCAATAAAATAGCTGCCATGGAGATGGTGCGCGCGCAAGGACTTTTGGTGCGCGAATGCGAGGAAGCAGGCGCCAGTTCCAAAAGTTCGCTCGCCAAGACTGATCAGGATAAGAAAAAAGCTTCCTCCAAAAAACAAAGCCAAAATGGCAAAGGCAAGGCTGGTGGTAGAATCAGCCGCAAGGAGCTCATGATCTTTACGCGGCAGCTTGCCACGTTGATTGATGCCGGACTCCCTTTGCTGCAAAGTTTACAAGTGCTTCACAAGCAGGAGCCCAACGCCAATTTGCGTGCTACGTTGGGAGCATTGGGCGATGCCGTGCAGGGCGGCTCAACCTTTTCTGATGCGTTGTCCTCGTACCCAAAGCTTTTCAATCGCCTGTTCGTCAACATGGTCAAGGCCGGAGAAGTAGGCGGCGTACTGGAGGTTGTGCTCAAGAGATTGGCCGAGTACGAAGAGAAAGCTGGCAAACTGCGCGGCAAAGTCGTATCTGCCATGATTTACCCGATGATCATCATGGTGATAGCTGTGGGGATTCTGACCTTTCTGATGCTGGTCATTGTACCCAAGTTTAAAGAAATGTTTGAGGGGCAGAACATGGACTTGCCGGCATTCTCACAGTTTGTGTTCGACTTTTCGGACAACTGCATGGCGGATTCGCTGATACCCTACGTGCCCAATGCGGTAGTGGGACTTTTGCTTGCCTTTGGCTTTATCGTCTTTGTCACTCTGTGGAGGCGTACGCCGAAGGGTGGACGTGTGGTGGATGCCATGATGCTCAAATTGCCCAAGCTGGGACATCTCAACCAAGTGAATGCTGTAGCCCGTTTTTCGCGTACCTTTGGAACACTTGTTTCATCCGGCGTGCCTATTCTTCAGGCGCTCAACATCACTCGCGACACATCTGGCAATGTGATCGTGTCAGACTCGGTGACTAAGATTCACGATGCCGTGCGTGAGGGTGAGTCCATTGTGACGCCTATGCAGACGAGTCCGGTGTTTCCTCCAATGGTCATATCAATGGTGGATGTGGGGGAAGAGACTGGGCGATTGCCGGACATGTTGATGCGTGTGGCTGAGGTTTATGATGAAGAAGTGGACAACTCGGTGACGGCTCTTACAGCCATGCTTGAACCAATCATGATCGTGTGTTTGGCCGTAGTGGTGGGTAGCATTGTGCTGGCCATGTTCCTGCCGATGATGGAAATCATCAAAAATGTATAAGGGGAGTCACCATGCAAGCGAGGGGAAAATATGCCAGTGGATTCACGCTCATTGAAATTTTCGTGGTAATGGCAATTCTGGCCATTTTAGGCACGATGGGGTGGGTGGCCTCCGGTATGGTCAATAACCGCCAAATGAGCAAGACAGCCGAACTTCAGGTGGCTCAGATGGAGGTGGGTATGAATAGCTACCGTATGGACTATGGGGATGTTGTGCCAGAGGGAGATGGAGATGAATGGAGCTCGCATGTGCTGTATAAGGCATTGTATTGCGATGAGGATGGCAATGGAGAACCAGATGTCGATGTGCAGACGAATGAGGCTCGTACGCCATACTGTGAATCGATCGTCCCTTTGGCGAACTTGAAGCACCTAAGAGAGTCGATCAACGGGATTCCTGCCGTCAAGAAGAGCGTGCGCACAACGGGCCGCAAATCCAATAAAAAGGTCTACGTTGTCATGGACCCGTGGGGTAATGCATACCGCTACCGCCAGGGGTACGAGTTATCGAATGAAAGCGGACAGACCGGCAAGGGGATCAACCCTGATTTTGATATCTATACCCGCGGGCCGGATGGTAAAGGAAATGGCCGTGACAATCTTAAAGATAATGAGGATAATATTTCCAACGTCCGCTCTTGGAAATAGCATTTTTTTGCTTCCTCTCATGAAAGCTGAGAGCCTGCTTTGCTCATTGGGTACGACTGGGGCACTCATCCTACTTACAGCAGAAACGCTGACAGGAGCTGTAGAGGCTCAACTCCGGCGAGATTTTACGCCTACCCAAGCGGTGGGGGAAGTAGGTGCGTTGGTAGACTTAGTAAGCCGTACCACTCCTGAGTACGCCGGACGGGTGAATTTTGCTATTGATGAGGCAAGGCCGACGCCGGTTATTTCGGCATGGGGAGACAGAGGGATTCAAATTACGGCCGCAAATGTGCGCGAGTGTGCGCGCGCTTATGGGTATTATCTTCGCAATTTGGCCCATGTGCATCTTTCGTGGAATGGGGATAATCGCACGGCTGCACACTTTGTGGTACCTGCAGATCCTGTGCAGGTGCCTGCCACACTGCCGATGAACTTTGCCTTCAACTATTGTGCGCTCAGCTACACTGGGGCGCACTGGAGCAAAGAACGTTGGTTGGAAGAAGTTGACCGTTTGGCTCTCAATGGTTTTCGCTATGTTCTGGTGACAGCAGGACTTGAGAAAGTATGGCAGGGCTTCCTTGCAGATATAGGAGCAGAGGACTTCGCCCGAGACTTCCTTGCAAACCCATGCTATTCAGCATGGTGGAATATGGGAAATTTGGAAGGCGAGGGAGGTCCGGTATCTGCCGGGCTTGTAGAGAGCGAGGCTGAGTTGGGACGCAGTCTTGTGAGGCGCATGCTCGATTTAGGGATGGAACCCGTTTTGCAGGGGTACGTGGGTCATATACCGCATGATTGCTTCAAAGGGAGTCCAGATGTTCTGCCCCAAGGGCAATGGGTAGGGGGATATGTCCGCCCGGCAATACTGCGACCAGATTCTCCCGCTTTTCCAAAAATAGCTGGGGTATGGTACAATAACATCCGGAAGGTATATGGAATTACCCCCACTGCTTTTGCCGGAGACCTTTTTCACGAGGGTGGCTGCTCCGGAGCGACCAGCTTGGAACGATGCGCCCGGTCTGTGCAAGAAGCCATGCAAAGTGCTGCGCCGGGTTCAATTTGGTTTTTGCAGGCGTGGGCTGGTAATCCCAAACCGGTGCTTTTGCGCGGTACTGATCCTAGGTATACAGTCATTCTCGCGCTGGAGAAAAACTTATCGGCTAACCAAGAAGTTTCACGCTGTTACCAAGGGCGGCCCTACGTGTGGTGTGAGTTGGCTAATTTTGGAGGGAAGCATGGTCTCTTTGGAGGATTTGGTATTTTGGAAAAGGCAGCCGGTAATGCGGGGGGCGCATCAGGCTTCGGCCTGCTCTCTGAGGGGATAGAAACAAATCCGCTCTATTACGAGCTTTTTTTTGAACGTGTCAACAACCGTTCTGTAATCAACCGAGATGACTTTTTGAGGAGGACTGCGCTCTCGCGCTATGGCAGCAATGCCCCCGAGCTTGTGGAATCCCTCAAGCTGCTAGCCAGCAGCGTATATTCTCCGGATGGTTCGCGCGAAGGTGGCCCAGAGAACATTCTCTGTGCCCGACCTGGTTGGGATGTCAACAAGGTGTCTACATGGAGCGACTCGCGCGTTTTTTACGACCCGGAGGACGTGCATCGCGCAGGGAGGCTCATGCTGGCCGCCGCAAAGGCAGATAAAAGGTTGATGCAGAGCAGTGGATTCTGCTACGATTTGGCAGATATATGCCGCCAAGTGCTCGCGGACAAGGCACGCGTCATTTTACCACAATGCAAAGCTGCAGCAGGTGATGCAGAAAAGTACACGGCTAAAAGAAACGAATTTTTAGAGCTCTTTATCCTCACGGCGAATATACTGGCCACTCACGAAAGTTTTTTACTAGGGCGGTACTTGAGTGGAGCCGCTAAACGCGAGGCAGGTGCCAGCGGAGAAATGACCCGCAACTTGCGTCGACTCATCACAACTTGGGCTCCGCGTATTACTGTGCTCAATGACTATGCGCACCGCGAATTATCAGAGCTGATGCGTTATTATTACATGCCGCGCTGGATCGCTTTTCTGAGCAATGGAGAAGAGGCCCAAGCGCGTAAAGTTACGGTTACCAACAACGGGGAGTGCGTAACAATATCTATCCGTGAGGACGCAAAATTGCAATCAATGGAGTTGGGCTTCCCCGATGTCGAAATACCCCTACTGTACGAGGCTCGAGGGGATTTGCTAAAGCTGGCAGAGCAAGCGCTGAAGTAGGTCGGCACAGGTTCAGGCATGGGGCGAGTTGGGCCCTGCTTGCTGCGGCGTTACAAGGTCTCTCACTTTTTGCATTTCACGGCGCATGCGCTGCATGCGTTTTTTCAGGTTCTGGATGCGTCGACCATCATAATCGCGCAACAGTGTTCGTAGCTCTTCTTCTCGGCGTGCACGGTCTTCCTCGTTGGCCGGGTGCATAGCTACGAGCATAATGAGTCTCTCGCGCGTTTTTTGGGAAAAATCGGAGCGTGCTGTCAAAAAACTCAGCACCCCCAATGTCCGCTCGCCCTCTTTGCTCGCATCTGCACTGCGACCCGCACGACGCAAAGCGCGAGTGTAGCGATCACGAACAGCGAAGTAGAGTAGAATCAATTCGCTATCTCCAGGATTAGCAGCCAGCAAGTCCTGGGCGTACTCGAGCGCACGGGTCAGGTCTGCAGAACATCTACCTGGGGGTGTTTGGTGAGCCGACATCCGTAAGTAGAGTCGGCGAAGCTCCTCAGAATCTGGATCATCTTTCAGCATATCATTGAGCAGAGAAAGAGCCTGCTCCCCCTTGGGTGCAAGTACAAGGCGCAGCTCGTCTGTGCGCGCGAGCGAAAGTAGTTCTATCCTGAGCAACTGCACCTTTTTGTCATTCGGCATTTCTTGCATCACTCTGGCAAGCATCTGAGAAGCACGTGCTAACAGTACTCCGCGTCCTGGTTGAGAGTGAGAGCAGTTGATCTTTTCCCCGCAGGAGCACGAGGCGCTATGCAATGCGACGAGCATAAGACTGCGCACTAACTCTAATCGTTGATTCGTGGTCGATTTTGCACACTGAGTATTCACGAGATTTAGCAGCATCTCGTTGGCCTCCTGACGGCGCGGGTGGGAGCCGTCCTGCTGTTCTTGGGAATAAAGGGCCGATGCCAAACCATTGCATGCAGCCAGGTGGCGGGCAGAGTGCGTAGGTAGCTGGGCAATGGCCCGTCGGTAATATACTTCAGCGGTGAAATAATCACCGGTTTGAAGGGCAATGGAAGCGAGCGTGAGACAAGCCTCAGCCATTTTCTCCGAACCGCTTTGGGCACCAGCTACAATTTGCTCATAATAGGGCATGAGGTCCTGGATGAGTCGAGCATCTGCACGTGAGGGCGGCAGAAACCCCTCATCTGTCCCTCCTTTTCCGACCATACCAGTGAAAATGCGTTGCAGAGAAGCATCCGCAATCTGTGCATTGCGCTCTGCGAGCATACGCTGCACACTCTCACTGCGCCATGAGGCGCGCACACGTACATAGCCTGTAATCATGGTCGCAAACAGCAGTACAAGCAACAACGCCGCAGCGTGGCTCCAGACGGCGATAGCCGGCTTGCGACGAAACCACATGATGTAGCGGCGCAAATAACCGGCAGGGCGAGCCACTACGGGTTCCCCGTTGAGGAAGCGGCGCAAATCAGCTGCCATATCCGCCATGGTCGCATAGCGATCTTTGGGTTGGAAGGCAATGCTCTTATTAATGATGGCACCTAGTTCTCCGGCGTGTTTGAGCGGCGGCAGAGGATCAGAGCAAATTTTGTGTACGAGTTTCCCGGGTTCTGTTTCGCGAAACACAGGTTTACGAGTCATGAGCTCATAGAGCGTAAGCCCCAAGCTGTACTGATCGCCGGCAAATGAGTTTTCTCCACGCAGCAGGCGTTCCGGTGGCATATAGCGCAGGGTGCCGTCATGCGTTTGGGTTACGAGCGGAGCATCTTCCCCGGCATTGAGTACCGTTGCCAGCCCAAAATCACTCACGTGCACTACGCCTTCATCATCCAGTAGAAGATTGCCCGGTTTGACATCCCGGTGCAGGACACCGTGTTCGTGAGCAAAAGCGAGGGCTTCTGCTGCCTGGAGTCCGACACGAGCTACAGCTTGCTCGTAGGGGAGGCCCGGGAATGCACGTCCCAAATTGCCCGCGCGCAGCTCGCGACCACGCACAAGACTCATCACGTAGTAGCGCCAAGGGCCTTCTCTGCCTGCGCCGTATACCTCCACGATATTAGTGTGACGCAAACCAGCAATCAACTTGGATTCATTTTCAAAGGCCTCGCTATGTCGGACATCAGAGCTCCACGATGGTGAGAGAATCTTGACGGCAACCTCGCGCTGAAGACTCTGCTGCGTAGCTCGAAAAACAGTACCCATGCCACCACTGCCCAATTTTTCGCCAAGTCGGTAATCACCTAGGACATTGGGGAAATCAAGGGTATGCTGGACTGAGGCGGCACTGGATTGGCCTAAGTCTTCCATCTGAACCAAGGGAGGCAAAAGCTCGGCGAGTTCATGAGCGAACTCTGGGTATGCTGCGGCAAAGGATTGGGGAGTTGGAGCCTTCCCTTTGCGTAGTTGATCGAGAAAAAGCTCGATAAGCTGGGCAACTTCTTCTTCTTTGCCTGGCGTAGAGGAGTCCATGTCGTGGCAGAGGGGAAGGATAGCGAATGGGGATGGCTACAGGTGCTCTTCCTGCGCAAGCACCAAGTCACGGAAGCGTTTCAAAGCCCTGACATAGCGAATACTGGCTGTTTTTTGGGTCACTTGTAAAACTGCGGCGCACTCTGCATTGCTCAGCTCTTCAAAATGGCGCAGTTCAAGGATTTCGCGATCGATTTTCGGAAGTTTTTGCAGAATGCGTCTCGTAGAGGCTTGGCGTTCCATACGCTCCATGTGTGATCTTGGGCTGGATATTGTATCTGCAAATTGAGCCCAAGCATCGGTATAATCGTTGTAGTCAGAGTCGGGAGGAGTCAGTTCCACTTCTTTCATGGCATCACGTTTACCAGCGGCAAGGTGCTTGCGCTCCATATCGGTCAAAGTCTGCAGAGCGATGCGGCGCAACTTCACGTAAAGAGGCAATTCTCCAGACTCCCGCAGAAAGTCCAAACGTCGACCGCAGGCCAAGTAGGTTTCCTGTGCCAAATCCTCTACCCCCATTCGGCGCTGCAAACTTTCCGGCATGCGTGCAGCCAATAAGTGCATGATGCGTTCGCGGTGTTCTTGCCACACCTCTGCCAGCCATAAAGGGGAGGCATCGGGCATGGGAGCAGGGCCAGTAGATCGAAGCATGGAAAATGGGAGGAGACTTTATTCTGTGGGTTTTTCTTCGCGTAGATCGCGAGCCATAAGCTCCTGCAAAGCAAGCTGCGCAGGCTTCCCCTCGTAGAGTACTTCGTACATAGCATCGGTAATCGGTGTACGCACGCCCAGTTGTCGAGCGAGTTGATAAGTGGAGAGCGTATTGGGGATGCCCTCCACTACTTGACCAACGCGCTGTTGGCATTCTGATACTGGTATTCCCTTGGCAATGAGTCTGCCAGCAGTCAGGTTGCGACTGTGTTCTGAGTAGCAAGTGACCACAAGGTCGCCCATGCCAGAAAGGCCCATAAAGGTCTCCATGTTACCACCGTGGGCCATACCAAGACGGGTCATTTCCGCTAGGCCACGGGTAGCTAAGGCAGCACGGGCATTGTCACCAAGACCCAGGCCGGCGCATATTCCACTAGCTAGGGCAAAGACATTTTTTATGGCGCCACCCAATTGCATGCTCACAATATCAGTGCTGGTGTAAATGCGCAAGAAAGGCGTACTCAGACGCTGCTGAACAGCCGTCGCCAGATCAATATTCTCGAAGCCTACCAAGGTGAGGCTCGGCAACTCCAGCACAATATCCTCCGCGTGGTTTGGCCCGGAGAGCACGCCCACCGGCTGGGGCAGGGTAGCACTCAGTATCTGACTCATGAGCATGCAACTGTCTTTCTCAATGCCCTTTGTGCAGCTCACAATCACCGCGTTTTCTGCCAGTTTCACCTTTGCTAGACTCTGCGCTACGCTACGCATCACAACGCTGGGCACCACCACGATCACTAGGTCTGCCCCGGCAACATCTTCCCACTGGCTCGTCACGCACACGTGCGGAGGAAGAGGTTTGGCACCTGTCACGCGACAGAGACTCAGACGCGTTTCTCGGATAATGGCCGCCTCTTCCTCGCGGTAGGTCCACAGGACAACATCGCCCGGACCACAAGAGGCAGTGAGGGTGAGGGCTGTGCCCCAGGCACCTCCACCGATAATAGCTGTTTTTTTGAATGGAGCGTGCATATTAATTTTTTTTGGAGAAAGCCTTGGGTTCAGTGCCATCTGCGATGCGGCGCAGATTCTCACGGTGACGATACACGATGAGCAACAGAATCAAGAAAAGCGCTCCGGGTATCATCCATTCTGTCGGTTTGCACACTCCATCCACCTGTCGGAAGTACACCAGAGATGCAAGTACCATTATCACCCCTGCCATGATGCTGGAGAGCGATACGTAGCGCGTGACTATCATCATGAGTACCCACGCACACACAGCCCAGCCTGCTACCACCGGAAATGCGCCCACGAGACACCCAGCCATGGTAGCCACCCCCTTACCGCCGCGAAAACGGAGAAAACAGGTGAATGTATGTCCGAGCGTCAACCCCGCAATTACTCCTAGAAGCAGCCCCGCCTGCCCCACGCTGTAATTCGCTACATCCTGCCCCTGTATTGCCACGATGGTTAACGTCGGCAAACAACCTTTCAAAGAGTCCAAAGCAAATACGAGGATGCCCCACTTACGCCCCAGCACGCGCATGGCGTTAGTTGCTCCTATGTTGTGTGAGCAGTGCTCACGCAAATCGGTACCGCGAAGCTTACCGATGAGGAATCCAAACGGGATTGACCCAATGAGATAGGCTGCCGCAATGTATAAAATATCTTCTGCCACGCAGCAGCATTCTATCATATTCTTTTCCTCCTGGCAATGCCAAATCACGAGCGGCATTGCCTCAAAAATAAAGTCACCGAAGTAGCGTTTTGTAAAAATTTCGTTTGATGTAAAGAATTTGCATTGCCAAGTCAAAAAAAATCGTGTAGAATGCACCGCCCCGGTGGAAGAGCTCCACGCACTTCCAGGCGCGAACTTTTTAACCAGTACCTAAGATGAACATTCTTGATAAAATTGGACAGGAGCAGCTAAAAAACGATGTGACGCCTTTCAATGTGGGCGACACCGTGAAAGTGCATTGCCGTGTGATAGAAGGCGGCAAGGAGCGCGTGCAAGTGTTCCAAGGGATTGTGATAGGTAAGCGGGGCTCCGGCGTCAATGAGGCGTTTACCGTCCGCAAGATTTCCTATGGTGAGGGGGTGGAGCGTTCGTTCCCTCTCCATTCTCCCCGCATCGCCAAGATTGAGGTAGCATCCCGTGGCAAAGTGCGCCGCGCCAAGCTCAATTACCTGCGCAACCGAGTCGGCAAGGAAGCCGTTACGGTCAAAGCAGCACGCTGATACTGCCTTTTTTGATCTGCTTTTGCACGCGGACTTCGGTCCGCGTTTTTTTATGTCCGGCGGGTCAGCGGCCTATTCGGAACGATCGACGATGCAATTGTGCCACTCTTGGGGAATGCGGCAGGGCCGTCCCTGAGGAGCCTGTACGAGAGCAAGCCGCTGGCGCACTGTTACACAGAGTTTATCATCTTCCTCTCGACGTACCTCAAACGTGAAGTAGATAGAGGACTTCTCGACGCGTTCTACATTGCCCAGTACGCGTATCTTGTCTGCTACGAAGGCGGGAGAGTGGTAGTGCACCTCGTGGCTTACGAGCACGCAATGCTTGTTCTCCTCTTTGGCCAAGCGCGCCCAGTCGATACCTATGGAGGTGGACATCTTCGTGCGACACTCTTCCACCCAACGCAAATAAGCCAAATTGTGCACCACGCCGCCGCAATCGGTGTCGTAGTACATGACTTGGTAGGGCAGAACAAAAAGCGCTTTCATGGTCGACAGGCAGGGTACGTGTAGAATCCAGATGGAGCCCGATTCATCAGCCGAGTTTCAAAATGTCAACGATGGCGCTTGTCACTTCCTTCATATTCTCCATGGTGAGCTCACCCATGTGGGCGATACGGAATGTTTTATCCTTGAGGTCTCCGTAGCCGTTGCCAATTTGCATATCACGCTCGGCCAAAGCCTTGTTGAGGTCGCCGATGGAAATAAGCTCATCCTTACCTTTGGGGTGGGCGTCTATCACGGTAAGCGTTTTGGAAAGGTACTTGCGATTCGGGTACACGCGGAAATATTCATCCGCCCACGCGCGAGTGAACTTGGCCATCTCTTCGTGGCGAGCGAAGCGCGCCTCAATCCCCTCTTCATCGACGATATGGATGAGCTGCTTATCCAACGCATACATCAGCGAGAGGCAGGGAGTGGAGGTGTATTGGTAGTTTTTCTTATCAATGAAGTCCCAGAGATTACGCAGGTCGAAATAGAGACCGCGGTTTTCAACTTTTTCGGTGCGGTCGTAAGCCTTGCGGCTCATGGAGCAGATAGCCAGCCCCGGAGGTAAAGCCAATGCTTTCTGGGTAGAAGTGATCAATACGTCAATCCCCAATTGATCCGTTTCTATCTTGGACCCAACGGCGGAGGAAACCGCATCTACGCACCATACCACGTCCGGGTACTTCTTCATGACCTCGGCAATCTCTTCCACTGGATTTTGGATGCCGGAGGAGGTTTCATTATGGGTCACTGTGATGAGGTCATACTTGCCCGTGGATAGCGCCGCATCCACCATTTCCGGTGTAGTGGGTTCGCCCATGGTGCTGGGAAATTTGTCGGCTGGAACTCCATTTGTTTTGGCCATTTTGAACCATTTGTCGCCGAATGCGCCAATGGAAAATACTGCTGCGCGCTTTGCGGTGCAGGAGCGAATAGCACCCTCCATCAGTCCGGAGCCGCTGGAGGTAGAGAGCAGGATGCGGTTTTGCGTGAAGAGCACCTTCTGCATATTATCTGAGATGCGTTTTTGAAGGGCGGAAGCCGCCTTGGAGCGGTGACTGATCATCGGTCCGCTCATCTCTTTCAAAATAGCATCCGACACAATTGTCGGCCCGGGGATAAATAATTTAATCGGCATAGATAGTATTAAGTTCCAGAGAGCAGTCTAGCATTTGATTTGCAATTAGGCGAGCTTTTTTGTCTAATGAAGCGTAGAAATTATTTCGCACTGCGTAATTCGAAAACCCATGTCAATTCTCCGGGAGAGTCGACCCGCACTTCGCGTAACAGCAGGTATTTCCCGGCGATTGCAGCAGAGCTTTGCTGAGACACAAAGCGAGCAAATTCAGTTTGCGCTTCCCGGGTGAGGCGCTCGCAGATGCAGAGCTGCATTTCGTAGAAGTTCGCAGCCATGAGTTGTTCTATTACCTTAGCATCGACATTAATGTGGGAACCCTTGCCAGATACTCCTCCGCGGTATGGTATTGTCAAGTAACCGAGCTCCTTTTCGCAGTACGCCATCAATTTCTCATCGGCGAACAATTTGGCGTATCGAGTCACAGCATTTTTCCTCTTACTAGGGGGAGCATTCAGCATACGCATCACGGCATCGTAGATACCGGCGATACAGTGAGGGTCGGGCTTTTTGTGGACATTGCTGCCATGCGGGGTATTGGCAAAAAGGAGTACGCTTGCAACAACCTGCTGTTTTGCGTCAAATTTGACTCTCAGCTGTGGGCTGAAGCAGATGACCTCGCCGCGTTTTTCTCCTTGCAAAGGAAGTTGGAAGAGGCCCGCATCGTCCCCCTCTATCACCACATGATTGCGCCCCGCCGCCGCGGGAAGGCTCAAGAGGTCTGGTGCCGCATAGTTCTGCTCGCCAGTCAATGATTCCTCCCATTTTTTTGCCTGCGGGGAGCTGCTCATGGAGAGTTTCTGTGGCTCACTCGTCAGGCATTCGGGGGTGAGCTGAGCTATACTTCTAGGCTCCCCCCGTCCCGTCTTACTTTTTTGGACAGCTTGCGAAAGCTCTGTCCTTATTTCTGGCAATAGTAATATCTCGTAGAGAGTTTCCTCTCCTTTTGTCATTGGCAAGAGCAGGGCAACATTTTGTCCGTCTTCACCTGTCAAGCCGTTTAGCACACCTTCGGAGCAAGTCATACTCAGACTGCCTCCCGGCAGGGTTTGGTTTCGCTCAAGTATTTTCAATTCCCATTTGTGTTCGGAACCATCTGCAGGGGTAACGATAGCACGATACGCTGTGCCATCTAGCTCACGGGAGAGCGAGGCTGCCTTGCCGCGTGGTGAGAGGTGATAAATGACGACTTTGCCACTGGTCAGTTCATGTGTTGCGCTGTTGAAAATTCTTCGCAGATCATCGGGGAGGCGCTGACCGACTGAGATGGGAACGATACGTTGTCGCACCAGTCGCTTTTGCTCAGCCGTGAGTTCCTTCTCAGCGCCCTGTGTTTTTTCGTCACTTGTGATGATGGGCGGTTGCGTGTTTCCGTGAATTTTTTCAGCTTGCTCAAATAAATCGCTTACCTTGCCACCTATCTCTTCGTAATGATTCCATGCATAGCGTACACCAAGTGCCAACGCCCCCGAGGCAATAAGCAGCCAGACGAGTCTGCGCAGCTTGCCAGGAGGGGGCGATTGGGTTGTATCTCCCTGATCCTCCCAACTATATTGCGTACGGGTGGTCGGCACACGTTGCGGGGCAATGAAAGAAGACGGCTCTGCTTGAGCGGTTGAGGAAGGGGGCGTGGTTGCCAAATGTTCGGTGACTTCAATGACAGGTATACCAAAAAGACCGGCCTGCCTCTTCATGTGGCTGCCGATGAACCCAAGGAAGCGCACATGCGGTAATTCTACGTAGCCCCTGCTATTGTGCGTGAATACGGGTATAGCCCATCCCAAATCACTGCGCAGGCAATCTGATTCATGCAGCAAACGCAGCATATCCTCTATAGGGGTGCCGGACGGCAGGGCCAACATGCAGGAACCTTGGTATGGAGGCTCACTAGGGAGCGCAGCGAGGTGCCCATGTCCAGTGTAGTGCTGCCAGGTAGGCTGACATTGGGCTTGGAGGGAGACTGCCATCTCTGCCAAGTTCGGTAATTTCTCTTCCTTCAGCCATCTGTTTGCACCCTCCCAGCTTTGCGCCCAGAAGCCGCTGAGTTCCAATATCAGCAAAACACTTGCAGGCGTTATTTTGCACGAACTCTTCCAGATATCCCGAACTTCATCCTCCGTGAGTACGAGAAAATGCGCAATATAATGTGCATCAGGCATTCCATTTCGTTCTACCCAACGTACACTGCCAAAAATATGGAGGGTGTTATTGCGTGTGGAATCGGGCAAGTAAAGGAATTGAGGCTGTGCGTCCATGTTATCCTTACCCATTCCACGGCTGGCGAGTTCGGTTAGCTGACGCTCCAGTTCATGGCTGATGCGGGTTTTACCTACTACCCCATACCCGGGCCGGATCATCCCGCATAGACGCTGCAACAGATTGCCGTGGATTGAGCGTGACTTTGTGTAGATGAGTTGCAAGGCCATACGGACCATTTCTAATGGATTCCGGGCAAAATGTCAAGTTGGAGTTTTGCCCTGCTGAGGTGCAAAAGAACTTGCTACACTGCCGATGAATGAGTAGAATACGGGCATGGATTTATCAAACTTTCGGGCGGAATATCTGAGGGATACGCTCCACCGGCGGGATTTGGAGAATTCTCCGTTTCAGCAGTTTGACAAGTGGTTTCACCAAACGCTGAAGAGTGGAATAGCTGAACCGAATGCAATGAGCGTGGCCACAGCTACGCCCCAAGGGGTGCCTTCGCTGCGAACCGTGTTGCTCAAGTATTATGATGAGAAAGGATTCGTCTTTTTTACCAATTACACGAGTCGCAAAGCTTGTGAAATAGCACAGAATCCGGAAGTGTGCTTGCTGTTGCCGTGGGTTACGTTGGAGCGCCAAGTTATCATTTACGGGAGGGCAGAGAAGGTGACTCGCACGGAGACGCTCAAATATTTCTTGACGCGCCCTCGCGAATCGCAGTTGGGTGCATGGGTTTCACACCAAAGTAGTGTGATTTCCACGCGAAAGCTGCTCATGATGAAACTGCAGGAACTTAAGCGCAAGTTTGCGTACGGGGAAGTGCCTCTCCCGGATTTTTGGGGCGGTTACCGGGTAGTACCGCACCACATGGAGTTTTGGCAAGGCGGACCGGGCCGAGTGCACGATCGGTTCCTCTACAGCTTGCAGACAGACGGTTCGTGGAGCATTGAGCGCTTACAACCGTAGTGCACACATTCCGTGTGTGTTTCCCCTGCTACGTACGATCGTCAGAGACAGCACTCTCTACGATTTCAATCCTCAGGGTCACATCTCCTAAGGTTAAGATGGCGCCATCCATCAGAGCGACGCGCTGCTCTCCGCGAGCGAGTTGTTGGCCATTTACCGCTACGCCATTTGTGGAGTTCATGTCGGATACCACGATGCTGCGACCCACGCGTTCTACTAGTGCATGCCGCCGCGAGATGGACCCCTCCGGCAGCACAACATGGCAGCATTCCGAGTCGCGCCCGATTACTACACCTCCTGGCTTGCCGATGTCTAACATGGACAGGCTGCACTCCCACGGTCTTCCATTGGAGAGCAGTCCCATAAGTCGCATGTAGCCGGCAGCTTGCTTGGAAGATGAGGGAGTACGGGGAGAAGGCGAGCTCAAGAACACTGGACGGGAGTTGGCAGCCGGTGATGAGGGAGGCGTTGGTGGTTTGGAAGCAGGTGCGCCTGTTGCGTCTATTCCTATGTTCCACTTGATGCAAAGAGGGTCGAGTACATGCAGGGATTCCAGCAAAATCGTTGGTCCAACGGTGCTTTGAGATTGCTCGTTGTTCGTCTCTCCTTTCTTGGATTCATTATCAAAAAGCATGGGCACTGATGGCACCCGTGACATATGCTCCGCATTTTGCGGTACCACGAGAGGAATCACGGGGGGGTGAAGCTCATGTGGCTCATCATCAGTTGCAGAACGGAGATGCGGCTGTGGAGGCGGAGGCAACGGAGTAGGGGTAGGAAGTGGCAACGAGCCCCCACCGCCACCTATAGGAACAGGAGGGGGCGGAGGTGGCATCATACCGGGCGTTTGCGGCTGGATTCCCATGCCCTCATCCTACCATTCAAATGCTGGGCTGACAACATAAAAATGTAACGCACAATGCAACCGCATTGCCTCAAAAATAAAGTCACCGAAGGGTCGCCAAAAACTGGAAAAGAGAATTTTGCGAATGCTTGATGCCTTAAAAATAAGGTTAGTGATCGAACTCGTCCCACGCCGGGAGTTCGCCTTGTTCCTGGGCGAACTCCCGCTCCGGCAAGGTGATTCTATCACCTCACGCCCATTTTAACATATCTTTTAATTAAGTCAGTGACGCGATTGCGATCGAGCAGCTTAGCGATCTGAGTGATGGACTTCTTCTCACGCAGCCAGCGCTCAATTTGCTGACGCTCGGAGAAGGTAATATGCTTGCCTTTTCGAGCAACGGAGTTAGAATGCGTTTGGGTGTCTTGGTTCATAGTGTCTGGGTTTGTTGTAGAGAAATGACTCTAGCATACTTTGAACTTCTTGGCACCCTTTTTTGTGCCAAGAACCTGTTGCATTTAATTTTGCGATCCACATTTTCAATTACAATCTAATTTTTATCTGGACATATTTGTGGAATGTAGATAGAATCACTCCGACAGAGGTGGAACCTGAGTCGGGTTATATCTACAAAAATGGCTATATTTACACAAAGATATAAGGATATCGTACTCCTTTCCACTTGCTCACGTCCACCCTTCCTACCGCGATGAGAATATTAAAGACAATAATAGTTACTTTCCTGCTTGTCGCAATACAAGAAACGCTGTTTGCTGTGGATGACGTCTCCCTCCTCAAAGAGGCTCGCAAAGGAAGCGTGCCGGCCATGCGGCAAATTGGCATGAGAATGTACAAAGGCTGTTCTATCGGCAACCCCACTTTTGGCATAAAATGGCTCAGAAAAGCCGCTGACCAAGGTGACACTAAGGCCATGTACAGGTGGGTCGCATCCTTCTGAAGAGTGATAAACAACTCGGTCTGAGCTACCTTAGGAAAGCGGCAAGTAACGGCTACGAAAAGGCAAAGGTTGTTATCAGAGAAGAAACGGGGGAGGATGATAGAAGCGAATACGTGAAAGCTGCAGAATCGGGGCAATTGCTCCAAGTCCGGGAAAGTGTCTGCAGCGTGAAAGACGCCGTGTCCAAGGCAGCAAAGCTTATCGGCGCAAAGGCTTCTACGGCTCACGTCAATGAGATTGCCATGGTTGATTTCCTGTGCAACGGAGGGAAGAAGACAGAACTTTCTGATTTGGTACGCGATCGCATGCAGGAAGCCTTAGTCACAAACTCTACGCTTGAGGTCACGGATCGCGTAGATACAAAGCTCATGATTCAGGAAGGGCAGGCGCAGCGAGAGTCGATTGATTTGCAGTCTTCCACCGCTGTCTTTATGGGCGAAATCATCTGCATCCCAGAACGCAATGTTGGCTACTTTGCCTACCGCGTATTCAATACGTTAGATATGAGAATACTTGCAGCAGGATTCATTCCCGTAAAGTGGAGCGGGAAAGAGAAAAATTTGTTGAAGAGCAGCACTGCAATGGTCGATACCTTTGCTCTTCCAATCTCTCCCAACAAAGAACTGAAAGGTTTGGTTGAAAAGGTCACATCGGGTCCTAAACGTGGTATTGCAATGGTATATTCTGAGGGGGATGATGATGGTGATATTGTGGACAAGCGAGTAGCATTTGCTCAAATTCTTGCTACTATGTTTGATGCAAACTGTGAGTTGTACGAGCGCGAATTTTACCGTCAGGCATCCGAGGAGGCGTCCGTATCCGGAAATGTTGTTCAAGCAGAAAAGGTGGGAGCTCTTTGCACAGTGGAATTTTCCAAGATATCTTTTGTAGAGAATAATCTCAAGGTAAAGATCACTGCGTATCCGAAGGGAAGTTTGCTGGCTGTGGACAACTTGAAGCAAAAACGAGTTGCAGACGTAGATGGTCATGCCGCAATCTACAAAGGGGATATGAAAGGGGAAAGAGAGACATCTCACGCCATGGTTAAAGCTCTTTCTGCACCAAATTCCATGTACACGGAAAACATAAAAACGATCCATTAACAATCACATTTTTTCCAATTTAGTCCTGCGAGATTTTCTAAAAACCTAACACAAACATTACTACACGATGAAAACAATGATAGTTGCCCTGCTCGGTATAGCATCAAGCTGCGTTTTTGCCCAAACAGCTACGTCACGTCTCTCAGATAAGCCGGCCATTGCAGTGCCCATCTTCGAGAATAAGACAGGTGGTCTCGTGACGCGTAAAAGTAGCAGTGACCATATTGATGTTATTGAAGTTGAGCGCCGGGAGGACCAAATCCGAGCAAAGCGTACGATTAGTAATAGTGGTACCATGGATGTTCCTCAGGCTGGATTGCAATTGCCTGACGTGGCAGCCGAGATTGCAACAAACGCCGTAAAAGAAGCGCTTGCTCGCTGTGGCAAGTTTCGAGTAGTCGATTACTCTCCTCTCGTTGAATCTCAAATCAATGAAAGACGAAAAAAGGAGAATTCGAACGGCTATGTTGTTTCAGATTCGAACCCTGTTGATTACCTTCTTGTGGGTAGCATCAACAATTATCGTGTTAAAAATGAAAAGAGTGTTGTTTACGGAGTTCAACGCTGGAGGAATACTGTAACAGTGAGCATGGATGTCAAGTTGATTCAGGTTCCTTCCCAAGAAGTGATAGCTAGCAAAACAATGAGTGAGAAACTTACTCGAGATATTCCGGAGGGTGTCACGGAGATTGAAGGCCTAAATGATGACTGGGAGGAACCTCTGCGTAAGGCAATTTCTTCGGCTGTACCCAAATTTATCGCTTCCATTAATATCGCTACTAACTCGGGGGAGGCAAGCAGCACTGCTGAGCCTGTCACCTTTGAGGTGAAATCCACTCCTGAGGGGGCTGACGTGGAATACAACGATAGCTTCGTTGGCAACACTCCGTGCACAGTGACGGCTCCTGCTTCTCCCGGTATTTTGCGGATTTCTCTCGCCGGATATAAGACATGGGAGAAAAAACTCACTCCGAACGAGAACATGCGGATTGCGCCGATCCTACAAAAGATCGAAAAACCGGTTATTGTTCCGAAGAAAAATCATTGAGACTCTCCATTATGCGGATTATGCTCCAAACGTTTGGGTGACGTTCGGATCGTTAGGGACCTAGGGTTTCAGAGTTAAGCAACATAATAATTACTGTGATGAGCGAATCGATATCGGATACGTATGTCGCTCAAACCGAGCGACTTCAAAGAAAAGAATCCGGAACGAAGGAGTTGGTGCAAGACATGCCAGCTTACTACGTGCAGCGTGGAGATGGGTACGATGGTCCGCACACAGCGGAGGCTCTAAGCCAGCTCATTACCGCGGGCGAGATCCAAGAAAAATCTCTGATATGGAAAGAGGGTATGCCGGAATGGAAGTCATACGCCCAAGTGTTTCGTGCAGCTTCCACCCCTCCGCCGTTGCCGACACAATCTCCGGAATTTATGAAGAATAAAGAGGAAATTAACAAGACTAATCTTCTTTTTAATACTGTTTCCAAGCTTGATTCGTTTGTGGGTGGGGCCGTAGGATTAGAGGAACTCAAGGGTTTCTCGTGGAAGAAGTTTTTCTCTGCTGTTCTGCGGCACCACGGGGACGAGGAGCTATACAACGTATTCCACTGCGGTTCCTCATATACAACGCCCAAGATCACAGAGGTGAATGGAGATTGGCCGACTCCGTGGATATTTACTCGGGTTCTCTTGTATGGGATTTTATTGTCCTTGTTGTTCGGGTGGTGTGCCATATCGAAGGGAAATATCCATTCCTACCCGGCGCTGATCATGGCAGTGTCGCTCACGGTTCCCTTCACCGTACTCATCCTATTCTTTGAGATCAATGTCAGAAGGGATATATCCATGTATAACGTGATCCGTGCTTTCGTGGGCGGCGGAGCAGTTTCCTTGGTTATTACATTGATGCTTCCTATTTTCCTTCCCGACTTTATGACGTCCGGAGCATGCTGGGCAGGGCCAGTGGAGGAGACAGCAAAGCTTATGGCGGTGCTCGTTGTCTTTGCGCTTGCCCGGATGAGAGTCAACCATATCCTTCAGGGAGTTCTGCTCGGCGGGGCCGTTGGTGCCGGATTTGCCGCCTTTGAGACCGCTGGGTACGTTTTCAGGTTCTTCATTGCCTCTCGATTTAATGATGACACCCTTATCTCCATTGCTTTGCTGAGAGGATTCTTGGCGCCGTTCTGTCATGTCGTCTGGACGGCAATCTCTGCCGGTGCTCTTTGTCGGGTGATCCTCATTCGCCGTTCCGAACGCAAACAAAATGCTCAGGAAGGTTTTGACGCTGGGGCCCTCTTTGACAAACGCTTCTTGAAACTGTTCTTCATTCCCATCATACTTCACTTCTCTTGGAATGGTTCTGGTATGGTATTGGACACGATGAATCTAAGCAATGAAGTCTCCGAAATCGTGGCCTATGCCATATTCGCCTTGCTCGGAGTTATTGCGTGGATTGTTGCTCTCCGACTCATACAGGAAGGTATCTCCGACGTTCAACGTGCAAAACTTGCGGGGCAATCACACACCCATCTTTCGCCTTCTGGTGAAGGCAATACAACTCTTTCGTAGGGAAGTGGGTAAGATGGTGGTCCTGTTCCACTTCTCACACCTGCATCCAAGGTAGCAGCTCGGTTTGTCGAGCTATGTGCAGCTCTGCCGAGTGATGGAGTTCGTCTAGTACAGCCTGAATGGTAACGGCAGCGCGCGCTGGAGTATTACACTCCGGGGAGAGGTGTGCCAGGATGATGTGTCGCAGGTCGCTGTGGGCGATTTGGCGCACAAACTCACCAGCTTGTTCATTGGAGAGGTGTCCCCACTGTCCTTCAATCCGGCTGATGAGCTCTGGGGGGCGCCCTGACTTGCAAAGCAACTCCGGATCGTAATTGGATTCTAAATACAGAGCCTGAACTCCCTGCAGAGCCGGGAACATGGTGCGCGTGATGCAACCAGTATCGGTGATGTACCCGAGGCGCACTCCATCGGCCTCAAACACATAGCCCAAGGGATCCACCGCATCATGACTCACACTGATGGGCAACACCGAAAAATCCCCAATGCGAACTTTCGTACCCGGTTCCAAAAAGGTGTAATTTGCATCTGGCGCAAGTGAAACCAAATCGTCGCGCAAATACCGTGAACAGTACACCCTCACCCTCGTTTTACCAGATAATACTGCCAGCCCTCCGATATGATCCGAATGCTCGTGCGTGATGCAGATGCCACAGATATCCTCTAAACCAAGTCCGCACGACTCTAGCCCCAGTTTAATCCGGCGCGCACTTATGCCCACGTCCACAAGCAGCGTCGTCTTTCCCGCATTAACCACCGTAGCGTTCCCGCGACTGCTACTAGCTAGCACAGCTATCTTCATTGCTAAAACATGCCCACGACAACGCCTCGCGACCGTGGACCGTCGGAATCAAGGGATACCTGTTCTGGGACTAACTATTCACGCGCCCCAGGTAAGTGCCATCTTCCGTTTTTACAGAAATTTTTTGCCCAGAACTGATGAAAAGCGGCACCTGTACTACCAGTCCGGTGGTCATCGTTGCACTCTTATAAACATTGTTCGCAGAGTTACCCTTCACACCCTCCGGTGCCTCGGCCACCTCCATTGTAATGGCTGCCGGAAGCTCGATGGAGCACGCAGTTTCATCCGTAAAGAGGAGCACGTACGAATTCCCCTCTATCAGGTAATCCTTAACCGGCTCAACGATGTCTTCGCTCACACAAATGTCGTCATACGTCTCAGTATTCAAGAAATGGTAACCCATACCATCCACGTACGAAAACTCCATTTCCTCCCGCGTAAGCATCACCCCCTCCAAAAAATCATTCGAGGTCAACCGCAGATTGTAATCTTTCTTGGTGGCTATACTGCGAATGGTCATCTGCACATAGGAGGCCATTCGAGGCGGCGTCTTGAGCTGGCTCTCTCGCACAATGCATATATCTCCATTGTAATTGACTGCATGCCCCTTGCGAAGCTGGATAACGGGTACTTTTGCCATAACGGCGCGGAGCCTATCACCTTCTGTCCGCAAAGTCAAGCCAAAACAGATGTTCTCTGTGGATCCGCAATCGGACAAAAATGAGTGTACCGAACGTGGAAAAAGGGGGCATGAGATTTATCGTCTGGACAAAAATAGTGTA